>JARLIT010000315.1 GCA_031291575.1 Ancalomicrobiaceae bacterium
CGAGTGTTGATTTCCGCGTCAGAGTGCCCCGCTTGCCATATCGCAGTGACCCGGTCAGCTTCCCAAAGCGATCGGGTCCTAGGGCGTGGTGCAGGTGCGTCGGCGTAGCGAAGCCGGCGGGGAGCGCGCTTATCTGTGGCGGCGTAGCGGCCGTCCACATCCAGAGTATGAATCATATTCGCGCGCCCTGGGGAAACGGGCAGCCCGAAGTCCAAAACGGCCTCTGAAAGACCCCAATAAACCTCAATCAGACGCTGTGAATCGTCGAGAGAACACCCTCGAAGCTCCCATCATTGGTTGCCAAGGTCAATGACTGAGCATCCATGGGCGCGCCGACGGAAAGGTCCTGGCGCCATCCGCGCGGAACACGCCCGCCTTGGACTTGCCCGAGCAGCATCCGCAGCCGGGCGCGTGTTTGCCTGACGTCGATTTCGTCGGCTCGTGCCGACTTTTCTCGTTCGTGGCGTGTGCGATGCGATTGGCGCTCGTCATGCCAAGCACCGCCGGCACGGTGACGAAGGCCCGCTCGGACGAGGTGCCGCAGTCGGGGCAATCGCAGGGAGCCGCATAGGCTGACATCGGCCGCATGTCGGTGAAGGGCCCGCACACCGGGCAGAGGTAATCATAGACGGGCATGGCACGTCTTCCCTGTTGGCGTTGACGTCAAGTCGCGTTGGGGGTCAAGGGCGAAAGAGGCAATCCGGGCGCTCGCTGGAGCCCCGGATTGCCGCTCTGCGGCGCATATCGGGCCGGGACCGCACATCTCGGCATGAATCGGCCTAGAGATCCGGCGACAACGGCATCGTCACCGAGCCGTCGAGGAACCTGGTCGGCCCCGCCGAGCCCGGATTGATGTCGAATTCGAAGATCTCGGTCGGGATCCACAGCGTCGCGCAGGCATTCGGGATGTCGACGACCCCGGAGATATGGCCCTGCACCGGCGCCGTGCCGAGGATCGAATAGGCCTGAGCCTTCGAGTAGCCGAATTTGGTCAGATATTCGATGGCGTTGAGGCAGGCCTGACGATAGGCGACATTGACGTCGAGATAGTGCTGCTTGCCGTACTCATCGACGGAGATACCCTCGAAGATCAGATAGTCGCGGTAGTTCGGCGTGATCGGGCTCGGCTTGAAGATCGGCGACTTGATGCCGTATTTCGCGATGCCATCCTTGATGACGTCGACCTTCAGGTGCAGCCAGCCGGCCATCTCGATAGCGCCGCAGAAGGTGATCTCGCCATCGCCCTGGCTGAAGTGCAGGTCGCCCATCGACAGGCCAGCGCCGTCGACATAGACCGGGAAATAGATCTTCGAGCCGCGCGACAGATCCTTGATGTCGCAGTTGCCGCCATGCTCGCGCGGCGGGACGGTGCGGGCGCCGGTGGCGGCGGCCGAGTCGCGCAGGTCGCCTTTCAGCCGGCCCATATGCGCGGTCGGGGCAAAGGGCGCGTTGGCCAGCGGCGGCACGCGGGTCGGATTGGTGGCGATGAAATCGACCTCGCGCGTGTTCCAGGTGTCCAGCAGCGACTTGTCCGGCAGGCAGCCGATCAGGCCGGGATGGATCAGGCCGGCGAAATTGACACCCGGCACATGCCGCGAGTTGGTGAACATGCCCTTGAAATCCCAAATGGATTTCTGGGCTTCGGGGAAGTGATCGGTGAGGAACCCGCCGCCGTTGTTCTTGGAGAAGAAGCCGTTGAAGCCCCATTGGCTTTCCGCCTTGGCGCCGATGTCGAGCAGGTCGACGACGAGCAGGTCGCCGGGTTCGGCCCCCTTGACGCCGATCGGTCCCGACAGGAAATGCACGATCGACAGGTCGATGTCGCGCACATCGTCGGCGGAATCATCGTTCTTGATGAAGCCGCCTGTCCAGTCGTAGGTCTCGATGATGAAATCATCCCCCGGATTGACCCAGGCGACCATGGGAATATCCGGGTGCCAGCGGTTGTGCACCATGTCGTTGTCGAACGCAGACTGCGTCAGATCAACCTTGATCAATGTATCTGCCATGTGTTCCTCCGACCCTTAACCGGGCTAAAGCCAAGACGAATTCCGGACGTCACACCGACAGGAAGCTGGCGACTTTGGCCTCGTCGACATTCTCCCTGGCGTCTTCATGCACGATCTCGCCGTTCTCGATGACCAGGACGCGGTCGGCGACATCAAGTGCGAAGCTGAGGACCTGCTCCGAGACGATGATCGACAGCCCTTTCTCGTCGCGAATACGCTTCAGAGTGCGCGCCATATCGCGGATGATCGACGGCTGGATCCCTTCCGTCGGCTCATCAAGCAGCAGGACCTTGGGATTGCTGGCGAGCGCTCGTGCGATGGCCAACTGCTGTTGCTGCCCGCCCGAGAGATTGCCGCCGCGGCGGCGCTTCATCTCCAGGAGCACGGGAAACAACGTGTAGATGGCCTCCGGCACGGTCGTCTTGCCCGTCACAGTGAGGCCGGTCTCGATGTTCTCCTCGACGGTCATCGCGGAAAAAATCATCCGGCCCTGCGGCACATAGGCCAGACCGCTGGCGACACGCTCGAAGCTCTTCTTCGAGGTGACATCGGTCTCGCCCACCGAGACCTTGCCGGATTTCGTCGGCACGATCCCCATCAGCGACTTCATCAACGTGGTCTTGCCCATGCCGTTGCGTCCCATGATCGCAACGATCTCGGCGGGCTTCGCCTTGAAGTCGAGACCGTGCAGGACTTCGGATTGACCATAGGCGACGTGCAGATTGGATACGTTCAACATGTGCCGCCCTTTCAATGACCGAGGTACACTTCCACGACCTTGGGATCGTTCTTGACACGCTCCATGCTGCCCTCGGACAGGACCTTGCCCTGATGCAGCACGGTCACCCGATGGGCGATGTCCTCGACGAATTTCATGTCGTGCTCGATCACCAGCACGGACCGACCCTTGATGATCTTGTGCAGCAGTTCCGCCGTCCTCTTGCGTTCAGACACGCTCATGCCGGCGACCGGCTCGTCGAGCATCAACAGTTCCGGGTCCTGGATCAGCAACATGCCGATCTCGAGCCACTGCTTCTGGCCGTGGCTCAAATACTCGCCGCGCTTTTCAAGATCGTCCTTCAGGAAGATCATCTCGGCGATCTCCTCGATGCGGTCGATCACCTCCCGATCGCGGCGAAACGTCAGCGCGCCGAACACCGAGCGGCCGCGCGGAAACGAGATCTCCAGGTTCTCGAATACGGTGAGGTCTTCATAGATCGACGGTGTCTGGAACTTGCGGCCGATTCCGGCGAGCACGATCTGGTTCTCGCTCAGCCGCGTAAGTTCGGTGCCCTTGAACTTGATCGACCCTTCCGTCGCCTTGGTGCGACCGCAGATCAGGTCGAGGACCGTCGTCTTGCCCGCACCGTTCGGGCCGATGATGACGCGGATCTCGTTCTTGTCGACATAGAGCGACAAGTCGTCGACCGCCTTGAAACCATCGAAGGAAACGGTCAGCGCTTCGACGGACAGCAGAAAGTCGGGCGCCATCTGACCGATGATGTGTTGCGCGTTCATGGACGTCGCTCCTATTCGGCAGGCGTTGATTGAGGCACGCCGGAACCGGGCTTTGGCGCCCGACCACGCTTGAACAGGCCGGCGATGTGGGGAGCGACATAGCTGTCGTAGATGCCGGCCAACCCGTTCGGGAAGGCGAGCACGACCGCGATGAACAGGCCGCCGAGCCCGAATAGCCAGAGCTGCGGAAAACTCTCCGAAAACGCCGTCTTGGCGGCATTGACCAGAAGCGTGCCGTAGACCGCGCCGAGGAGTGACAACCGCCCCCCGACCGCCGTGTAGATGACCATTTCGATCGACGGCACGATGCCGACGAAGGACGGCGACATGAAACCGACCTGCAGCGTGAACATCGCCCCGCCGATCGCCGCCAGCACCGCCGCCAGACAGAAGATGAAGGTCTTGAAGCCGGCGACGCTATAGCCGGAGAAGCGGACGCGATCCTCCTTGTCGCGCATGGCGACCAGGATTCGGCCGAGTTTGGAATGCCGCACGGTGTAACCGAACAGCAGGCAGGCGATGAGCGCAGCAACATTGACGAAGTAGAGGATGTATTTCGCGTGATCGGTGCGGATGTCCCAGCCGTGTAGCGTGCGCAGATCGGTGATGCCGTTGATGCCGCCGGTGAACCCTTGCTGGCCGACGATCAGGATGGTGAGGATCGCGGCGACGGTCTGGGTGATGATGGCAAAATAGACGCCGCCGACGCGGCGCCGGAACATCGCGGTGCCCAGGATGAAGCACAGCACCGCCGGTACAATGACAATGGCCGCGAGCGTGAACGGGAAGCTCTTGAATGGCACCCAGAACCACGGCAGCGAGGTGATCTGGTTCCAATCCATGAAGTCCGGAATGCCCGGTGTCGACTGGATCTTGGTGTTCTCCACGCTGGAAGCTTCCAGCTTCAGGAACATCGCCATGCAATAACCGCCGAGACCAAAGAAGATCCCTTGGCCGAGACTTAAGATCCCGCCGAAACCCCAGCAAAGCACAAGACCGATAGCGACAAACGAATAGGTCAGATATTTCCCGACGAGATTGAGCCGGAAGATATCGAGGCTGAGCGGCAGGACGACAACGAGGAGCGTGATCAGGACGAGAAGTCCGACGGCCTCGGAGCGCTTCAGGAACAGGAGTCTATCCATGGCGGGGCCTCACTTGCGGATCTTGAGGACGAAGAGGCCTTGCGGGCGCAGCATCAGGATGAAGACCACGCCGAGCAGCGTCAGCACTTTGGCCGTAGAGCCGGAGAGGAAGAATTCGAGCGTCGAGTCCGTCTGCGAGATGGAGAACGCCGAGAGGATCGTGCCAAGCAGGCTTTGAGCGCCGCCGAAGACGACGATGAGGAACGTATCGACGATGTAGAGCTGGCCGGCTGTCGGCCCGGTCGAGCCGATCATCGTGAACGCCGAGCCGGCGACGCCGGCAATGCCGCAGCCAAGCGCAAACGTGTAGCGGTCGACCTTTTCCGTATCGATGCCAACCGCGCCCGCCATGACGCGGTTCTGCATGACTGCCCGCACTTGGCGTCCCCAGCGCGACCAGTACATGACGTATCCGACCGCAACGGTGATCCCGAGCGTCAGCGTCATGACGAACAGACCGTTGATCTGCACCTCGATGCCATCGGTCACTTGCAGCGAACCCATCATCCACTCAGGCAGTTCGACGCCGACTTCGCGCGCGCCGAAAACCGAGCGATAGGCCTGCTGCAGGATCAGGCTGAGGCCCCAAGTCGCCAACAGCGTATCGAGTGGCCGCTTGTAGAGGTGGCGGATCATCGCCCATTCGACGAGCATGCCGAGCGCCCCCGAGGCGCAGAAGGCGATGATCATGGCAACGAAGAAATAGACCGGGAACAGGACCGGCACGAAGGTCAGAAACAGCTGCGACGTCAGATACGTCATATAGGCGCCGAGGATCATGAACTCCCCATGCGCCATGTTGATCACGCCCATCTGACCGAAGATGATCGCAAGACCAAGCGCCATGAGCACATAGACCGAGAACAGGATCAGTCCCGCGAACCCCTGCATCACAAAGATGCTGGTGAGGTCGGTGATGGAGAAGCCGTAGAACATGGGTGTCTCCTGATGCGGTGAGTCTGTTGTCATGCGGCGGGGATCAGTCCCGCAGCCGCCGGTGCCGGTGAAGCCGAGCGTGGGGATGAGCATCGAGCCGGTCCGCCCGAGCGCGAGGCTCGGGCGGTGGATTGATCAACTCATTGATAACCCTTGGGGAATGGGTTCGGCTCGACCAGGTCCGCCGTCTCGTAGACGAGTTCGTACTGGCCGCTGGCGAGTGCCTTGCCGACGCGGGTCTTCGACCAGAGATGATGGTTCTCGTGGATACGGACGTAGCCTTCTGGCGCGCCCTTGAACTCGACGCCGGGCGAAGCCGCCGCGATCTTGTCGATATCGAAGGAGCCAGCCTTTTCGACGGTCAATTTCCACAGCCAGGGCCCGAGGTATGCGGCTTGCGTCACGTCGCCGATGACGGTCTTTTCGCCCCACATCTTCTTGAACGCCGACACGAAGCCCTTGTTGTTGGGATTATCGAGCGACTGGAAGTATTTCATGCAGGCAAACGCCCCGGCGATGTTCTCGCCGCCGATGCCATCGATCTCGTCTTCGGTCACGGAAATCGTCAGCAGCGTCTGCTTGGAGAGGTCGATGCCGGCAGCCTTCAGCTGCTTGTAGAAGGCGACGTTCGATCCGCCGACGATGATGGCGTAGATGACGTCGGGCTTGGCGAGCTTGATCTTGTTGATGACCGAGTTGAACTGGGTGTGGCCGAGCGGGAAGTACTCTTCGCCGAGCACCTTGCAGCCGGTCAGATGGTTCTCGATGTGCTTGCGGGCGATCTTGTTCGACGTGCGCGGCCAGATGTAGTCGGAGCCGAGCAGGTAGAAGCTCTTCGCGCCCTTGGTCTTGTTGACCCAATCCAAACCGGCGATGATCTGCTGCGTGGCCTCCTGGCCGGTGTAGATGACATTCTTCGACTGCTCGAGACCTTCGTAGAACGTCGGATAGTAGAGCATGCCGTTGTACTGCTCGAAGACCGGCAGAACCGCCTTGCGCGAGGCCGACGTCCAGCACCCCATGACGGCGGCGCAGTGATCGTTGACGAGAAGCTTCTTTGCCTTTTCCGCAAATGTCGGCCAGTCGCTGGCGCCGTCTTCCTGGATGAACTTGATCTTGCGGCCGAGCACGCCGCCCGCCTCGTTGATCTGCGAGATCGCAAGCTTTTCCGCTTCCACCGATCCGGTTTCCGAGATCGCCATCGTGCCGGTCACGGAGTGCAGGATGCCGACGGTGACTTCCGTATCGGTGACGGCGAGGCCGGTCGTATTGACGACGGAGGTCGCAGGGACATCTGCGAATGCTCTTCCGGCCGTCAATCCGCTGGCGAGACCGACGAAGGGTGCGGCGGCCAACCCCAGGAGCAGTTTGCGCCGCAGTTGATCGGGAAGCTCGGAATGAGTGGGGTCACTGGACATGCTGCCTCCTGCATGAAGGGTTGCGGTCGGTCCAGATCACTTGCCGGCCGACCGCATGAGGCTAGGCGGTGCGTGTGCGCCGCAGCAATACGTCGTATGGCAGTAAGATGTACGTCGAATGCTAGATCTCGGCTACGTCATTTGGCGTATATTGCAGTGCTGCGCGTTGCGTGAAATGACGTATTTGCAGGGACTGGAATCCCTTGCAATTCGCTCTGTTCAATTATTCATCTTTCATTGCCCAGAATCCGGGCTGGAAAAACCTGCAGATAGAAGCATATGGAGGAAGACTTTCCTGAATTCGAACTTCGCGGGGGGATAAGTCGCTGGATCTGCTCTCAGAGGCGCGCGCTGGCGGCCATAGAAGTCTGATCTTCACGTTTTCAGACCCACGGCGCGCAACAGACCCGGTTGGCAAAGAAAATGCTTTGACCCCGAAATGTCGGCTTGATTTGGCGATGGCATGGCCATTCAGGCGGACCGTCGATGGCGTCCCTGGGGCAGACGTCATCGGGAACCAAGGATCAATTCATGGCGCGGAGCAGAGCGGGATGGGGGTACACCAGCGCATCGGGCGTGTGCGGCGAGACTACAACAAATGGGTCGCCAACCAGACGCTGGAAGATTATGCCCTGCGTTTCACAGCCAAATTGGCACGCCGCTGGTCATCTTTCCGGGTCGGCAACACCGCAATTGGCAGTATTTCGTTCCTGGCGCTTGAGGCCATCGGCGGCGCAATCACGCTCACCTATGGCTTCACCAATGCGATTTCAGCGATACTGGTTGTCGGCACGCTGCTGTTCCTGACCGGCTTTCCGATCAGCTACTACGCCGCCCGCAATGGGGTCGACATCGACCTGCTGACGCGCGGCGCCGGTTTCGGCTATCTCGGCTCGACGATCACTTCGCTGATCTATGCATCCTTCACGTTCATCTTCTTTGCCATTGAGGCGACGATCCTGGCCAAGGCCCTGGAGATGAGCCTCGGCCTGCCCGAAAATATCGGCCTGATCCTGTGTGCCCTGGTCGTCATCCCGCTCGTGACCTACGGCTTCACCTTCATCAGCCGGTTTCAGCTGTGGACGCAGCCGGTGTGGATCGCACTGCACCTCATCCCCTTCATCTTCATCGCGATCTACGATCACCGCGCCATCGAAGCCTGGACGCATTACACCGGCCGGATGGGCCATGTGGATGACCATTTCGATATCATGCTGTTCGGCGCGGCCTCGAGCGTCGTGTTCGCGCTCATCGCCCAGATCGCCGAACAGGTTGATTTCCTGCGTTTCCTGCCCAGTCACAGCGGCAAATCCGGCAAGGCCTGGTGGGTCGCACTCGTCTCCACCGGACCTGGCTGGGCGGTGCTCGGCACGTTGAAGCTCTGCGCCGGGTCGTTTTTGGCCTATCTCGCGCTGCGTGATGGCGTCGCGCCGATAGACACATCCGAGCCGACGCACATGTATGCCGTCGCCTTCAGCTACGTCTTCCACGACCCCGCCGTCGCACTTGGCGTCACAGCGGTGTTTGTCGTGGTCTCCCAGTTGAAGATCAACGTCACCAATTCCTATGCCGGCTCGATCGCCTGGTCGAATTTCTTCTCGCGGCTCACCCACAGCCACCCTGGCCGCGTCGTCTGGGTCATCTTCAACGTCCTGATCGCGCTGTTGCTGATGGAATTCGGCATCTACAAGAGCCTGGAGGCGACGCTCGGGCTCTATGCCCTCGTCGCGGTCGCCTGGGTCGGCACGATCGTGGCTGACCTGATGATCAACAAGCCACTCGGCCTCAGTCCGCGCGGCATCGAGTTCCGACGCGCACATCTCTACGACATCAATCCCGTCGGTTTTGGTAGCATGGTCACCGCCAGCGCCGTCGCGATCGCCGCGCAACTGGGCACATTCGGCGAAACCGCTATGGCGCTCGCCTCCTATATCAGCCTTGGGACCGCCTTCGTCGTCGCCCCGACGATCGCCTGGGCGACGCGCGGTCGGTACTATATCGCCCGCACGCCGCACCAATGGACCGATCGCCTGCAGGTGCGCTGCTGCATCTGCGAGCATGAATTCGAAACCGAGGACATGGCGCATTGCCCGATCTATGCCGGTCCGATCTGTTCGCTGTGCTGTACGCTCGACGCGCGCTGCAACGACGCCTGCAAGTCGAAGAGCCGGCTCTCTGAGCAGCTCATCGATGCGATGGCGGATGTTCTGCCGAAGCCCGTCGTCGCCCAGCTCAATTCCAGTCTCGGCCATTATCTCGGCTTGCTGCTGCTCGTCGGCGGAATCATCGGTACCGTCCTGATCTCGGTCTACTGGCAGACGATCCGCGAGACCGGCCCGCGCGACGTGCTGATCGCCAGCGCCATGCTGAAGACCTTCCTCGGCTTCGTCCTGATTGCCGGCGTCGTGTGTTGGCTGTTCGTACTCAGCCACGAAAGCCGCCGGGTCGCGCAGGAGGAATCTGTCCGTCAGACCCAGCTGCTTATGCAGGAGATTGCCGCGCACGGGCAGACCGACCGCGCGCTCCAATCAGCCAAGGAAGTGGCGGAGGCGGCCAACCTCGCCAAGAGCCGCTATCTCGCTGGCATCAGTCACGAATTCCGCACGCCTCTGAACACCATCCTCGGCTATGCCCAGTTGATCGACCGCGAGGATGTGGCCCCGGCCAACCGGGCCAAGGCCATTCGCACGATCCGCCTCAGCGGCGAGCATCTCGCCGGTCTCGTCGAGGGCCTTCTGGATATTACCAAGATCGAGGCGGGCCGGCTGCAGTTGCAGCGCGACGTCGTCGCCTTCCCGGAGTTTCTCGAGCAGATCGTCGATATGTTTCGCCTTCAGGCTGAAACCAAGGGCATCTCGTTCGACTTCGATGGCGCCGAGCGGCTGCCGGGGTTCGTGCGCATCGACGAAAAGCGTCTGCGTCAGATCCTGATCAATCTTCTGTCCAATGCCATCAAGTTTACTGTGAGCGGCGGCGTCCGATTCGACCTCCGGTTCCGCAACGAGGTCGCCGAAATCGCGGTCGAGGATACCGGCATCGGCATTGCGCCTGAGGATCTCGACCGGATTTTCATTCCTTTCGAGCGCATCGAAAACCCCGATGGTCCCTGGATGCCTGGCACCGGCTTGGGCCTCACCATCACCAAGCTGATGACCGAGGTGCTCGGCGGTGAGCTCAGCGTGCGCAGCCGCCTCGGCGAAGGCAGCCGCTTCACGGTGCGGCTGCATCTGCCCTCCGTCGCCGCCCAACCGGCGCGTGCGAGCCGCTGGGCGCGCGTGACGGGCTACGTCGGCAAGCGCCTGACCCTGGTCGTCGCCGACGATCAGGCGAGCCACCGGACGCTGATCGAAGACCTGCTGTCGCCGCTCGGCGTCACAGTCTATGCGACGTCGGATGGCGCGTCGTGCCTCAGGCTCGTCGAACAAGTGAAGCCCGACGTGATCCTTCTCGATATCTCGATGCCAGGGCTCAGCGGCTGGGATGTCGCACGCGCCCTGCGCGAAGACCTGGCGGTCAGTGCCGCCATCATCATGGTCTCGGCAGATGCCGCGGAGGACCGCGCGGCATCAGATGCGTTTCGCTACCACGACGACTACATCGTCAAGCCGTTCGATGTCGAGGCGGTGCTCGACAAGATTGCAGCGACGACAGACATCGTCTGGACACACGACGGCGTGCCGATGACGACACTGCCGAGCGAAGCGTTGCCGTCGGAGCCTGCGGTGTTTCCGCCGCGAACCGACCTGGAAGAATTGCTCAATCTGTGCCGGATCGGCTTCGTGCGCGGCGTGACGACCAAGATCGACGAACTCGGCAAGCGCTATCCCCAGACGGCCGTCTTCCTCGGTGGTTTGGCAACGCTGGCCGCCGATATCCAACTCGATACCCTGACGACCACCCTGGAGGCGGCCCTCAATGAACTCAATGCAGCAACCCCAGCATAGTCCGGCCCAGCGCAATATCGTGCTGGTCGTCGACGATTCCGCGCAGACGGTTGCCATGGTGGCTGAGATCATCGAGCAGTCCGGCTCCACGGCACTCGTGGCGCTCCGGGGTGATCGCGCCCTGTCGATCGCGCGCCAGATCACGCCGGATATCATCCTGCTCGACGCGGTGATGCCGGGAATGGACGGCTTTGAGACGTGCCGGCAATTGAAGAAGGACGAAGCTCTGGCGCATGTGCCGGTGATCTTCATGACCGGGTTGACCGATACTGATCACGTCGTGTCCGGGTTCGAGGCCGGAGGCGTCGACTACGTCACCAAGCCGATCGTGCCGAAGGAACTGCTGGCCCGCATCCGCGTGCATCTGGCCAATGCTCGCATCGCCCATGGCGCGCAGGCTGCGCTCGACTCCACCGGACGGTTCCTGCTGGCGGTGGACGAGACCGGCGCATTGCTGTGGTGGACGCCGCAGGCGGGGCGCCTCATCACGGCTTTTCTGCCGAATGGCCTGCTGGTCGGCGCCAATCTGCCCGAGCCTGTTTCCGGTCTGATTTTGCAGTCACGGCGGGAACCGGCCACGCCGCTCTCCGTCACCTTGCCCGGTGCAACGACCGCGATCAATTTCGAGGTGGTCTGTCAACTCGCGCCAAACGAATTTCTGATGCGGATCACCGAGGAGGTGATCGGCGACATGGAAACCATCCTGCGGGATCGCCTGCAGATCTCCGACCGCGAGGCGCAGGTGCTCACCTGGATCGCCCAGGGCAAGTCCAATCGCGACATCGCCGAGATCCTCGCCCTGAGCCCGCGAACCGTCAACAAGCATCTGGAA
>JARLIT010000316.1 GCA_031291575.1 Ancalomicrobiaceae bacterium
AACTATCAGGTATGGGGTAACAACGCGATGCCGGCCGAGCTGCGATTGCATGCCGCGTCAAGGTGTCCCGGTCGCTGCGGGAGCGTCGAGCCGCACCAGCCGCCGGGCCAGCGGGAACAGTTGCCAGCCGTAACGGTCGGCAATGGAGCCCCAGACACCTTTCGGCCATTTCAGCATGATCAGGATCGCGACAATCCCCAGGATGATCAGGTAGGCGCTCGCCAGATCGGCCAGATACTGCCTGAGCAGAAAGAAGATCACGACTCCGATGATCGGGCCTTCGACGCGGCCTATGCCGCCGATGACCGTCATGAAGATGATGTAGACCGTCCAATTGTTCATGCTGAAGGCGGAAAACGGTGTGATCGACAGCTTCTGCAGGAAGATCATCGAGCCGGTAGCCGAGGTCAACACCGCTGCGACGACAAACACGACGAGCCGAATCCGTCGCACGTCCATACCGTTCGACCGCGCCGCCACTTCATTGTCGCGGATGGCAGTCAGCGCAAGGCCGTATCGCGATCGCAGCAGCACGACGATACCGCCGACGACGATGACAGTGATCGCCAGGAAGCCCCAATAGATGAGGAATTCGCGCGCGTCGCGGCTCTGGGCGATGGCGCGCACCACCGCGGCCGGCAGGCTGATACCTGACCCGCCGCCGACCTCGGCCAGCTGCTGGGCGATCTGCAGGAACACTTCGGCAATGACCCAGGAGCCGATGGTGAATTGCGGTCCACGCAGACGCTGCAACAGCAGGAAGATCGGCACCGAGGCGACGCCGCCGACCACTGCAGCGACGGGCAGGCCGAGGAGCGGGTTCACCCCGAGGCCGAGCGCAAACAGATAGAGCGTATAGCCGCCGATGCCGACAAAGGTCTGCTGTCCGACCGAGACCAGGCCGGCGAAGCCGGCCAACAGGTTCCACAGGCTGGCAAGCGCCACATACGACAGAATTTCGCCCAACAGCCGCAGCGACTGGCGGTCGGCCCAATATGGTCCGATCGCCAGGGCGAGGACGAGCACCGCCCAGAAGGTCATGCCCAACTGCGTCACGCGATCGCCGCGGACGACTTTGAGCGGCAGATCCGCGACAACGGCGGCAGTGTTCATTGCGACACCTTTGGAAACAGCCCCTGCGGCAGGAAATACAGCACGGCGAGGAAGGCCACGTGACCGGCGACGAACGGCAGGCCGACCTGAATCTGGCCGCCGATCGCCTGGGCGATGCCCAGCAGAATGCCGCCGACCAGCGTTCCCCACAGGCTGCCGAGGCCACCCATGACAATGGCTTCGAAGCCGAAGATCAGCAGCAGCGGACCGGTAAACGGGTTGAAGTTGGTGCGGATCGCCAGGAAGACGCCGGCCACCGCCACGACCGCGAGCGACAGCGCCATAGCGAGCGCGAAGATGTGGCGCGTTTCGATGCCCATCAGCTGCGCCACCTGCTGGTCGTCCGACGTGGCGCGAAAGGCGCGACCGAACGACGACTTGTAGAACAGCAGCTGCAGCGCGCCGATGATGACGACCGATGTGACGAACTGCAGCACGGGCAGGACGCCGACCGAGAGTTCACTGTTGAACGCCCAGCTGGCAATCTCGATCGAGCCGGCCTGCAGACGGTGGACATCCGCGGTGAAGACGATCAGCAGGACGTTCTGCAGGACGATGGAAAGGGCGATGGTGACGAGGAGCGGCGGCAGATCGCCCGCGCCGAGCGTATAGTTGAGCAGCCATCGCTGCAGTGCGTAGCCGAAGGCGGCGACCACCGGCACGACGATCAGCAGCGACGTGAACGGCCCTATGCCGAGCATCTGCATGACGAAATAGGCAAAGTACGCCGATGCGACGATCAGATCGCCGTGCGCGATGTTGACCATGCGCATGACGCCGAAAATGAGCGACAGCCCGGCGGCGAACAGCGCGTACAGCCCGCCGAGCAACAGTCCCTGGATCAGCGCGTTGAGGTAGCCGATCATGCCTTACACTCCGAAATAAGCTGCCTTGATGGCATTCTGATCGAGCTGTTTCGACGCTCCTTCCAGCGAGATGTGCCCCTCCTGCAGACAGTAGAGATGCGACGAGGCGGCAACCGCCTGCATCACGTTCTGTTCGACGATGACCACCGCCGTGCCCTCGCCGAGGATGGTCGGCAGCTGGGCGTAGATCTCCTTGACCACGATCGGGGCGAGCCCCAGGCTCAGCTCGTCGCACAGCAGCAGGCGCGGGTTCGACATCAGCGCCCGCCCGATCGCCACCATCTGCTGCTGACCGCCGGACAGCGCATGGCTCGGACTGTCGGCACGCTCGTGCAGCATGGGAAACAGCTCGAACACCCGGTGCAGCGACCAGGGGCCGCGCCGGCCCAACTGGCCGCCGATCAGCAGGTTTTCCCTTACCGTGAGCGAGGGAAACAGCCGCCGCCCCTCCGGCACCAGGGCAACGCCGCGCATGACCAGTTGCGGCGCGCGCAGCGCCCCTACCGGCTCACCGTCGAACTGAATCATGTCGTTCCGGTTGGGGATCAAACCGGCGATGGAGTTGAGCAGAGTGCTTTTTCCCGCCCCGTTAGCGCCAATGATGGCGACAATCTGCCCGGCCTCGATCGACAGAGAGATGCCGTAGAGCGCCTGAAAGTCTCCGTAGAACGCCGTCAAGCCGTTCACAGACAACAACGTCATGTCTTTGCCACTCTTCTTGCCATTGTCGCGGCTTTGCTCAATCGCCCGGCAGGCCCATGTAGATCTCGGCGACCTTGGGGTGCCGGACGACGTTTTCGGGGGTATCGTCGGCGACGAACATGCCGCCGGCCAGCACGACGACGCGGTCGACGGTGGCAACCAGCGCGTGGATGACATGCTCGATCCAGACGATGGCGATGCCGGTCTCGCGGATGCGCTTGATCAGGCCGACTAGAACCTCGCACTCGACCTCGCTGAGCCCGCCCGCCACTTCATCCAGCAGCAGCAATTTCGGTTTGGTCGCCAGCGCCCGGGCGAATTCGAGTCGTTTGCGATCGAGCAGCGTCAATCCTCCTGCCCTGGCGTTGGCCTTGTCGGTCAGGCCGCATTGATCGAGGATCCGGGCGCAATCCGGATAGACGTCGCGTTCGCTGCGGTTCTTGGAAAAGGCGGCCGACACCGTCAGATTTTCGAATACGGTCATGCCGCCGAACGGCTGGGGCACCTGAAACGACCTGGCAAGCCCGCGGTGGCAGCGCTGCTCCGGCGGCAGCCGGCTGATGTCCTCGCCGAGGAATTCGATCCGGCCGCTGTTGACCGGCACCGTTCCGGTGATCAGTCCGAACAGGGTGGTCTTGCCGGCTCCGTTCGGCCCGAGCATGCCAAGTGCCTCGCCCTCGCCAACGTCCAGATCGAGGTTATTGGCTATGACGATGGCACCGTAGCTTTTCGAAACTTTTTGCAGCGACAGGATGGGGGCCACGCGATCCTCGTATGTCAAAGCGCAGCCGCCCTGTGGGGCGGCTGCGGGCTGGCGACAACCGCGACATCAGCCGAGCGGGCGCAGCTTCGACGTTACCTTGACTTCGCTTGCGATTCCGCTGTTAACGATGGCCACATCGAGACGATCACCATCTTTCTGCCACTGGCCGGCAACCACCGGCGTTGTGCAGACGTTTTTCGCCGGCTTGCCGGTCCAGTTGACGTGCCCGACGATGGTGTGGAGGTCGGTCTTGGTGATGGCGTCGAGGATCGCCTTGGGATCCTTCAGATCGGTGGTGCGCTTCAGCACGTCCGCCACGACTTCGAACAGCGCGTGCTTGAACGGGATCGGCTGCGTCCAGTGCTTGCCGGTGGCCTGTTCGAACGATGTCGCCAGCTCCTTGCAGCTGATGCCGGTCAGGCTCGATTTGAACGGGTGGTCCGGTGTCCACCAGACTTCGCTGGTAACGCCAACCCCGCGCGCTCCAAGTGAGGCCACGTCGGCTGGAAACAGGAACGCCTTGCCCAGCGTGATGATCTTCGGCTGGTAGCCCTGCTGCGCGCATTGGGCGTAAAAGCCGGCGAAGTCCGGAGTGAACAGATTGCCGGTGATGATCTCGACGCCGGCCTTCTTGAACGTAGCGATCTGTGGGGTGAAGTCGTTGCCGAACGCCGGAAACTGGCCGGGATCGACGACAGTGAAGCCTGCTGCCTTGATGGCCGGAGCGAAGGCATCGTGCCAGGAGGTATCGTCCTGGGCGGTATTGAACAGCAGTCCGACGACCTTGTTGGTCTGCTGCTCCTTCCACAGGCCGATGAAGGCCGCCAGCACTTCATCCAGCCCCCAGAAGAAGTGATAGGTCCAGGTGAAGCCCTCCTTCGGCGGATTGCGGCCGTAGTAGTAGGATTCCCACGGGTCGTCGGTGGTGATGCAGGGGATCTCGTTGAGTTCGGCGACGTTGGCGGCCGGATTGCAGTCGAGCGACCCCGACGAAGCGGTCAGGATGTCCACCTTGTCCTTCAGGATCAGGTCGCTGGCGACCTCCGCGACACGCGATTCGTCGGTCTGGCTGTCCTTGGTGATGATCTCGATCTTGTAGGTCTTGCCCGCGATCTTCAATCCCGGTTCGAACACCTTGCGAATGCCGGCAAGCGTCCACTCCTGTGCCTCGGCGAAGCCGGCCATCGGTCCGGTCTGTGGGCTGATGTGGCCGATCCGGATCACCGGTTCCGCGGCGCGCAGAATGGTGGGGCGAAAGATCGTCGACGCGGCCACTGCCGCAGCCCCGCTCTTGAGCACGGCGCGGCGCGTCTTCCCTGCGGCGCTGAGATCGCCGACATTCTTCGCATCGTCTGTAAGTTTCGACATCGGGTTCCCTCCGTCGCGACATCGTTGGTCGCCAGTTGATCTTCGAGCAGTTGTCTGACTTATCGCGCCGTCCGCCGCGGACGTATTTCAGTCCGAGATCCTTTGAAGGATGGCCGTCAGTCCTGCTGTTCTTGTAGGGGTATTGACTAATGACCCACCCGTTGGTGTCCAATCCCTTCTGCGGCACCCCCCATGCAAATCAGTTATGTCTCTCTCGCCGACGGCGAAAAGGGGGCATCACTGCCAGTTATGCCTGCGGGAGCCCTTCTCATTTGACGAGACGGGCTCGCATCGCCGACGGTGCGGCTACTCTGCGTCTGGTCGGCGGCAGCAGACTCCGGCCGCATTCGCCGACGCCTGCGCGGCCCAACGGATGCGGTCGGCGCTCGGTTGGGCGTTCGAGGAGCCGGTCGGCAGATGGACGACGAACGCCAATGGGCGATCCTGTGGGGAGGGTGACGAGTTGAATTCCCAGCGTTCCGAGGCGGCTTCCACCCGTCCTCCCACCGGCGGCCAGGCGCTGGTCGGTGCCTTGAAAGCCAACGGCGTGGACACGATTTTCGGGCTTCCCGGACTTCAGCTCGATTTCGTCTTCGACGCGCTCTACGACGAGCGCGAGGCGATCCAGGTGATCCATACCCGGCACGAGCAGGCGACCGCCTATATGGCG
>JARLIT010000317.1 GCA_031291575.1 Ancalomicrobiaceae bacterium
GGCATCGTCGAGGTGGCCCGTGAGCCCGTCGCTGCACAGGACGAACACGTCGTCGAATTCCACCTCGCCGCTGACCGTTTCAACTGCGACCGTATCGGCAACGCCGACCGCCCGCGTGATGACGTTCCGGCGCGGCCAGGTCTTGGCGTCTTCGCGGGCGAGGAGCCCGCGCGCGATCAACTCCTCGACCTCGGAATGGTCGCGCGTCAATTGCTGGATCATGCCACCGCGCACCCGGTAGATCCGGCTGTCGCCACACCAGACGCAGGCAAACGTCTTCTCGTGCAGGATCAGCACCACGACCGTCGCACCCGAACGCTCGTGCCCCATCGAGCGGGCGGCCTCGCGCAGACGATCGTTGGCGTCCACGAGGCGCGCCGAACAGTCGGCGACGAGTCCTGCGGCATCGTCATGCTCGCCGACGCCGGAGAGCCCGTCGACCACCATGTGGCTGGCGAACTGCCCGGCAGCGTGCCCGCCCATGCCGTCCGACACCGCCCAAACGCCCACCCCCGGACGCAACAGATAGGCATCCTCATTGACCTGACGGACGAGGCCCTTGTCGGAGGCGACGCCGGTTTCGAACACGATCCTGTCGGTGCTCATGACCCCCCATCCGTCGCAACCCGAGTGCCGTCGAAACGGCGAACTGGAACCGGCCCCTGCGGGCGCCACGGCAGCGTCTGCGACCGCCCGATCGCCCTCATAGTGCCTCAAACCGCCCGGTCAAAAAACCGGAAAACAGTTGCTGGTCCGGCAACCTGCGGCAAGAGAGCGCGGTCGCTCCGATGTCGTTGCCCCCGATCGTCCACCAGAAGGTGCCGGCGCCCATCAGGCTTTCGTCGTCCGCTGCCTGCAGCCGCTTCAGCGTCGCCTCGATGTCGGTGCCGCCCGACGGCAGAATGATCGTCCCGTCGGGCTTGGCGAGAATGCCCTCCCGGCTCTCGGCGGCCGGACGGTCGGCGGGGGCCGGCAGTGCCTCAAGCGCCGCGAGCACCCGATCGAAGCCGAAGCCTTCGTCGAGGGTGGAAAGGAGGAAATTCTCCACCGCGTCGAACCACTCGGCCTGCGGCGCCTCGATCGGCGGCGCGATCACCCGCTTTTCCTCGGCCATCGCCATCACGGTCAGCGGAAAATAGCGCCCGACGCCGTCGATCGATGGCATGAAGGCGCCGATCACCGTCTGGCCGCAATGGCTGGCCCCGAGCCAGAAGCGCCAGAGCGGTGCCTGCAGGTAGATGTCCTGCCAGCGGCTGCCGAGCGCCTGACGGCTTGCGCCCATCGCCCCCTGCAGCCAGGTCTCGTAGGGTTGTAGAAAGCCGCGCGGCACCGCTTCCGCGATGAAGTCACGCTTGACCGGGAGCTTGCCGAACAGACCGCAGCGCATGCTCGTTACGTCCCTACTGCAGGCTCGTTGGGCAGTTGAAGTCGCGCAAGCCCGACATCGTCAGCGGATTGATCAGCGAACCGACGTTGAACTGGTACTGGAAATCGCGGCCGGAGCCGGAGATTGAGACGATCATCCGGTCGGTCCCCTTGGTGACCTTGGACTGGTCGATCATCCGGAACAGTGCCCAGGTGCCGGTCTTCTCGGCCATGGTGAAGCCGGTTCCCGTGGCATCCGACGTCGCCGTCAGGGCGATGCGACCAAGCCCGACCTGGCCCGGCCAGATCACCTGCACCGGCGTCGCCGGACGCGGCGGCTGCGGTGGTGGTGCCGGCGGCGGCTGCGGCACCAAGGGATTCGGCTGGCCGATGGTCGGCGCCGGCAATGGGCTCTGCGGCGAGGGGATCTGCACGCCGTTGATGTCGAGTTTCACCGTCGTGCCGGCCGACGACGCCGTCAGCGCCGTGACCGCCAGAGTGAAAGCCGGTTGCGTGCCACCGCCGGCGAAGAAGGCGTCGCGGATCTGGGCGGCGCGCTGGAAGTCGGCGAGCGGCTTCGGCGACAGGCTGGTGCCGATCTTGCTGTCCTTGCGCCAGCTCCACTCCGGCTTCGAGGTATCGATGTACTGCATCAGGCTCTGCTGCAGGTAGCGGTCGAGTACGCCGTTGGGCGAGAACAGTTTGGCGAAGTCGAGGATCGGCACCTCCTTGTCGGTGCCGCGGGTGAACGGATAGCGTCCTGTCACCACCTGCTTGCAGATCGGCGTGACCTGTTCGGCCAGCGTCTTCTGCAGTTCGCCGACGATCGAAGTCGCCACATTGCCCTCGAAATCGTCGGAGGCGAGCCGTAAGAGCTTGTCGAACGGCTGCGGGAAGCCGTTCGCCTGAGCCCGCATCGAACGGATCGAGTTGACGGTCGAGGTGTTGAGCTGCGCCGTCGGCCCGGTCTCGTTCGCCGCCCCGGTGAGCCCCTGGTAGATGTCGTTCAACGTCGACACCAGCTTGTCGATCGGCCGGCTGTTGGGCCCGCCGTCGACGAGCACGTAGTAGGGGCGGAAATGGTCCTCGATCTGCTTGCCGGTCGAGGCGCCGGAGGTAATGACGAGCGCGGGCTGCGCCGCCGCCGGGGCTGGTGCGGAAGCTGGCGCATTCGGATCCTTCGGCGGGGCTTTGCGCTCGCGCGACAATTGTGTCTGCGTGCGGATTTCCTCGAAGATCTGCTTCAAGGGCGAGGCGGCCGAGGAAATGGCGTAGAGCGTCAGATAGTTCGGCCGGTCGGCGGTCAAGGGCTTGATCTGCAGGCGACCGAGCGCCTGATCCCAGGCGGCGTTGAAGTCCTTGGCGTAGAGCGCCAGGATGTCGTCGGGCAGTCGTTCCAATTGGTCTTTGACCACCGCCTGCTGGCCGACTTCGCCCAGCACCCAGCGGTCGCGATCGAGTTCGGAGGCGATGTTCGGCAGCCGGTCGACGAGGCCATCGTAGAAGCCGTCGTAGGTGTAGAAGGCCGGCACGATGATGGAATCGAGCCCCTTGCCGTCGCTGGTGGTGAACACCGTCGCCATGTCGGTGCCAACCCGGCCGAGCACCCAATCCCTGAGTTTCGCCTTGTGCACGTTGGATTTAAGCGAGCCGTAGGCGCGCTGGGCGAGACTCTGGCGCACCAGGATCTGCTGCACATCCTTGACGAGATTGCCGTTCAGCGGCACCTGCGGGCCGGTGCCGTTGTCGAGATCGATGAGGGCGACGAGATGATCCTCGAGCGCCTTCCTCAAACCGGCGCGTTCCGGCCCGGGATAGAGTTCCGTGGCCCAATCAGACTGCATCCAGTTGACGATCAGTTGCTTGTCGACCGCCGGCGCCTGCCGGCCGAGCATCAGGTAGACCTTGAACGCCTCCAACAGGCCGCTGCGGTCGACGTTGATCTGCTGCTGCACCCGCGCCGCATCGATGACGGCTTCCATCCGATAAAGCAGGCGCGGCCGGAAGAACCGCTCGAGCGCGGCGTGATAGGCGCTCCCCGTCGCCGAGACGAGACGAGGCCGCTGGGCGAGCCCGAAGGTCTCGGGAAAGGGCGTGGCGTCGCCGCGATGGTCGTAGCCGGTAGTCGAGCGCCTGAGTGCTTCCAAAAGCGGCACGACCTTCTCGAACTTGGCGTCCGAGATGACCGCCTCGTCGAGCATCGGGCCGGCGAGTTTCTTGTATTCCCCGACGGTCAGTTCGGTGCCGGCGATGAGCTTGTCGTTGTTGCCGTAGGAGACGGTCCAGGCGGCGACGCCGCCGACGGTGGCCAGAAGCAGCAGCGCATAGCCGATGGACAGAAAGATCAGCCGCCGCCTGACCGCTCCCCGGTCGGTCGATACCCAGGCCGATTCGGTGAAGATGACCTTCTTCAACAGGTCCTGCAGGAAGTAGGCCCTGCCCTGCCCCGACATGTAGTTTTCGCCGAGCGATTCCGTGCGGAAATTGCGCGTCAGCGCGCCGATGATGCGGTCGATCGGCGTGCCCTGTTGCGTGCCCGAGGCGAAATAGAAGCCGCGAAGCGTCGCATTGGCGTGATAGCGCGTCGGCTCGAAGATCCGCATCAGGAAGTCGAACACCGGGCCCTTCAGCGTCGCCATCTGGCCGGGGAAGCCGAACAGCCTGAGCCGGCTCGACGGATCGACCTCCGCCTGCAGTCGGTCGGTGACGAATTCGGTCATGCGTTCGACCAGTGCGTCGAATTCCTCCGGCACACGGCCGATGAGGTTCTCGTTCTTCTTGGCCGACTGGAAGGTGTGGCCCCACACCATGCGCCGCTGCATCTCGCCGAAATTGCCGTAGAACTCGACGAAGCCGGCGACCAGGTCCATCTTCGTAAAGACGACGTAGACGGGGAAGTCGATCTTCAGGCGCGAGTGCAACTCCAGCAGGCGGGACCGGATCGCCCCGGCATGGGCGATGAGTTCAGCCTGATCGAGCGAGATGATGTCCTGGATGGAGATGGCGATGATGACGCCGTTGATCGGCTGGCGCGGGCGGTTCTTCTTCAGGATGTCGAGGAAGGAATGCCAGCTCTTCTGGTCGGCCGCAGCGTTGGAATCCTGCGTCGTGTAGCGGCCGGCGGTGTCGATCATCACCGCCTCTTCGGTGAACCACCAGTCGCAATATCGCGTGCCGCCGACGCCGGCGATCGCCTGCGGCGTGCGTCCGTGCGTCAGCGGAAAGTTGAGGCCGGAGTTGATCAGCGCCGTCGTCTTGCCCGAGCCCGGCGGCCCGATGATGACGTACCACGGCAGGTCGTAGAGGAAGTTGCCCTTGGCCTTCGACGCCGTCTTCAGCGTGGCGAGCGCATCCTTCATCCGGTCTTTCAGGACGTCGCTGTCATCGGCGTCGACCGCTCCCTGACCGCCGATTCCCTGGCTGAGGTTGTTCTGGCTCTTGATGCGATGGTAGACGTAGTAGATGCCGTAGCCGAGCGCCACTGCCGCAAAGCAGAACATCATCAGCGCGCGGACGATCGGATTTTCCAGCGGATAGTAGCCGAATACCGCCATAACCGGCGCGACGTACCAGATCAGCCCGCACAGCGCGCAGACCGCCATAAAGACCACGGTGAGATTGGCCCAAGCTGCGCGTCCCATTGCCAGTCCTGTTCGCGTCGCCCGAAGCCGGGCCGAATTGGTTTCGACAGAATAGTCTAACGTCGAGAAACAACTGCGAATTCCAAGCGGGCCGCCGACCGGCCCGCCGCCGCCTCACTCGACCCGGTCGATCCACAATTCGACGCGCCGGTTCTTGGCCTTGTGCGCATCGGAATCGTTGAGGACCACGGGATCCTCCTCGCCGCGTCCTTCGGTCTTGATCCGCGCCGGATCGGACAGCCCGGCCTTCAGAACCACTGCAGCGTTCTGGGCGCGCGCCACCGACAGATCGAAGTTGTTCTTGAAGCGGTTGGTCTTCGACACCGGCGTATTGTCGGTGTGGCCGATGACCTGGATCGGACCGGCCTCCTTCTCCAGCATCTGCGAGATCCTGACTGCGATGGCCTTGAACTCCGGCTTGACGTCGGCCTTGCCCGAATCGAACA
>JARLIT010000318.1 GCA_031291575.1 Ancalomicrobiaceae bacterium
CGCGCGGTCCGACAGCCTGATCATGTTCGACCCGGATCACAACTGGGAAGAGCGTATCCTCGACGAACAGTTCCGCTCCTGAGCGACCGGCGGTTCGGCGAGGCCAGGCAACGGAAATTTAAGCCAGCCTCCAGCATAGTGACTGCGGTGCGATGGCATCGTGCCGGACGGAGGAGGCGATGGCCGCCAAGGCAAATTCTGCAGTCATGGATAGCGATGAGTTCGATGACGATTTTGATATCGGAATCGATACCGAAATCATCGCTCCCAAGGTCGATCTGCGCAAGAAGGCCAAGCAGCGCCGTCTGAAGGCCGGCGAGGTGGATCCCGTCGTCGCGGCCGAGTCGGCGCTGAAGGAACTGACCGCCAGCTTTGACGTGTGGATGACGGACGAGACCCAGACGCTGCTCAGCGCCTGGAAGTCGTGCGAGGCCTCCGGCTTCGGCGACGAGGAACGCAATACGCTGTTCCGCTCCACCCACGACATCAAGGGCCAGGCCGCCACTCTCGGCTTCCCGGCCGCCGGACAAGTGGCTGCCAGCCTCTGCGCCCTGCTCGACGGTGTCCCCCCCGAGCTATTATCGCGCGAACTGGTGCGCCAGCACGTGCTCGCCATCCGGGCCATCGCCCAGGAGAGCCGCCAAAACGAACCGAACGCGCTTGCCGAACGTCTGGCCGAGCGGCTCGCCCAGGTGACCGAGGAATTCATCGATTCGGTGCATTGACCGCGCTTCGCCGCATCCGCCGACATCGGCGGCAGCCCGCCGCCGCGCCCCGAAACGGCCATGGTCCAATGGCATGGCCGTCGACGCCGGTCGCACACTGGATCCGCCATCCCATTTTGAATTGCCGCAAGCCTCCGATCGCGACCGCGCCGCGGTTCAGTGCAACACGCCGCAACCCCTGTCCTGGATGCCCGTTCGCGGTGTCGAATCCGCCAGTCCGCGCTAAACTCACCCTTTCGAACCACGACTGCGATCGGGGCCAGGCCGCTCGATCGCGATTTGCCACGGGAGCCTGATCCGATGACGCTCATCACCCCAGTCATTCTCTGCGGCGGATCGGGATCCCGCCTGTGGCCCGCCTCGCGCGAGAGCTACCCGAAGCAATTCCTGGCGCTGGCCGGCGATAACTCCCTGTTCCAGGACACGCTTTCCCGCGTCACCGGAGCCGAATTCGCCAAGCCGATCGTCGTCACCGGCGCCGACTACCGCTTCCTCGTCGCTGAGCAAGTCCGCTCCGCCGGGCTCGTCGCCGACCTGATCCTTGAGCCGTTCCGCCGCGATTCCTGCGCCGCCATCACTGCTGCGGCTGCATTCGCCAGTTCGCGCGACGCGGACGCCATCCTCTTGGTGCTCGCCGCCGACCACGCCATCCCCGACACGGCCTCGTTCCTCGAGCATGTGCGGCGCGGTCTTGCGGCCGCCGAGACCGGCCGCATCGTCACCTTCGGCATCATGCCGACGTCGCCGGCGACCGGCTACGGCTACATTCGCCCGGGCGCCGATCTTGCCGGCATCGACGGCGTCGCCGAGATCGCCGCCTTCGTCGAAAAGCCCGATCGAACGACCGCGCAAAGCTACGTGGCCGGCGGCTACCTCTGGAACTCCGGCAATTTCCTCTTTTCGGCCAAAGTCTTCCTCGACGAGGTTGAGCGTCTGGCGCCGGCCATTGCTGGCCCGGCGCGCAGGGCCGTCGCAGGCGCAACGCGCGATCTCGACTTCCTGCGCCTCGACGAGGCGGCGTTTGCGGAGGCCGAAGCCAAGTCGGTCGACTACGCTGTGATGGAGAAGTCGCGCTTGGCCGCCGTGGTGCCGTCCGACTTCCAATGGTCTGATATCGGCGCCTGGTCGGCGATCTGGGACCTCGCCGAAAAGGACGCCGACGGCAACGCCGCGCGCGGCGATGCCGCCTTCCTGGAGACGACCGGCTCCTACGTGCATTCGCCGGACGTGCTGACTGCGCTGGTCGGGGTCAAGGACCTGGTCGTGGTGACGACGCGCGACGCGGTGCTGGTCGCCGACCGCACGCGCTCGGAAGACGTGAAGAAGCTGGTCGGCCAGCTGATCGCGCAGAAGCGCCGCGAGGCGACCGAGCACATGCGCATGTACCGGCCATGGGGCGCCTATGAGCGCATCGATCTCGGCGGGCGCTATCAGGTGAAGCGCATCACCGTCAGCCCCGGCTCGAAACTGTCGCTGCAGAGCCATTTCCACCGCGCCGAGCACTGGATCGTCGTCTCCGGCACGGCGCGCGTCACCGTCGACGACACGGTGACGGTGCTCACAGAGAACCAGTCGATCTACGTGCCGCTCGGCGCCGTCCACCGCATGGAGAACCCCGGTAAGATCCCGTTGGAAATGATTGAAGTTCAATCTGGCGCCTACCTCGGCGAGGACGACATCGTGCGCTACGAGGACGTCTACAACCGGGCGTGACACGCCGGCCAAGGCAGAAATCGACCCGAAAGCCCCGGCAGCCATGCGCCGGGGCTTTTCGTTTGTCGGCAGGAACTGCGCCAACTGGGCTCAGGCCGCTTCCTCGATGCCGTCCGTCTGCGATGGCGATGGCAGCGCCAGCGGCGGCTGGCGCAGCAGACGCGAGACCATGGCGCGGGCATGATCGCGCGCGGCCTCGGTGGCGAAGCGGCGCAGCAGCACCATCAGATCATCGAGATCGCCGATGCCAGCATCGCGGCAGCGGCTCAGCGCCCGTTCGATGACGCGGCGGCCGAAGCGCAATTCGTCGCCGCCGGCAAAGCCGATCTCGGAGCTCAGTTCGCGCTGCACGTCGAGCGCGGCGGCAAAGGCCGGGAAGGTGCGTTCGGGGATGCCGGCCTTCAGGAACAGCGCCCGGCAGGCCGCCTCGCGCCCCTCGGCCAACAGCGCTTCGACGCGCGTGCGCGGCACACCGGACAACAGCGCCAGCGCCTCGCCCAAGAAATGGATGTCGCCAAAGGTGACCGCGCGCAGCAACAGTGTCGTCGTCAGCTGGCCGGTGCGGCGCAGGAACTCGGCAAAGGCCGGTCGCTCCTCGGCGTCGACCGACACGGCCAGGATCGCCGTCGCCTTGTCGCTCGCCTCGGCGGTCGCCTCCTCTGAGCGCTCGCTGGTCAGCCAGTTGCGTTCGACGGCGAGGTTCGACAGCACTCCCGCCAAATGTCGCATCAGCGTATGGCGCACCTCGCCCGGCAAATGGGCGCGGGCAAGCAATGCCTCGCGCAAGGAGGCCTCGTAGCCGAGCCGCTCGGCAAGCCGCTGCAGGCTGAACGGCGCGATCGAGGCCGTCACGTTCTCGCAGAGTGCCACGGCGGCGGCGAGCGTACCGACCTCGGCCAGCGCTGCAGCCGGCGCAGGCGACAGCCATTTGCGCGAGGCCACGGCGACCTGCAGGATCTCATCTCCGGAGGCGACGAAATCAACCAGTTCGGCCTCCAGGATGACCGGCGAATGCTCGAGCACGATGGCTGCAATATCGGGGCGGCCCTCGGCGAGCGTCAGGATCAGGTGGTGGGGAGCCCTGTTGCTCTCGCCAAGCGCTTCGGCCAGCACGCGGCGGATTTCCGGTTCGGGATCGTCGAGCAGCACGGTCAGCGCCGCCTCGAGCCCGTCGCGGTCGTCGTCGCCAATCTCCGACACCAGAAACGATCGCGCCAACAGTTCCGCCGCGCGGCAGCGCTCATGCGCCGTCGCGCTCTGCATCCAGACGAGAACCTGATCGACGATCATGACCTGACCCACTGCGGATAACGACAAAGCTCCGGGGACGTTCGCCCCACGGCCAAGACGATCGCATGGCAGGCCTTAAGGATTGGTTCACTACGTCCGCCAAGGGTTTGTTAAGCATGGCACGCTCGGGAGGGCGCGGCGCTCAGGTTGTCCGCCGCCTCAGAACGCCGGGGTGATGTGCGGCCGCTGGCGCGGAAACGGCGGGATCGCCTCCCTCGTGGTCGGGGCGGCAGCGACGGTTTGGCCCGCCTTCGGCGACAGATCGAGCGGCCGGTTGGGATCGACGGCCGCTGCGGGATCCGTCTGCCCGGTCAGCGCTTCGGTCGCCGAAATGGGGCCAAGCCCAGGGCCGGCCGGAACCGGCGGCAAGATCGGCAAACCGTCGGGGCCGAGTGCCGACGTTTCCACCGCTGTCGGAACGGCGGCTGTCCCCGGCTGCGGTTGCCCGGTCGCCGCCATCATCGACACCGGCCGCTGCGGCACGAAGAAGCTCGACGCGTAGACACGGTTCGAGCGGATGGCCGCCGAGGAGGCATCGACGGTCGTCGCACTCGGCAATTGCGCCAGACGCTGCGCCCCGGGCCCGTAGCGGCTCGGCCGGACATAGGCCTCGGCCGCGGCCGCCGGACTGGTCGGCTCCATCGTCTGCGGCATCGGGCTCTGCACCGTAGGCGACTGGGGTGCCAAGACGAGCGGCGCCTGCCGGGCAATCGGCGGAGTGGCTGGCGCGATCGGCGCCCGCGACTGCGAAGCCGGCGAGGCGAGCCCCGGCGTCGTGCTTGATGCCGCCGGGATGGCCGTCGTCGGCAAGGCGGCTTTCGGCGGAGTGGAGGCAGGCACATCGACCGACAGCGGCGCGAAAGCCATCGTCTGCATGTCGGTCCAGACCACGCCGGCGGGCGGCTCCGTCGCCGCCGGGACCGCAGCGGAGGTTGCCAGTACGGGCAGAGCGGTTGCGGTGGGTATAGGCGCCGCTGCCGGCGTCGGCTGGGTAGCGACGGGAGCGGCGGCGACTGGACTGGCGGCGACCGGGGCAGGTGCGCTCGGCGCCGGCTGCAGGAGAGCTGTCTGCGTCGCGACCGGTGTGGCCGCCGGCCGTACGGTCACCGGAGACGTCGCCCGAGGCGCCGGCACGGTCGCTTTGGAGGGAAGAGAGCGCACGGTCTGGCCGGAGTTGGAGATCTCGCGCGTCAGATTCGCCGTCATGTCGGCCCGCCAGCCGGAGATCTTGGCACCGGACGGCGCCGTCACCCCGGTCGTGGTGCCGGGGATACTGACCTGGCCGAGCGTCGAATTGACCAGAGCGAGGTTCGGCGACGCCTGCGTCTTCGCCGGCTGCACGGGTTTTGTCGGCTGCGTTGCCTGGCGCAGCTGCAGGCGCGGATCGGCGCTCGCCGCCGGCGCAGATGGCGCAGCCGGCGCCTTCATCAGGGCCGTCATCACCTCCGTGACCGTGTGCGGCGAGCCGTCCGCCCGATAGAACACGCTGCGGTTGGCTGCCGCGGCCTCCGGCAATACGATCGCGGCGGAGGAGAGCGGCGTCGACTGACGGGCGGCGATCAGCGCAGAGGCCTGTTTCGGACCGATGGCGATGCCGATCCTGAGTTCAGACTCGGTCGGGGCGCGGCCGAGTGCCGTGGTCAGCCCGATCCTGGTATCCGACATGCGCCTGACCGACAGCATGGCGCGGACGTTGGGATCGTTGCGCAGGCTGATGATATTGGCCCGCAGCGCCGGGTCGGCCACGCTCAGTTGGCCCTCCCCGTCCTTGGTGATCGCCTGAACCTGCCGAGAGAGCCCGATCTCGGCACCATGCGCCTTGACCGTTGCCAGCCAGCTCTGGTCGGAGAACTGGTCGAGGTTGGCCCCGCTCGCGTCCGCCAAAGCGCGGCGTCGTTCGGCCTCGCGCTGCGCCGTCGCGACCAGTTGGTCGAAGGCTGGGCCAGTGGCAGGCGCGGTCGTCTCGATGTTCGGGTCGGCCGGCTTGTCCGGGATCATCGTGCGTCCGACCTGCATGACCGTCTTCCTCACCGAATCCGCCGAGGGTGGTTAATTAATGTTAACCTTCGTCTCCAAAGGGTAAAAAATTGGTAAACAAACTCTAAACGCCGCACGAAGAACGGTCGGCGCCGGTGGCTGGCGTCGCAGAAGAATGCGACGGGCCGTCATCCGAACGTCACAATGATCCGGCGATAGTTCGATCAAGATCCGTGGCTGAGGCCACCCGGTGCGCGACGCGTCGGGCGGCTAGCGGTCCGCACCAGCTGTCGCCGTCGAACGCCGAAATGCACCCCATCGATTCACCTACGATGCTTTGCCATCTCATCGTCCGACCGCAGTCTCGGCAGGCGCTGGATACGGCTTTTGCCGCCCGCCCCGATCAACTGATCGTCGATTTCACCGATGTGGAGCCCGACGCCGAGGCGCTCGGCTACGCCTTCGTCACCGAGACGATCGCTACGGTGACGGACCGGCCGCGGCTCTATGCCCGAATTCCCGCCTTCGCCCGTCCGCAGGCGGCAGATCTGCTCGATCGCGCCGTCATGGCCGGCGTAGACGGCATCCTGATGCACGGGGCGACCGGTGGCTACGATGCCACCTGGCTCGACGCCCGGATCGCTGTGGCTGAGGCAATCCATGGCCGCCGCGACGGCGAGGTGGGCATGATCGTCGAGGCAACCGGCTCGGCCGAAGCGATCTTCGGCCTGGCGAGCTATCGCGGCGCGTCGCAGCGACTGGCCGGCCTCGTCTTCACCGCCGGCGATCTCGCCGCCGCCCTCAGGCTCGGTGCGCTCGATGCCGAGGGGCGCTGGCGGGCCCCCTTCGCCCACGCCAGGACGCAGGCGATGCTCGCCGCGGCAGCGGCCGGGGTCATGGCCATCGACGGTGCCCGACTGGGACCGACGAGCGATCTGCCGCTCGCCGCCGCAATTGCCACCGCGCGCGGCGACGGGTTCGTCGCCCTCCTCACTGACCGGATCGCCGACGCTGAGGAATTCGGGCACGCCGGCACGGTCGTGTGACGGCGACTCGCAAGATTGGCCTCAGGTCAGCGCGTTGCCGCCGCCGGCCGGGCGGGCCATGGTGAACACCGTCTCGGCTTTCAGGTAATCCATGTAGCCAGCGCGGGTGATGGTGCCGGCCTTGACGAGGTCGAAGCGGCCGTCGACGAGATAGGCCTCGTCGATATGGACGCCGACGACCTGGCCGATGACAATGATGCTGTCGGCCACGACGCCGTCGAGCCGCACCGGCCGCACCACCTGGATCACCCGGCACTCGAGCGCCGCTGGACTTTCGGCCACCCGCGGCGGCCTGACGAGGCGCGACGGTGCCGGCGCGAGCCCGGCGAAGTCGAACTCGTTCTCGCCGGGGCCAAGCGGCGCCGAGGTCGCACTCATTCGATCCTTCAGCGCATAGGTGGCGAGACTGCAGACGAATTCGCCCGTCGCCTCGGCGTTGGCCGAACTGTGCTTGGCCCCTTCCGTCGAGAACAGCACCATCGGCGGATTGGACGAAACCGCATTGAAAAAGCTGAAGGGGGCGAGATTGACGGCGCCCGCCGCCGAGACGGTGGAGATCCAGCCGATCGGCCTCGGCGCGACGATGGCCTTGAACGGATCATGCGGCAGAAGGGCACGGTCGCGGGCATTCGGCTCATAGAACATGGCTCAGGCGCCCCAGACAGTGACGGTATCGGTGAAGGACGGACGCGGCCGGTCGACGGGCGGCACATTGGGCGTACCGACGACGACGAGGCCGGCGAACCGCTCCCCCTCGTTCAGCCCGAGGAAGGCGCCGGCCTCAGCGTCATAGGCGACCCATTCGGTCAGCCATTGCGCCGAAAACCCGAGCGCGTGCGCGGCCAGCACCAGATTCATGGTGGCGGCGCCGGCCGACAGCACCTGTTCCCACTCCGGGATCTTGAAATGCGGCTTGGCGCGCGACACGACGCCGATGGTCAGGGGAACGCGGGTGAAGCGCTGACGCTCCTGCTCCAGTCGGTCGGGCGACGTTGCCGGGTCCCGGCTGGCCAGGATCGCCGCGAGCCCCTCCCCGGCTCGCGCACGCGCCGCGCCGGAATAGAGAATGAACCGCCAAGGGGTCAGCTTGCCGTGGTCGGGGACGCGGGAAGCGATGCGAATGAGTGTCTCGATCTGCTCGTCCGAAGGACCGGGCGCACCGAGCGAGATCGAGGAGACCGTGCGGCGGGATTCGAGCAGCGTCAGGGCATCGGGCATGGAATGTCTCGGTTCGAATTGGACGGTGTGGCTCCGGCGACGGGGTGCGAGTGCCGGTCCGGGGCGGCAGCTGGGCAGCGGCCGCGGCAGGTTGCGCCCATCAATAGGGCGCCCGACCCGCTGCGACAAGCCGCAGGCGCGGCCACCTATGTGTTCTATCTCATGGCAAATCTCCGGAGGGCCGCCATAATACCGGTTTCCAGACGATAACCCAGCAGAGTGACGATGACGCCCGGCGAGACCACCCTGTATGAGCGCCTCGGCGGCGAAGCGGCCGTTCGCCGCCTCACGCGCCGCTTCTATGAGCTGATGGACACGCTGCCGGAAGCGGCGGCCTGCCGTGCCGTGCATCGCAACGGCCTGGCGCTGCCCGAACAGAAACTCACCGACTATCTCACCGGCTGGTTCGGCGGACCGCAGCTCTATGTGGAGAAATACGGCCAGCCGATGCTCCGGCGGCGCCACTTCGTCGCCTCGATCGGCACGGAAGAAGTGAACGGCTGGCTGATCTGCTTCCGCCGCGCCGTCGCTGAGACGATACCGGACGCGGAGGCGGCGATCTTCATGCCGAAGATCGAGGCGCTTGCCCAGCACATGCAGAACCGAACGGATGAAAGCGGAGGTGTGGATAGTCTGCAGAATTAGGCGGCCGCGGGGGGGCCGTGTTCGTTTCGAGCCGGCGCTCGGAAGCGAACGGCCGTGGGCATTGCTGGGCGCGCGTCTTGACTGGCGAACTCTCGCCCAGCGGGGAGTCGATATTCGGCCCCGCCATATCTTGACGCTTTGAAAACAATATATGTGCAACGCACTGGAAGCAGAATCCGCGAATCTGGCTCGCTAATTACTCTGATAGTGCGGCATATTCTTCTAGCAACGTTGGAAATAGCTCCATCGGAGGGAACTGCTCGAAGCTATGAACTGCCGGCGTTGTCGCCCAAGGCAGCTTTTCACTCGTGTAAGTCTCAATAAAGGGAACGTACGATCCTGCATCGTCGAGCATCGTTGACCGAACGTTGACGAATTGATCCATCCCTTCCGGACGAGTGAATAACCAGCTCATGCAATGCGGACAGAAAAAATGGCGTGCTGCACCGTGCAGGCCACCAATAACAGGCTCGCCTTCAGTTACCTCGAAGCCTGCGCTTGGATACAGTGAACTCAGCGAAAACGCGCTCGCCGTCATGCGTTGGCAGCCGGTGCAATGGCAAGCCATGGTGACCAGCGGCCGCACTTTGACGCGGAGTCTCACGCGTCCGCACCGGCATCCACCTTCCTGAATCGGACTTTGCATCTTTGAACCCTGAGCCCATTGACCAGCGCAAGACGAGAGAAGCGGGCTTCGAACATTCATCGCGGCGGTCAACCGCGAGCGGGTCTCGCAAGACTCGTCATCGATTCCTACCGCGCGAAAGATCGCGGAACCACTGGTTTCGAGCGATGCGCAATTCAAAATGTGCGCGCTCTCGTCCAAGCCTTGCAATTTCAGTGGTTTCGACCGTACGGAGGTTGCCCGCGGAGCGTTCGACCGCTTCACACCCTCTGCAGAAATTCAAACTGACGCGCAACCGACGCAAGGCTCGCGGTGCCGGCTTGAATTTGCCATGGTTCGCTCGCCATCCTCCGGCTGATTCCAGGTGAAGGCGCCGAGACGCATGTCTCTTCCATGGTTTGACCATCGTTTCCGGACGTCCCAGCGACATCTCGTCGCCGGCCTCGCAGCCGTTGTCCTGGCGGCGACTATGCTGCTACCGGCGATGGCCGAGACGAAGCCTGCCGTGCCGAACGTGCCGCAGACGACGGCGCCCGCGACCACAGCGCCGGCGGCAACGACACCGGCGGTGACGAAGCCACCGCTCGGCTATGCGCCGCAGCCCGCCCCGACCGTGCCGGCACCATCTGCGGTCGCCCCGGTATCACCGCCTCAGCCGATCAAGACAGTCTTGAAGCTGCACGCGCTGATGACCGACGACGGTCCGCCGATCAAGGACGGGCTGGTGTGGCGGGTCTATCAGGAGAAGCCGACGACGGACGGCGAACCGCTGGTCAAGCTGGTGGCGACGGAGGCCGGTGGCGATGCCGAGTTCACGCTCGATGCCGGCATCTACATCGTGCATGCCGCCTACGGCCGCGCCGGCGCCACCACCAAGGTCGAGCTGACGAAGCCGATGCGGTCGGAGACGCTGATCCTCAACGCCGGGGGTGTGCGGCTGTCGGCCATGCTCACGGGCGATGCATCCATTCCGCCGGACAAGCTCACCTTCGACATCTATTCGAAGGACGCCGACGCCGGCGGCGAAAAGCAGGCCCTCGTCATCGGCGCCGCGGCCAACAAGGTGATCCGGCTCAATGCCGACACCTACCAGATCGTCAGCCACTACGGCAACGTCAACGCCGTCGTGCGCGCCGAAGTGCATGTCGTGCCGGGTAAACTCACCGAGGCGACCGTCTATCACAAGGCCGCAGAGATCACGCTGAAGCTCGTCGCCGACATCGGTGGCGAAGCGCTCACCAACGTCGACTGGGTGATCCTGACGCCCTCGGGCGATCAGGTGGCCGAATACGAGGGGACCTTCGCCACTATGGTGCTGGCCGAGGGCGACTATACCGTCGTCGCCCGCCACCACGACCAGGTGTTCACCCGGAATTTTTCGGTCGAGGTCGGCTATAACCGCGAGATCGAAGTGCAGGCGACGAAGCCGGCCGCCCAGCAGTGACGGCCGTCGGCGAGCGGGCGATATTTGGACGATAGACCTTCATATTAGATCATCATCATAGCCTATTGACGTGATACGACCTTGTTCGATCCGTCATGTGATCGATATCGATCATGCACCCTCAGGTATAGACTTTGTTGCAGCCGGATCGGTGGGTCCGGCCATGGGGCGACGCGCGGCGGACTGATCGTGACATGCCATCCGATCGGCCCGTTAATTGCGGACGCAGAGGCGAGTGGCCGTCGACGCGGGTCCTCCGTCTCCTCGTTCGCGTCCCAGACGACCAGCAGGGGCCGGGGAAGGCGGAATCGTTCATCCGAGACGTTTCACTATTTTGACTGACTGCCGCGAGGCGCATCGCCCAAAGTTTCAGACCCACCTTCCCCGAGCTCGCCTGCATCCACATTACACCGCAAGAAGAGATTAACCGCCGGTCGGCGTGCCTCTGCGGCACGCCTCGACATTGACGCGAATACGGCGGATCATCCGACCATTGGTTTCGCAATTTCCGCGCGGCAGCGCCGGCAAAGCCGTCAGCCGACCCATCTGGCCGCAACGCCGCCTCGCCGCCGTTTTGGAGAGACTGCCCATGCGCCATCCGACCGCCGCCACCCTCGGTGCCGTCATCCTTGCCGCATCGTTCGCCAGTCCCGGCCACGCCGAGACCCCGGCCGCTCCGCTCGGGCTCGTCGACGGTAAGCCGGCACCCTACGCCTGCTTCACCCGCCACTACGATGCGGCGCATCTCGCCAGCCATCCGAAGCAGAACGTCAAGGACATGGCGGTCCTCATCGCAGCCTATGCCGACCAGCAGCCGGATTTTCCGCAGTGGACAATCATTGTCAGCGTGCATTTCCGCGGTCATGCGCAACGCTTCGCCGTCAGCGGCTCCTGCTCGCTCGGCCACGATCCCGGCCAACTGCTTGCTTGCGGCGTCGATTGCGACGGAGGCCGCATCGGAATCCGGCAGAAGGGCAGCGATGAGCTGCTCCTCGACATTCCCGAAGGCGCGCGAGTCGGCAACGAGGATGAGGTCGTGCCGAAGACGGCCCGCTTCGGCAGCGATGACAAGACCTTCCTGCTCAACCGGGTGTCGGCGCGCGATTGCCTCGCGCTGACGCCTGATCCGGACCTGAAGGCCCTCATCCGCAAGGGCAAGTGAGGTGCCGATGTCGACCACCCGCAGAACGCTTGCCGGCCGGCTTTTCGCCGCGCTGGCGGCTAGTGCCGCCACATGGCGCGCCACGGCCAGCGAGGCCAGCGCCGAGGCGCCGAAAGTGCCGCACGTCGTCTATCACCTGAACGAGATCCAGAAGGTGCACTTCGTGCTCGGCAACATGGCCAATCATGTCGCCGGCATGGGCGGGCCGGACAAGGTGGCGCTGACGCTGGTCGTGCACGGCCCGGCTCTGGAGTATTTCCGCAAAGTCCAAGCCGACGGCAATCTGACGGCGCGCACCGCGGCGCTCCTCAAGGGCGGAGCGACGCTGGTCGCCTGCGGCAACACGATGAAGGGGGCCAACCTGTCGCTCGCCGATCTCGTGCCCGGCTTCGTCGTGGCTGAAGAAGGCGGCGTCGTCCGCATCGCACGACTGCAGGCCGAGGGCTATGCCTATTTGAGGCCATGAGCCGGGCGTTCGGGCCCGGCCGGGCAGCGCTCATCGCGCCGGGCGACTACATCATGCCGCCCGCCGAGCCGGGCTCAATGCGTCCAGGTGCCGATGCGGCCGTACTTGAAGTTGTCGGAATAGGCGACGGTCTTGCGGGTCCGCTCCTGCGGCTGCTGCACGGCAAAGGGGATGCCGTTGCGCTTGGCATAGGCGACGGCCTCGTCGAGCGTCTCGAACGTCAGCCGAACCTGCGACAGCATGTCGGAGGACGACGTCCAGCCCATCAGCGGTTCGGACTGGCGCGGCTGCTCCGGCTCGTAGTCGAGGCACCAGAGATGCGTCTTGGCCTGACCGGATTGCATGGCCGTTTTCGTCGGACGATAGATTCGAGCCACCATCTTCAGATCTTCCCTTCGCGATCGCTTGCCCCGTTGAAGGCACCACCGAACCTGCCCGCAGAGTGCCGCCCGGTCAAGTCGCCCATGCTGATACAGCCTTCGGCCGCCGCAGGCCAGTCCCCCATCGGGCGAAGCGGCGCCCACCAGTGGGCCATGCGAAAAGTGCCGCGCATCGGCGGCTGCCCGGCAACCAAATGTTGAAAATCTGTGCAGAGCCTGCGTCTCCCGACATTCGGGAATCATGTTACGCTGACGTGACGAAGACAGAGATGAGAAGCGTTCGGTGTCAAATTAGTATATCGCACTATTGCCACTTATATGGGTGCCGCGATGGTCACACTGCATGACGTATTTCAGACATGCTGGCGTTTGCATCTGAGTAATACCGAGCAGGTCGTGCAGCAGATCTTGCGGCAGGCGGCTGAACGCGGCGAGCTACGGGTTCGCGCGCTCGACGAAAGCGATGAGCGCCTGCCCCTCGAACGCATCGCGCATGTGCCGATCAGCAAGCGCCGCCGCATTCTCCTGCCGCGCCACATCATGGAGATGGTGATCCAGGTCTACGGCGTGCGCCCGGGGCCGCAGCGATCGCGGCCGGGAGCCACACCGGAGGCCGCCGGCGGGCGGTGATCGGTCGCCGCCCACCTTCAGGCCAGGCCCTATGGCGCGCCTCCACGGTCCGGAACCGTCTGCGGCGGCATCACGCCGGCATGGCCGTCTCGATCAGCTTTGCCCAGAAGCTCATACCGTAGGGGATGAGCCGATCGTCGAAATCGTATTCCGGGTGGTGCAGGCCCGCGCTGTCGCCGTTGCCGACGAAGAGGAAGGCGCCCGGCCGCGCTTCGAGCATATAGGCGAAGTCTTCGCCGATGAGCGTCGGGTCGAAGTCGGTCAGGACTTCGCCGATGCCTGATACGTCGCGCGCGACAGAGGCCGCAAACTCCGTCTGGGCGGCATGGTTGACCACCACCGGATAGCCGCGCTCGAAGGCAAGTCCGACAGCGACGCCCATTGCCCGACCGATGCCTTCGACGATGTCGCGGAAGCGCCGTTCGGCGAATTCGCGGGTCTCCGGCTTCAGCGTCCGGACCGTGCCGCCGAGCAGCGCCGTCTGCGGGATGATGTTGTCGGCCAACGTACCGGCCTGGAACCGCGTCACCGAAACAACCGTCGAATCGAGCGGATCGGTGCCGCGCGAGACGATCGACTGCAGCGCCGTCACAATCTGGCTGCCGGCGACGATCGGGTCAACGCACATATGCGGCTTGGCCGCGTGCCCGCCGCGGCCGGTCAGCTTCAGTTCGAACGAATCGGCGGAGGCCATGATCGGGCCCGGGCGGGTGGCGAAGCGGCCGAGCGGCAGACCGGGCATGTTGTGCAGCCCGTAGATCTCCTCGATGCCGAAGCGCTCCATCAAGCCGTCGCGGACCATGGCCAGGCCGCCGGCGCCGGCTTCCTCGGCCGGTTGGAACACGACGACTGCCGTGCCGGCGAAATTCCGCGTCTCGGCCAGGTAGCGCGCCGCGCCGAGCAGCATGGCGGTGTGGCCGTCGTGACCGCAGGCGTGCATCTTGCCGGGCACGGTCGAGCGGTGATCGCTTGGCCGTATCTCCTCGATCGGCAAGGCATCCATGTCGGCGCGCATGCCGACGACCCTGGATCCCGGCGCGCGGCCGCGAATGATGCCGACGACACCGGTCCCGCCGACGCCGGTGACAACCTCGTCGCAGCTGAACTCCTCGAGCAATGCGGCGACGCGCGCTGCGGTGCGATGAACGGCAAACTGCAGCTCCGGATGACGATGGAAGTCGCGGCGCCATCCGCAAGCCTCTTCAGCGAGTTCGGCGACGCGGTTGATGATTGGCATGAAGTCGGTCCCGATCCGTTGATCCTGCAGTCGTCCCGTCACCGGCGCGGGCAACGAGCAAGGCCATTTCGCCATCCTTCACGCCACGTGGCAACCCGTGTCGGTGCGTTCGCTCGGGAGCCATGCGCTCCCCGGTCGTTCCGGCCAGCCATTCGGACCGGCGAGCGCTGGGTCCGACCTCCGTCCGCCCGCCAGCCGATCCGATCGCGATGGCGCGAAACACGGCCGCGCGCCTGATGTTTCGACCGAACTCGATACCTGATCGGGCAAACCCGCAGTCGTCGATTTGCCACAAAGCGACGTTTTCGGCGTGCACTCGACAAATCACCCCGGCGATCCGCTTGGCGAGAATATGATTATAACGCATTATCATTTTTGGATCTGTTTCAACGCGGCGACAGCGGGAAACCGCTGGCGTTCACGCTGAGGCAGATCGCGAGCACCGGTTTCGACAGGATGCCCCCGTCCGATCGAACCGGCATGGCTGCAGTTCCACATGGTCGAGCATGTCCTCATGGTTCGGATCGCCGCGATGCGACCGGGACGAGCTCCAAATTTCGCGGCGCACGTTGGTTGCGGCTTTCGTTGGCCGGAGCATCGGGCCGGAGCACCGAATCGATGGCACCACGCCCCGCCAATGCCGCAAAGCTGCCCAAAGCGACGCCGCTCTACTCCGCCATCAAACAGATGATCCTCGGCAACATCGCCAGCGGATCCTGGCCGCCGGGACACCGCATTCCCAGCGAGAACCGGCTCGTCGCCGAACTCGGCCTGTCGCGCATGACGGTCAACCGGGCACTGCGCGAGCTGGCGCTCGAAGGCGCGCTCCGGCGTGTCCAGGGCCTCGGAACCTTTGTCGCTGAGCCGAAGTCCAGCACCGGCCTCATCGAGATCCGCTGCATCACCGAGATGATCGCCGAGCGGGGCGGCCAGTATTCCGCCAGCCTGCTGGTCAACGAGACGGAGCGGGCAGCGCACGGCGTCGCCGACGACCTCGAAATCGAACTCGCTGGCCCGGTCGTCCACACGGTCATCCTGCATTGCGAGAACGAGTTGCCGCTGCAACTCGAGGACCGCTACGTCAACCCGGCGTTGGCGCCGCATTATCTTGAACAGGACTTCACCGCGATCACGCCCAGTCGATTCCTGTCGCAACGGATCGGACTGACGGACTCCGAACACACGATCGGAGCCGTGCTGCCGGCCAACTGGGAGGCGAAACTGCTCGGCATCGGACGCGGCGAACCGTGTCTCCTCGTCCGCCGCCGCGCCTTTTCCGCCGGCAAGGCAGTCACCAGCGCCCGCCTGCTGATGCCGGGCGGACGGCTCAGTCTCTATGCTCGGTGGCCAGTCAAGGCATGACGGCGCGACGAAACGACGTCCGGCGTCTCGCGGACCCTTCCCGGCTGCCGTCGTGTGGTCCCAGTCTTTTGTCAACCGGGCGACACTTGCCGCTTGCGACCCCTGCCCGGTCCGGCGCATTTTCGCGGCAGAACAAGACGTCGTGGCGGGCCTGACAGTCGCCGCCCGAGGATGACTTCATGGCCGACGAGCAACCGACTTCCCTCACCAATCCGCCAGCAGATGCGGCGACGCACGAGCATCGCCACAGCCACGAGCACAGCCACACGCATTGCCACGAGCACCGCCACGGCGACCTCGTCCATACGCATCCGCACTCACATGTGCACGCCCACGAGCACGGCCATGCGCATGTGCACGAACAGCAGGGCCCGCATTTCCACGGTGACGTTCATGCGACCGCGCCCGACCACGAGCACGATCACGGCTCGGCGCACGGAGGGCATGGGCACAGGCACTGAGCTGGCGCAGCCGATCGACGTGGGAGGAGGAGGCGTACGCCCGGCCCGTTGCTATCGGCGGGGCGTCCGTTCCGGCACCACTTCCGGCACGATCACGAGTTGCCCGTGGCGCACGCCGCGCTCGGCAATGACATCCGCGGCGAGATGGCGCAGATCGCCCGCCTCGCCTGAGAGCACCGCGACTTCGAGGCAGCGGTCGTGGTCGAGGTGGACGTGCAGGGTGGCGACCGACAGATCGGCTCGGGCGTGGTGCGTGCCAGCGAGGCGGCGGGCGAGGTCGCGCACCTCGTGGTCGTAGGCATAGATGAGAACGCCGAGAGCCCGCACGGCATCGCCCGACGCCACAACGGCCTCGCGCATGCCGGCCCGTGTCAGGTCGCGCAACGCTTCCGAGCGGTTGTCGTAGCCGCGCTCGGCCATGAAGCGATCGAGTTCGGCCGCCAGTTCGTCATCGAGCGTCACCGTCACGCGCTGCATGTCTGAGCCCTCCTC
>JARLIT010000048.1 GCA_031291575.1 Ancalomicrobiaceae bacterium
CATCTGCGCGACGATCCCGACGCGCTGATGGTTCCGCAGGTCGCGCTCGGATCGAGCCAGCTTGGCAAATTCCTCTATGTCGTCGGCAAGGACAATGTCGTCGAGCAGCGCATCGTTTCGCTCGGCGCGGTCCACGAGGGCCTCGTCACGATCGAGAAGGGCGTGGCCGAGGGCGACCAGGTCATCGCCGGCAATCTGCAGAAGATCGGCCCGGGGATGCCGGTCAAGCCGATCGTTTCAGCCAACTGATCGGCGAAGGGCTCGCATGATCGGGCCCTTCGTTTCGGCGTCGGTCTCGACGCCATTTCCGTCTTGTCAAAGTCACACATCCGGCACAGTCTCAGGCCGGGCAGCCGTCTCGGCGCGCCCTGTGGATGGAGGGACCGGAAATGTGCAGAGCCTGCGACAGCAAAACCGTCGTCCGAAGGGATTTCCTCAGGCTCGCGGCCGTTGGATTGGCCGGGGCAGCGCTCGCCGGCGCCACAAAAGCGGTGCGGGCGGCCGACGGCGCGCCAACGTCGCTCTCGCCTGACGAGGCGCTCGCCGCGCTCAAGGACGGCAACGCGCGCTATGTCAGCCATCCGGAACTCTGTTCGATCGATCTCGCCGAACAGCGCGCCTCCGTTGCGGGGCATCAGGCGCCCTGGGCGACAGTGATCGCCTGCGCCGACAGCCGCGTCCCGCCGGAACTCATCTTCGGCGGCCACGGAGTCGGGCAGCTGTTCGTCGCTCGCAACGCCGGCAACCTCATCGACACGGCGACGCTCGGCACGGTCGAATACGGCGCGGCTGTGCTTGGGTCGCCGCTTATTGTCGTCCTCGCCCATACGAGCTGCGGGGCTGTGAAGGCGGCGTGCGACGTCGTCAAAAAGAACGCGACCTATCCCGGCGCGATCGGGCCGATGATCGAGCCGATCCTGCCCGCGGCGCTCGCCGCGCGGGACGATCCGGGCGACTACGTCAACGCCACCGCCAAGCTCAGCGCGCAACGCACGGCGGCGCGGCTGACCGCTGCGAGCACGCTCATCGCCGGCCTCGCCGGAGAGGGCAAACTCAAGATCGTCGCCGCGATCTACGATATCGGGACCGGGGTGGTGACCTATCTCGGCTAATGGGAGAGGGCGCAAGCACGCTGTCGTCATGAAAATCGGCTAACCCGTTTCTGTCGGCGCCGAACTTCCTGCGCGCCGTCAACACAAAGCAAGTCTGGCGTGTCGAGACGATACTCGATGGAGGAGGGAACGATGAAAATGGGCCAAAGAGTCAAAATGCTGGCGATGGCGGGAGGGTTGGCTCTCGGAGCCGCAGCCGCCCCGACCCATGCGCTGGCGCAGGACAAGCAGCCGAACATCGTGGTCATCATGGGCGACGATATCGGCATGTGGAACATCGGCGCCTATCACCGCGGCATGATGGCGGGACGGACCCCCAATCTGGACAAGATCGCCAAGGAAGGCATGTTGTTCACGGATTATTACGCCGAGGCGAGCTGCACGGCGGGCCGCGCCAATTTCATCACCGGCGAACTGCCGATCCGCACCGGCATGACCACGGTCGGCCAGGCCGGCGCCAAGATCGGCATCCCGGCCGAAGCGGTGACCACCGCCACTATCCTGAAATCGATGGGCTACGCCACCGGCCAATTCGGCAAGAACCATCTTGGCGACCTGAACGAATTCCTGCCGACGGTCCACGGCTTCGATGAATTCTTCGGCTACCTCTATCACCTCGATGCGATGGAAGACCCGGCGCATCCCAATTATCCGCAGAACCTGCTGAATGTCGTCGGCCCGCGCAACATGGTCCATAGCTGGGCGACCGACGTCGACGACCCCACCGAGCAGCCGCGCTGGGGCAAGATCGGCAAGCAGAAGATCGAGGACGCCGGACCGCTGTTTCCCAAGCGCATGGAGACGGTGGACGACGAGATCCGCGATCTCGCCATCGACTTCATGGACAGGTCGAAAAAGGCCAACAAGCCGTTCTTCGTCTGGCTCAACCCGACGCGCATGCACATCGTGACGCATCTGTCGCCGAAATATGAAGCGATGCGCAATTCGGAAAACGGCTGGTCGGAAGAAGAAGCCGGCATGGCCCAGCTCGACGACGACGTCGGCCTGGTCATGAAGAAGATCAAGGACATGGGGGAGGATGACAACACCATCGTCGTCTTCACCACCGACAACGGCACGGAAGTCTTCACCTGGCCCGATGGCGGCCAGACGCCGTTTGCGCAGTCGAAGGGCACCGTGCTCGAAGGCGGTTTCCGCGTCCCGGCGCTGCTGCGCTGGCCCGGCCATGTCCCGGCTGATTCCGTCCAGAACGGCATCTTCTCGGGCCTCGACTGGCTGCCGACCTTTACGGCCATCGCGGGCAATCCGAACATCACCGACGAATTGCTGAAGGGCAAGACCATCGGCGACCGCACGTACAAGAACCATCTGGACGGCTATAACCAGCTCGCCGCGATCACCGGCAAGGGGCCGTCGGCGCGCCACGAGATCTTCTATCTTGGCGAAAGCACGGTCGGCGCGGTGCGCATCGACGACTACAAATACCGCTTCATCGACCAGCCCGACGGCTGGCTGGGCCAGAAGACGCACCCGGACGTTCCTTACATCACCAACCTGCGGCTCGATCCGTTCGAGCGGACCGGCTGGCCGAACAACGGAACCAAGGACGGCGCGCAGCAATATTTCGACTGGTTCAAATTCCAGTTCTGGCGCTTCGTGTTCGTTCAGCAACTGATGGGCAAGGAGCTCCAGACCTTCCTGGACTTCCCGCCGATGCAGCGCGGCGCGAGCTTCAACCTCGACGCCGTCAAGGCGGAGATGGCGAAGAGGATGCAGGAAGCCGAATCGGCGTCCAAGGGCGCGAGCCAATAAGGAAACGGCCCTTCTTGCGGGCGGCTCGCGAGGGCCGCCCGCTCATCGTTGGCACGGCCCGACCCGACGCTCCGGCCTCGCGTGTGGGCGAACAGGGCGGTTGCGCCGATCCAGCTCGATGCTGACCTTTTGGCCCGGCTGCGCTCGGCAGATGCGGAGTCGCGGCGGCCTCGATTCATCGGCCCCAATGCGCGTTTGATCATTTGATCAAACAGCCCGCTCACGTAATCACGAAAATTTGATCAAACCATCGAGCCGGGCCAGGTTGCGGCGCACAATCGGCCCTTGCGAAATCGCGCCCCGCGCCATGAAAATCAGGCCGTTCCCGGGCTGCTGCGGCGCACCAAATCCGTCTCCTCCAGTGCTGGCGCCAACCTTGCTGCTGCGCGGACAAGGCTGGCTGCGTCAACCAGCATGAACGGCCGACTTTTTGAATTCAGAAAACATGGGGGGACGGATGAAGACCGGAACGATTTCGACGTTGATCAGGATGGGAGCGATCGCTGCTTGCGCGGTCGCCGGCGCCGCACAGGCCGCCGATTTGCCGAGCGTCAAGGAGCCTGTCCTGGCTCCCGTCGAGGCGCCAGCGCCCTGGTTCTTCCGGCTGGGCGTCGGCGGCGTCCTGTTCGACTCGGGCGCCAGCCTGACGCTGGGCGGCGCCACCGTCACGGGAGCTTCGGCGCACGCCAGCAATAACGTGACGGCGATCTTCGAGTTCGGCTATTTCATCAACGACAACCTCTCGGTGCAGCTGACGGCCGGTTACCCGCCGACCACCTCCCTGAGCGGGCGGGGAGTCATCGCTTCCCTTGGAACGCTCGGCAAGGCGACCTATGGGCCCGCCGTCCTCAGCCTGGACTATCACATCACCAACTTCGGGGCGTTCCGACCCTATCTCGGCATTGGTGTTGTCGACGCGCTCGTCCTCTCGACCCAGGACGGCGCCGTTCACCACCTCGCCATTCCGAGCGCGGGCGGCTGGGCGGTCGAGGGCGGCTTCGATTATTATCTGAATCGAAACTGGTCCCTGTTCGGAGACGCCAAATATCTGTTCCTGTCCGCCAGCGCCACGGGCAACGCTCTCGGCGCGCCGGTGACGGCGGTGGTCCGCCTCGATCCGACGATCGTCACCGGCGGCCTCACCTACCACTGGTAAGCTCCGGCTGACGACGCCAACGACACCCGGAACGCCCCGTCGCTGACCCCAGCGGCGGGGCGTTTCGATTCCC
>JARLIT010000319.1 GCA_031291575.1 Ancalomicrobiaceae bacterium
CAGTTCGACCGTGCGTTTGCCGCGATAGGCCGGCAGCACGCAGGAGCGGCCGAGCTCCAGGAATTTCAGCCGCGGATGCCGGTCGACCAGCGCCTCGACGTCGAATTCGTCCGCCGTGTAGAAGCCTCCGTGCCGCTCGGCGACGTCTTGGCGTAGCAGCCGATAGGTGCCGACGACCGGCGCATGCCGGCGGCCGAATGCCTTCGGTTCCGAGCGGGCGTGGTCGATGACCAGGATGTGGTCGCAGAGCCGGTCGAACTCGTCGGCATCGCGGCGCGTGAACAACGTGCGCGCATCGGCGATCGCCGACATTTCCTCATAGAAGACTCGGTACCGCAATTCCTGCGCTCGCTTGACCTCGCCGACGGTACGCGCGAGCCGGACTTCCAGCTCGCCGATGCGGCCGAGCGAGGCTGTCCGCGAAGCCCCCGCCAACGGTCCGATCGGTAGCGGCACCGGCAAGCCCGGCAGGATGTTGATCCGCCCCGCTGGCAGTGTGCGCGTCGGGAAAATGGTCGACATCAGCCGTCGCGTCGGCTCCGACCGACCATGATGCGGCTCAGAAACTTCCGACTTGGCAAACGAAGATCGCATTGCGGGCATTGTATACCTCGTCGGGCGGCACCTGCAAAGCTGACCCGCCTCCGACACTGTAGGACGTCGGAGAATGAGCATCAGGTTTTGGCGACGTTTACGTGACAACCAGCCGGCAAAGCGAATAGTCGTTCCGCCTCAATTGGCGGCACGCTGGCCGTCGCTTGGCGATACCGTCTTGGCCGGCTCGCGATGCTGATATTGTGTCAGCAGTCTTGCCAAGGAGGCCGAATCAACCGGCTTCACCAGGACACCGTCGGCGCCGCGGGCCAGTGCCAGTCGCTCCGCCGTTTCGGTAGTGTCCGCCGACAGGGCGAGGATGAGGCTCCTGTGGCCGCCCTCCTCGCGCTGGCGGATGGCCGCGATGGCGGCAAACCCGTCCAGCAGCGGCATGTGCAGGTCCATCATGATGACGTCGAACGGCCGACCGGCCCGCATGCGCCCGGTGGCCAGCTGCACAGCCTCCAGTCCGTTGGAGGCGCGCGTGACGGCGTGGCCGAGCGAGGCGAGCTGCGAGCGGCCGAGGAGCGCGTTGATGTCGTGATCGTCTGCCAGGAGGATATCGAGAGCCGTGGTTCGATCCAGGCTCAGTGCTGACACGGGGTCCGAGGCGGGCGGTGCGTCAGTTGCGCCGACCGGCTCGATCGCCTGCTTCGACAGCCCGCCGGTGGCGACGAGCGCACCGAGGATCTTCGTCAACGAAGCCGTCCGGATCGGCTTGACCAGATGCGCGGCAAACCCGGCCTTGCGCAAGCCGGGCAGATCGTCACGCTCGCCGGGTGCCAGCATCACCACGGCGGGCGGTAGAGCCGTCGGCCCATCGGTGGCACCGAGCAGCGCGACCGACGTTGCCGGGTGATCGCGCCGGTGGTCGATCATCATCACGTCGAAGCGTTGTCCGACAGCGAGCGCGGCTCCCGCCGCTTCGCTGTCGGGCGCCAGATCCACCGTGGCACCAAGATCATACAACCGACGCATCAGAAGCGGCGGTTCGACCTGACCGTCGGAGACGACGAGGACGCGGCATCCGGCGAGGGGCAGGCGAGGCGAGGCGCTGTCGGCCGTGTCGGCGACCGGAAACACCGCCTTGAACCGGAAGGTCGAGCCGAGGCCCTGCTCGCTGTCGACGGTGATATCGCCGCCGATGGCGCGGGCGATCGAGCGGGAGATGGCGAGCCCGAGGCCGGTGCCGGTCGAGGTCGCGATCGGATCCGGCTGCCCGGCGACGACCTGCTCGTATTCGCCGAAGATGCGAGCCAGATCGGCGGCGGCAATGCCGATGCCGGTATCGCGCACCTTGAGCGTAATGGTCGCCGTGCCGTTTCCCATGCGCTGCGCGGTGACTTCCACCGCGACGCCACCGCTCTGGGTGAACTTGATGGCATTACCGGTGAGGTTCAGCAGGATGCGCGCCAACAGCCGGGCATCCGCGACGATGGTGCGCGGGACCTGCGCGCCGACATGGGCGGCAAGCTCCAGCCCTTTCGCCTGGGCCCGCGGCGCCAGCAGTTCGACCACCTCCTCGATCAGCGATTCCAGGTCGACCGGAGCCGGACGCGAGTCCAGCTTGCCGGCCTCGACGCGACCGACGTCGAGAAGGTCGTCGACGAGCGTCAGCAGCGCCGCGCCCGACGAGGCAATGCCATTGACGTAATTCGCCTGTTCCGGCGTCAACGCGGTGCGCCCGAGCAGTTCGGACAGCCCGAGGATGCCGTTCAGCGGCGTGCGCAATTCATGGCTCGCCAAAGCCACGAAGCGCGACTTCTCCGCACTCGCCGCGAGCGTCGCGGCGGCCTCGGCCCGAAGCCGGTCGATCTCGCCGGCCGGCACATCCGTCTCACCGGCAAGACGCCGGCCAAGCCGCGCCAGCAACCGGCCGAGACCGATGCGCAACCCCACACGCCCTGCATGGGCAGGCACGGGCATCCCGCTCCCGAGCGCGGGTGCATCCGGGACGGCGGGATCGACAGGGGGCTGCTGCAGGAACTCGGTCATCGCCGCCATCATGCCCGATGCGTGTTGCCAAAGGCTTGACGCATCGCCCGAAAGGGCTGGTGGATCGGAATTCCCAAACCCACCGGCCCGTCCCGCCGCAACACCTCGCCCGGCACGCATCGACCGCGCGCGCCTGTCGACGCCGCAGCGGCCACACCGGCGGAACTTGGCTCGACGTCAGCTCGCCAGCGACCGCATTTCGCCGGACAGACGATAGCTCAGGGCTTCGGCCAGATGGATGCGCCCAATCTTCTCCTCGTCATCGAGGTCGGCGAGCGTGCGCGCCACCTTCAGCACACGATGATAGCCACGAGCCGACAGCCGCATCGCCCCGGCCGCATCGGCCAACAGCCGGGCGCCGCTCGCATCCGGCCTGGCGATCTCCTCCAGCAGCGCCGAGCCGACCTGGGCGTTGGTGGAGATGCCGTCGAGCCCGAGCGCGGCGTAGCGCTTCTCCTGCCGGCGGCGCGCCTTCAAAACGCGCTTGGCGATCTCGGCCGACCCCTCCGTCGGGGGCGGCAGCAACAGGTCGGAGGCGGTGACCGGACCGACTTCGACTCGGATGTCGATGCGGTCGAGAAACGGCCCCGACAGCCGGCCCTGGTACTCCTCGGCGCAGGCACGACCGCGCCGACAGGTGTAGCCGGGCGTTCCGGCCATGCCGCAGCGGCAGGGATTCATGGCGGCGACCAGCTGGATGCGGGCCGGATAGCAGACGCGGTGATTGGCGCGAGCGATGACGACCGAACCCGATTCCAACGGCTGGCGCAGCGAATCGAGTGCCTGCGGGTTGAATTCGGGCAGTTCGTCTAGGAACAGCACGCCGTTGTGAGCAAGCGAAATTTCGCCCGGCCTGGCCTTGAGCCCGCCACCGACCAGAGCCGCCATCGAGGCGGAATGGTGCGGCTCGCGGAACGGCCGGCGGTCCGACAGCCGGCCGCCGGGCAGCTGCCCGGCGATTGATGCGATCATCGACACTTCCAGCAGTTCGCGCGGGCTCAGCGGCGGCAGGATCGACGGCAGCCGGCTCGCCAGCATCGACTTGCCCGAGCCCGGCGGTCCAACCATGAG
>JARLIT010000320.1 GCA_031291575.1 Ancalomicrobiaceae bacterium
CGGATGGTATCGGGCTGTTCAGAACTGAGTTCCTGTATATGAACAGCGCGCAGTTCCCCGATGAGGAGAAACAGTTCGCCGTATACAAGAAAGCGGCCGAGCTGCTTGACGGCAAGGAAGTCATTATTCGGACGCTGGATATCGGCGGCGACAAGGAACTGTCCTATTTCGACTTTGGCAAGGAGGACAATCCGTTTCTGGGATACCGGGCGATCCGGATCTGCCTGGATCGTCCCGATGTGTTCGAGACCCAGCTGCGCGCACTTCTGCGGGCCAGCGCCTATGGTAATATCAAGATCATGTATCCGATGATGATTTCCATCGAGGAACTCGATCGGGCGAACGCGATCTTGGAGCGCTGCAAGGTACAGCTCGATACGGAAGAGTTGGCCTACAATCCCGACATCAAGGTCGGCATGATGATGGAAACACCGGCGTCGGTCATGCTGGCGGATGTATTTGCCCAAAAGGTTGCGTTCTTCAGCATCGGAACCAATGATTTGACGCAGTACACCTTGGCCGTGGACCGGGGTAACAAGAAAATCGCGGAAATGTACAATTCCTGGCATCCTGCAGTGTTGCGTGGCATTCGCCGGGTCATCGACTGCGGGCACGACGCCGGCATCCCCGTGGGGATGTGCGGGGAGTTCGCCGGGGATCCGACGGCGTTTTCCGTCCTGCTCGGCTTGGGCCTCGACGAATTCAGCATGTCGGCCAGCGTCATTCCGGACATCAAGAGCAGGCTTTGCAGCACGGTTTACGCGGACTCCGTCGAGGTGGCCAAACGGGTGATGCAACACACTACCCTGGACGGGATCGCATCCGCCCTGACGTTGTCGCCGGCGGCATCGAAGCCGGCGTGACCCGAAAGGTCGTCTCGCAGACCGTCGCAGTGTTGGGTGTCCGGCGCGGTCCATGCCCGGTCTCAATGACTGACGCTCATTGAGCCCTGTTGCCTTCGCTTGGGTGCGAACCGGCGCGCCAGTGGTCCGGCTCCGACATTTGCATCCCACTTGGCGCGCGCTCTTACGCAAATGTCGGAGTCCCAGGACCACTAGCAATTCATTGAATCCAGTGGAGCTTTGAATTTGACATTTGAGTTTGGCCGCGCAACTCGCTGGGACTCAAATGTCAAATTCGCTCCACTCGGCTGACCCAGCCACTGCACGCAGCAAATCGCGGCACGAGCCGAATGCGAGGGATGTCCGTGGACCCGTTGCGAGGTTTATTCCGGGTGGCGTGAGCCCGACGTGAACACGCCCAAATCGTTGGCGGATCGGGCGTGACCAGAAATCGCCACGTTGATCAAGGCTGATAGGCATTCGTCGTGCTGTGGTGATCGCCGTACAAGATGGCGGCGTCATCAATGTCCCGGGAGTGCCTGGCATGGGTCTGTTACGAGCCGCATTGCTCACGGCCGCCGTCGTTTCGGCCTGCCCGGCCTCGGCAGGCGAGCTCGTTCCATTTTCGATGCCGTGGAACGACACCGGCGATGGCGGCGTCACCGATCTGTCGAGCTGGAACGACAAGCCGGCGGGCGCCCATGGTTTCGTCATCGCCGAGGGCTCACATCTTGTGGCAGCCGGCAAACGGCTGAAATTTCTCGGCGTCAACATCGTCTTCGGCTCGACTGCACCGAGCCACGAGGAGGCGGATGTCGAGGCGCGCCGGTTGGCCCGCTTCGGCGTCAATATCGTCCGCTTCCACCACATGGATTCGACGCCGGCCCCGCGCGGGATCTTGCAGAAGGATCGCCGCACGCTCGACCCCGACACGATGGAACGGCTCGACTATTTCATCGCCTCGCTGAAGCGCGAGGGCATCTACGCCGATCTGAACCTGCATGTCGGGCGGATGTACCCCGGTATGGGCGAGATCTGGCCGGACGGTCCGCAATACTGGAAGGGCGTCGATCTATTCTATCCGGCGATGATCGAGGCGCAAAAGGACTATGCCCGCGCACTTCTCACCCACCGTAATCCTTACACCGGCAACGCCTATGTCGATGAGCCGGCGGTGGCGATTATCGAGATCAACAATGAGAACGGGCTGATCCGGCAATGGCAGACGGGATCGCTCGATGGCATGACCGAACCGTTCCGCGGCGAACTCACCCGTCAATGGCAGGCCTGGCTGAAGAGCCACAATGCAGACGACACGGCGTTACGGACCGCCTGGGGTGTCCGAAGCGAGCCGCTGGGTCAGGAGATGTTGGCGCCCGGCGTCGGCGTCCGGCCCACTGAGAAAGGCTGGACGCTGCAGACTGTCGGTGCGGCCAAGGCCTCGCTTGCCGGGACCGCGCCGGACGGCATGACACTCGTCCTGGACAAGCCGGGAGCGGAGTCCTGGCACATCCAGCTGCATCAGAATGGGCTCTCCTTCGAGGCGGAGCGCCCCTATACGCTGACCCTGAGGCTGCGCGCCGATCACCCGCTCGCACTCGGCGTCACGGCGATGCAGGCGCATGCGCCGTGGGCGCGCTTGTGGTCGGAGACGATCAAGGTCGGCACAGACTGGCGGGACGTGACGCTGACCTTCGCCCCGCCAAACGGCGATGGAGTGGCGCGCTTGACGCTCGGCCAATTGGGTTTCGAGGCCGGACGCCTCGAAATTGCCGGCGCCAGCCTCAAGCCCGGCGGTACCGTCGGTCTCAGGCCGGGAGAGAGCCTCGAGCGCGGCACGATCCCCATCGAGGACTTTGCTTCGCGCCTCAGCCGTACCGCGGCGGCGCAGCGCGACTGGCTCGCATTTCTGTGGGACACCGAGGCCAGCTACTGGTCGGGGATGCGGCACTTCGTCAAGGACGAACTCGGCGCCCACTCGCTGATCGTCGGCACGCAGGTCTCCTACAGTCCGGCCCCGATCCAGGCCGGCCTCGATGTGGTCGACGGCCATGCCTATTGGCAGCACCCGCGCTTTCCCGGCAAGCCGTGGGACATCGACAATTGGACCATCGGCAATTCGCCGATGGCGGGCATCGCCGGCGGCGGCACGCTCGCCGATCTGGCGCTGCGCCGCGTGCCGGGCAAGCCGTTCATCGTCACCGAATACAACCATCCGGCCCCAAGTCTCTATCAGGGCGAGGCGCTGCCGCTGGCCGCCGCCTATGGCGCCTTGCAGGATTGGGATGGGCTGTTCCTCTACAGCTACGGCGCCCACGACCAGACATGGCGCGGCGAATTCATCAACAATTTCTTCGACAGCCACGGCAACCCGGTGAAGATGGCGAGCTTCCTCGCCTCGGCGGCGCTTCTCCGGCGCGGCGACGTGTCGCCGGCCGAGCTGAGACCAGCGGCGATGCCCGACCGCGCCACCTTCATCGAAGCCCTCCGCCGGGAGGCCAAGATGCCGGGCGCCGATAGTTTCGGCGCTCCGCGCGACGCCGCGCTGCAGAGTTCGGTGAGTGTGGCGACGCCGACGAGCCCCTCGCTGCCGTCGCCGATCAAAAGCGACAGCGGCGAACTCGTCTGGGGGCTCGACGGCGTCGGCGGCAAGACGGTCACAATCGATACGGCGCGGAGCAAGGGGCTGATCGGCGCACGCCTTGGCCATGTCTTCGAGGCGCACGGTGTCGGGCTCGAGTTGACCGAAGCGCACAACGACTGGGGCGTCGTGTTGGCGACGGTGATCGACGGCGCGGATTTTTCCTCTCCCGGCCGCATCCTGGTGACGACGTTGGGTGCGGAGGAAAACACAGGCCAGCAATGGCTTGACGCAAAGCAGACGTCGATCGGTCGCAAGTTCGGAACCGGCCCGGTCCTTGTCGAGGGCATCGGTGCGCGCCTGACCTTGCCGGTCGCGGCAAGCCGGGTCAGCGTCTGGGCGCTCGACGAGCGCGGCCACCGGCGGGACGCGCTGCCGATCAGCGGCACCGACCAGGCGACGGTCGACCTCGGCGAGCGCTACCGCACGCTTTGGTATGAGGTGGACATCAAATGAGCGGGCGTCGCGACAGATTGCCGGGCTGCGCACGGTGGCGGACGCTCGTGTCGCCCGGTCAGCTTCTGGCGTAATCACGCCAGCGGCAAATGAGCAGCACCGCGATGGCAAACGTGAGCGGTACCACGACGAAGCCGCTGCCGGCGGCCGCCAGCCCCGATGCCGCTGCCCAGGCGATCGACAGGAAGGTCTCGGTCAGCGTCGCCAAGCGTGACGACCGCTGTCGCAGACGGAATTGGCTGCGGCGCGCGGTCGAGCGAAACACGTATTGCACGTAGGTGTTGCTTCCGGCCGCGGCGATGGCGAACACCGAGCCGAGAACAGCGAGCGCCGGATTGCCAAAGGCGATGCCGAAGAAGAATGGACCGACGACGGCACCGACCGCGATCAGGACCGCTTCGACCTTCGAGCGCAGCGCCAGTCCGCTGGCGATCGGTGCCGCCGCAATCAGGTCGGGGGCGTCCTCCGCCGAAATCGCCAGCCACGCCAATCCACCCGCCAATTGTCCGGCCGCCATCACGACGACCGGAACGAGGACCGCCAGATGGCCGGCCGCGTCGCCGAAATTGCGCCACAACAGCAGCGCCGGCGGGATCAGATAGAGGATCTGCATCAGGCTTTGCGAGACGAGCCAGGGGTCGCGCAGGATCAGCCGCAGCTCCTTGGTGCGGAGCGCGGCGCCGGCGGAGTTGCGTCGGGCGAAACGGAAGCTGCGGTGGGCCGGTGTCGCGGCGGAAGCAACCCCGGCGGCCGCGACGACCCAGGCGGCAAAATGGCGGGATGCGATGGCGATAGTCAACGCGAAGCCGATCCCCGAGACTGCCAAGACGATGCCGAGCGCGGCGAGATCGCCCGATGCCGCGCGGGCCGGCAGCCAGACGAGGCTGGATGGGCCGGGCAGGGCAGCGAGAAACCCCGCGTCATGCAGGAATCCCTGCCGCGACAGCGTGCCCGATCTGAGAATGACCGGCACCTGCGTGCCGATTACCGTGACTGCGCCGACGACCGCTCCGACGATCTGGGCCACCAGCCGCGTCCGCTTCGGGCCGATGAGACGAAACAGGCCGATGGTGATGAGAAGCGCGATCGCTTGCGCCACGGCGGCCAGCGCGACGATCACGCCGTAGACGCCGAGCCAGCGCGGGTCATTGACGATCGCCAGCATATTGACGAACGGCAGCACGAGGAAGCCGACCAGCCACAGAGTGGTCAACGTGATCGCCAGCATGCGCACGGCGAACAGCCGCGGCGCCGAGGCTGGCGACGACAGGATGAGTTCGAGGTCGCCGCGCACGTAGAAGGCCCGCGTCACTGCCTCCATCGCCTGCGAGATCATCATGGCGAGGATCGACAGCATGGCGAAGCTCAAGATCAGCCGCAACGTGGCCACGGTCCCGGGCCGCATCAGTTCTGCTGCCGGCGGCACGGCAAGCGCCAGCGCCAGCCCGGCCGTGTGCAGGATGAGGGCAAAGATGACGGCCGATACGATGGTTCGCCAGGCCTTACCCGGGCGGACCCAATCGCGCAAGGCTAGGCGGGCCTCGTGCCGGGCAAACCACACGAGCGATCCGGGCGCTCGTACCGCCGGCGTCGGGGAACGGCGCAAGCGGTTCGGCGTTGCGAGCGACGCAGCGCTGCCGTCGAGCGGTGATGATGTCGGATCGGCGCTCATGTCTGCGCGTCGTCCGCGGTCAGATGGTCGTCGCGGGCGACCAGATCGAGGAAGACGTCTTCCAGGCTCGATCCGCGCTGTCCGGCTTGGGCACGCAGATCGTCGAGCGTTCCTTCCGCGATGAGGCGGCCGTGCGCGATGACGCCGATGCGTTCGGCCATGCGCTCGGCTACTTCCAGGATGTGGGTCGTCATGATGATGGTTGCGCCGGCTCGAACCCGTTCGGTGAGGACATCCTTGACGATCCGCGCCGCTCCGGCGTCGAGCCCGGTCAGCGGTTCGTCGAGGATGATGAGTTTGGGGTCATGTACCAGAGCGCCGGCGAGCGCCACCTTCTGACGCATGCCCTTGGAAAATCCTTCCGTGCGCTGGTTGGCATGCGGCGCGAGGCCGAGAAGCTGGATGAGCGGCGCCGCGCGTGCTTCGGTCTCATGCGGCGCGATGCCCCAAAGGCCGGCGACGAATTCCAGATATTCGAGCGGCGTCAGCTTGTCGTAGATCAGCGGCTCGTCCGAGACCCAGGCTGTGACCGCCTTGGCCTCTGTCGGCGCGGCGAGCGCGTCGATGCCAAAGATCGAAATCGCACCGGCATCGGGTCGCAACAGGCCGGCAATCATGCGCAACGTCGTCGTCTTGCCGGCGCCGTTGGGTCCGAGGAGCGCATAGAATTCGCCCGCCCTGACCGTCAGATCGAGCCGATCGACAGCAGGGCGCCCGAAGGATTTCGACAGGCCTCGAGCCTCGAGCGCAGCTGTTGTCATGGGGTCGGCTCCGGTAGCGGATCATCGCACGGAAACCTTAGCATCCGGAATCTTGCCAATCCGCCACCGGCCATCGGGATTTGGCGAATGATACCGGGTTCCCTCAGTTTGCAGCTGCCCTAGATATTGTGTCGGTGGGACCGACGACGCGGCCGAACGCGACGGCGACGAGGAGAGATCAGCTCCCCATCGCATCTTCGGCCCGACCGATTGCATTTGGGTTTGGACATTGGCTGCGCCGACCTTGGCTTCGGCAACACGCTTGGCGTTTCAGATCGTAGCGGGCCGGGGAATGGCCCCACCACCCTTCGGGTCCTCGCGAACCCGAATTTGGTGCCGGGATTACCGCATCAGCTGTTGTCGATGAGCTTCTTGACCGCTGCCTTGGCATCGCCGATCGTCTTCTGGCCGATACCCTTGGCTTCCTGGTCGAGGCCCTTCTGGCGAAGCGCCTCGTCGCTGGAGATATCGCCGACGGCCTGCTTTGCTTTGCCGATGACCTGATTGCCGACGCCCTTGGCCTTGTCGCTGCTGCTACCCATGGAGGATCTCCTTCGCTTGGTTGGTCAGGCACCGTGCACGGGCAAGGGCGAGAGCGTCAGAGCCGGAATCTACCCAGGGTTCCATGGGGTTCCACCTGCAAGCCCGGTCGCACGCAGGCGCAACGACCACCCCGTGCAGGAATGGGGCAAGAACGAGCGATTTCGGGTGCCGTCGGCGTAGGCCGTCACAGTCGTAAAGTCTCCACCCTCGGGCTGTCTCCTGCACGACGGGTTGGGTAGTTTCCGAAGCTCACCAACGCCGCAGTGGCCGCTCACAGTGCACTGCTTCCTATTTTCGACGCAGGTGTCCCGATGTCCCAGCCCGCCACCCTCGTTTCCGTCGCCACGGCCGTGCCGCCCTACTGCATCGAGCAGCGCGACGCTGCTGCCGCTGCGCACGCGGGCTTTGCCGCGCGCTATGGCGACTTCGAACGACTTGCCGCCGTGTTCGCTAGTTCCGGCATCCGCAAGCGGTATGCGGTGCGGCCTATCGACTGGTATTTCCAGCCGCTCGGCTGGCCCGAGCGCAATGCGGCCTACCTCGATGGGGCCTGCGACCTGTTCGTCGACGCTGCCCTTCGGGCTCTCGAGGCGGCCGGCATCTCTGCCGAAGCGGTTGACACTGTCATCACCATCTCGTCGACCGGTATCGCCACGCCCAGCCTGGAAGCGCGAGTGGCTGGACGGCTCGGATTTCGCGCCGACATCGAGCGAATACCCGTGTTCGGGCTCGGCTGCGCCGGCGGTGTCTCCGGCCTGGCCATTGCCGCCCGTATGGCGCAGTCGCGCCCCGGAAGCGTCGTCCTCGTCGTGGCGGTTGAGCTGTGCACGCTGTCGTTCCGGCTCGACGAATTGACCAAGGCGAACATCGTCGCCACCGCCCTGTTCGGCGACGGCGCCGCAGCGTGCGTCCTAAGCTCGGGGAAGCCCGGGCTGGCGGAGATCGAGATGAGCGGCCAGCACATGTGGCCGGACACGCTCGACATCATGGGCTGGTCGGTCGACCCGAAAGGCTTCGGGGTGATCTTCGACCGTGCGATCCCGCCGTTCGCAGAGGCCAACATGGCTGCCGCGGTCTCCAGCATTCTCGACAGATCCGGGCTGACGCTCGGCGATATCGACCGCCTTGCCTTCCATCCGGGCGGCTCGAAAGTGGTCACGGCGTTGGAGCGAGCCTTTGCCCTCGACCAGGGAACGCTCGATCACGAGCGCTCGGTGCTCGCCGACTACGGCAACATGTCGGCGCCGACCGCGCTGTTCGTGCTCGACCGGCTCATTGTTCAGGACGGTTTGCCCGAACGGACGCTGCTGACCGCGATGGGACCGGGATTTTCCACCAGTTGCGTATCGCTGAGGCGGGCCGCATGACAGCGGCGGCGGCACTTCTGGCTTTCGTCACCTTGGAGCGGCTCGCAGAACTCTGGCTGGCGCGGCGCAATACCGCTGCGCTTCTCGCCAGAGGCGCCGTTGAGGTTGCGCCCGAACATTATCCGGCGATCGTCGCGCTGCATGCGGCATGGCTCGTGGGATTGTGGGGCCTGGGCTGGGACCAGCCGGTCGATCCCGTCTGGCTCACCGTCTTTCTCCTGCTGCAGGTCCTGCGCGCCTGGGTCCTCGTCACGCTGAAAGATCGCTGGACGACGCGGATCATTATCCTGCGGGCACCGCTGGTAACGACCGGTCCCTACCGCTTCGTCTCGCATCCCAACTACATGGTCGTCATCGGCGAGATCGCCGCACTGCCGCTGGCACTGGGGCTGCCGGGGTTCGCGCTTCTGTTTTCGATCGCCAATGCGGCCGTGCTGTCCGTGCGCATACGCGCTGAGTCAGCGGCTTTGAACGGCGGATCGAATAGCCTCCCGCTCGCCGATGA
>JARLIT010000049.1 GCA_031291575.1 Ancalomicrobiaceae bacterium
GAAAACGATTACAAGACAATCGCTTAGAGTGATTGGTAGAACCCCTCGAAGGGCCCGGTGACAGGGAGAATTTCGCATGACTGACCAGACGAATACGCATGAATTTCTCCCCTTTCTCGACGCTCTCGCCGATGCCGCCGCGGCGGCGGCGCTGCCGCTGTTCCGCTCCTCGCTCGCGGTTGCGAATAAACTCGAGGGCGGGCATTTCGACCCGGTCACCGCGGCCGACCAAGGTGCCGAACGCGCCATGCGCGACCTGATCGCCGCCCACTTTCCCGACCACGGTATCCTCGGTGAGGAATTCGCCAACGAAGCGAGCGATTCGCCCTATCTCTGGGTGCTCGACCCGATCGACGGCACGCGCTCGTTCATTTCAGGCCTGCCGATCTGGGGAACGCTGATCGGCCTCGAATACCTGGGCCGCCCTGTCCTCGGCATGATGGCACAGCCGTTCACCGCCGAGCGCTTCGTCGGCGACAGCAAATCCGCCTGGTATCGCGGCCCCGGCGGCGAACGCCCTTTGAAGACGCGCTCCTGCACGAGCCTGTCCGATGCCGTGCTGATGACCACCTCGCCGCGCATCTTCCCCGAGCGGGAGAGCGCCCTTTACGACCGTGTCGAAAAACAGGTCCGGCTGCCGCGCTACGGCGCCGACTGCTACGCCTATGCGATGCTGGCGTCCGGTCACGTCGACCTCGTCATCGAGGCCGGCCTGAAACCATACGACATCGTCGCCCTGATCCCGCTGATCGAGGGTGCCGGCGGCATCGTCACCACCTGGGACGGCGGCCCGGCAGCCTCTGGCGGCAATATCGTCGCCAGCGGCGACGCGCGCATGCATGAGAACGTGTTGAGGATGCTTGCGGGCTGAGCCGCCCCTGGCGGCCAGCGGCGACAGCAGCCGGCGCCGTCAACTGCCCGGCACGAACGCGTCGAAGGCCGCCCAGAACTGTTCGCGGAAAGCCTCGCGCTCCTGCAGCAGTTCGTGTTCGGCGCCGGAAATCAACACCAGGAAGCAGTTCTTGCTCGACATGGCGAAATGTTCGGTCGCCCGCGTCGAGACGACGCGGTCCGTCGTCGAAGCCACAATGAGCGTCGGGATGCGCACCCGCTCGGCAAAATCGGCCGCCGTGACTTGCGCCGCAGCCTTCAGGGCCGCTCTCAGCCAGCCAATGGTCGGCGCGCCGATGGACAGGTCCGGCAATGTCTCGATCAGGTGGCGGTTGCGCATGTAGCGCCGCTCGTCCCCGGTCAGACGGTTGCCCTCGAACGGCTCCAGATGGATCGAATGCGGCTTGCCGCGCGGCACGAACAGCCGGCCGAGGCCGATGCGGGCAAAGGTCGTCGTCAGCGCGCGTGCCGTCCCTTCTGAAACGCCCCATTGCCCGAGGCCGAGGAACGGCGCGGCCAGCACGTAGCGGCGAAAACGCGTGCGCATCGCCATGGAATTCTGCAAGAGGACCAGTCCGCCGGTCGAGTGCGCCAGCGCGTAGTAAGGCGGCGGGCAACTCGACAGCACGACCTGTGTCATGAAGGCATCGAGGTCGAGAGCGAATTCGCCGAAGTCGTCGACGTGCCCGCGCTTGGGATTGGAGAACGGCCGCTCCGAGCCGCCCTGCCCGCGCCAATCGAAGGTGGCCACCGCATAGCCGCGCGCGATCAGGTCGCGGACCGTCTCGAAGTACTTCTCGATGAATTCCGCCCGCCCCTGGAAGATGCAGACCGTGCCGCGGTCGCGTGCGTGCGGCGGCACCCAGCGCGCGACCCTGAGGCGGCGGCCGTCCTCCGCCTCGATGAAGCCGGCGACCACGCCGTCTGGGATGGAATTCTCGGGGTGGTCGAAGACCGACATGACGTCTCGCTATCGGCAGATGGGGTCTTCGCGCACTGTTCCGGACGAATACGGGGCGACGGCGAAGACTGAGGAAGAACCGGCAACTCGTCTCCTATTAACGCCGGCAAGGCAAGGCGAAAAGGGCTCTCGGCCGCCATTGTGGCCTTCGCGATCGGTCATTTGCCTCTTGAACCCCGCCCGAAGCATTCCCATATCGCTGATGCGGACGCCAATAGGGTCCGCCGCGACGAGGCGTCCACCGGGCCAATAAGGACGGTGGAACTACCGAAGATTCGCACGCCTTGTCCGAGGACGAGCACCAGTCGCTCACAATGGAGGACTACTATGCGGTATGATCTCTCTCCCCTCTATCGTTCCACCGTCGGCTTCGACCGCCTGTTTCACCTGCTCGATAACTTGAGCGGCGTCGAGACGGCTCAGCCGACCTATCCGCCCTACAACATCGAGCGAACCGGCGAGAACGCCTATCGCATCACCATGGCGGTCGCCGGCTTCGGCGACAAGGACCTGACCATCGAGACGCGCGAATCGACGCTGGTGGTCAAAGCCGAGAAGACCGACACCCAGGAAGGCAAGGATGTGCTCTATCGTGGCATCGCCTCGCGTTCCTTCGAGCGACGCTTCCAGCTTGCCGACTACGTGGTGGTGAAGGGCGCCAGCCTGGAGAACGGGCTGTTGCACGTCGACCTGGAGCGCCAGGTGCCCGAAGCACTGAAGCCCCGCCAGATCCCGATTGCTTCGACCGGCCCCAAGACGATCGAGACCAGGCCTGCCGAGCAGATCGCGGCCTGATCGCCTGATCATCGCTTGAAACTACGACGCCCCGGTTCGCCGGGGCGTTTTCGTTTGTCGACGTCAAGTCCTCCCGCCGAGGTTCAGGCAGCGGCACGTCCGGCGACTGGGCGCCGGCGCAGACCCGACTCGGTCAAGGCGGGGGGCAGATAGGCCGCCTGCAGCGGTCCGACGTCGGTTCCGGGCGGAACGATCGCATCGATCCGGTCGAGGATGTCGTCGCTGAGCGCGACCCCGACGCCGGCGATGAGGTCGTCGAACTGCTCCATCGTGCGCGGGCCGAGGATGGCCGAGGTGACGCCCGGGTGGGCGATGGCAAAGGCCATTGCCAGATGCGTCAGCGACAGCCCGGCCTCCGCCGCGATAGGCATCAGTTGCTCGACGGCTTCGAGCCTCCGTTCGTCGCCCATTTGTCCGGGGAAGTATTTCGCGCGCAGACTGTCAGGCAGAGGCTCGCCCTTGCGGTAGCGGCCTGTGAGCGCACCCATCGCCAGGGGGCTCCACACCATCACGCCCATGCCGTAGCGCTCGCATGTCGGCAGCACCTCGCGTTCAATGCCGCGGTTCAGGATCGAGTACGGCGGCTGTTCGGCGCGAAAGCGCGCCAGGCCCCGCTTCTCCGCGACCCATTGCGCTTCGACAATATCGGACGCGGGAAACGTCGAGGTACCGATCGCGCGGATCTTTCCCGCCCGCATCAGATCCGTGAGCACCGACAGAGTCTCCTCGATGTCGGTATCCGCTGCCGGCCGATGCACCAGATAGAGATCGATGTGGTCGGTCTGCAGGCGGCGCAGCGAGTCCTCCAGTGCCCGGGTCAGCCAGCGGCGCGAGTTGCCTTGGCTGTTGGGATCGTCGCCCATCGGCAGATGCCCTTTCGACGCCAGCACGACGTTGTCGCGCCGGCCCTTAAGCGCCTTTCCGACGATCTGTTCGGACTCGCCTTGACTGTAGAAATCGGCGGTGTCGACGAAATTGATGCCGGCATCCAACGCCTTGTGAATGATACGGATGCCGTCTTCGTGGTCGGGATTGGCGATGGCGCCGAACATCATCGTGCCCAAGCAATAGGGGCTGACCTTGATGCCGGTGCGTCCGAGCGGGCGGTACTGCATGGTGATCTCCGTTGTTGTGTGGTTGGTTTGCGTCCGGGACGGCGCGCCTGCGCCTCTGCGGCGCGTCCGAAGGCGACGGCGCCGCGAGACTAGCCGAGCGTTTGGCGAGGGGCGCCGACCGGCGCGATTTCGCCTCAGCCGATCACCAGCGGATGGTCTGGTTCTCCCAGAGCGTGAACGTGCCTGACGGACCGTCGGGACCGAGGAGGGCGACGCGCACCACTTCGCGCGATCCGTCCTCGACCGATTCCGTGCCGGCATAGCCGTTGAGGTTGGTCTTGGTGAAGCCCGGCGAGACCAGATTGACCTTGATGCCGGTCGCTTCCAGTTCGATCATCAGGGCCAGCGTGACGGCGTTGAGTGCGGTCTTCGACGCCGGATAGACCGGACCGAAGATCGAGCGCCACGGGAAGGCCGGGTCGGCGTTCGCCGCCAGCGAGCCGACGCCGCTCGACACGTTGACGATGCGTGCGTCGGTGGACAGGCGCAACAGCGGCAGCATCGCCTGGGTAACGGCGAGGACACCGAACACGTTGGTTTCCCAGACCGCGCGCATTTCGTCGAGGTTCACAACGCTCGCACGGGTCGTCCTTGCGTAGTCCTCGACCGACGTGCCGGGCGCCTTGCCGGTATTGGAGATGGCGGCGTTGTTGACGAGAAGGTCGAGGCGTCCGATCTCGCTGCGGATGCGCTCCGCCGCCGCTGCGATCGACGCTCGATCCGTCACATCGAGCTGCAGGGCGATGGCGCCCGGGCCGATCGCTTTTGCCGCGGCTTCGCCGCGCTCGGCATTGCGCGAGCCGACAAACACGGTGACGCCATGCGCCACCAGTTGCTTGGCGAGGTGCAATCCGACGCCTTGGTTCGCACCGGTAACGAGGGCGACGCGTTTGTCGTGCATGATAGCCTCCTTATGACGCATGAGTGGCTGGTCAGCGCCGTCGTACCGCAGTAGATTGACCGAGACGGAACAGCATTCCGTTTTTATACGGAACATTGTTCCGCTTTGCAAGGAGAGTTTAGTGGCCGATCACCGGGACGCGCTCGATGATGGCTCACAGTCGCGTGAGCTCCCCGGTCGGCGCCGGCGCGCCGACGCCCAGCGCAGCGTCGACGCTCTGCTGCTGGCTGCCAAGGAAGTGTTCGCGACCTCCGGCGTCGATGCCCCGGTGCGCGAAATCGCCGACAAGGCCGGCGTCGGCATCGGCACCCTCTATCGCAACTTCCCGCAGCGCGCAGACCTTGTGGCGGCGGTGTTCCGTCGTGAAATCGATGCCTGCGCCGACGCCGCACCGTTGCTGGCCGGAAAATACGCGCCGGGTGACGCATTGGGACGGTGGCTGCAGCGCTACGCCGCGTTCATTGCGACCAAGCGCGGGCTTGCCAGCGTGCTGCACTCGGGAAACCCGGTGTTCAACAGTTTGCCCGCCTACTTCGACCAGCGCCTGCAACCGGCGCTGCGAAGCCTGCTCGACGCCGCCGTCGCCGCGGGCGACGTGCGCAGCGACATCGAACCGGACGACCTGCTGACCGCTGTCGGCCGCCTCTCCATGCAGGAACACCGTGGCAGGCCCGACCATGCCGAGCGCATGGTCGGCTTACTGATCGACGGGCTCAGATACCGCGCCGGTCAGGCCAGCGACCCGTCTTCGTGCTAAGAGTGGCCATCGCAATCGGTTCCCTGTCGAGGCCGATCCCATGCACGTCGCCATGCTGCTCTATCCCCGCCTCACCCAGCTCGACCTGACCGGCCCGTTTGAAGTGTTCAAGCGCATGCCAGGGGTCACGGTCGATCTGGTGTGGAAGTCGCTCGACCCGGTCGAGGACGCCAGCGGTCTGCGGCTGTTACCGAGCGCGACGTTCGAAACATGCCCGAAGGCCGACATCCTGTTCGTTCCCGGCGGCCCGGGCCAGATCGAGCTGATGGCGGACGTCGAAACGCTCGCCTTCCTGGGCCGGCTCGCAGCCGAGGCTGAGTGGGTCACTTCGGTGTGCACCGGCTCGCTGGTGCTCGCCGCCGCCGGGCTGATCACCGGCCGGCGCGCCACCTGCCACTGGACCTCGATCGACCAACTCGCCCTGTTCGGCGTCGAACCGGTGGCCGAACGGGTCGTGTTCGACGGCAATGTCGTCACCGGCGCCGGCGTTACCTCGGGCATCGACTTCGCGCTGGCGCTTTCCGCCCGACTGTTCAGCGAGGCGGCGGCGCGGCGGGCCGAGTTGTCGATGGAATACGACCCTGCCCCGCCGTTTCATGGCGGCTCGCCGGCGACCGCCGATGCGGCCACGCTCCAGGCGGTTCGAAGCGGCATCGCCGACTTCCTGGCACGTCGCCTGAAGGCCAGCGAGGCTGCCGCCTTGGCGCTTGTCCCTCACCCTTGAGCGAGCAATCCCAGGAACCGGTCGACGTCTTCGGGCAATGTGCGGAACGAGGTAACGAAGCGGTAGAGCTTCTCGCCCCGCCCCGGCTGCTCCTCCGGCTCCAGAATATCCGCATCCCAATCGTAGAACTGCGCGCCGGCTGCGTGCAGTCGTTCGGCGTCGGCGTCAGCGAGAAAGGCGAACACCTCGTTCGCCTCGGGCTGAAACGCCGGTTGCGCCCGGCCTGATCGCAGCATTCCCTCGGCCAGCCGGCCCGCCATGGCGTTGGCGTGCGACGCCAGTTCCAGCCAATGGCCGCCGTCGAGCCAGGCATCGAACTGGGCGGAGAGGATGCGATGCTTGGACACCAGCTGCCCGGAGCGTTTGCGCAGGAAGGCCAGTCGTTCCACCTGCGCCAGATCGAACACCACGATCGCCTCGGCCAACAGGCAGCCGCCCTTGGTGGCGCCGAACGACAGGATATCGACGCCGGCCTGCCACGTCATCTCGGCAAGGCTTGCGCCGGTATGGACGAGCGCATTGCCGAGCCGCGCGCCGTCCATGTGGACGAGAAGGCCCTTGTCATGGGCAAGTCCGGCAAGCTCGGCCACTTCGTCGACAGCATAGACGCTGCCGAGTTCGGTCGACTGCGTCAGCGACAGCAGCGCGGGCACGACGTGGTGGACGCCGCGTGGACGGCGGTCGAGAAGCTGCTTTAGCCCGGCCGATGTGACCTTACCGCGCGCTCCACCGAGTGCGATCAGCTTGTTGGAGCCGAAGAATTCCGGCGCGCCGCATTCGTCGGTATTGAGGTGCGCGCCCCTGTGGCAGATCACCGCACCATAAGGCGGGATGAGGCCGGTGACGGCGAGCGAATTGGCTGCCGTTCCGGTCGCCACCAAGAGGACGCCGACCTCGCGCTCGAACAGGTCGGCGAGCCGCCGTTCCAGACGCTGCGTGATCGCATCGCCACCATAGGCCGGCACATCGCCCGCGTTTGCGGCAACGAGCGCCGCCATGACCTTCTCCGACGCACCCGCCCAGTTGTCGCTTCCGAACTGCATGCTCAACCTTTCATCTCTCGCCTCAGGCTGTGCGACTATAGCCTCATTCACGTCACCGCCGCCCGCGGCGAATGCTTGACGCCCTTGCACCGAACGGCGATCAAGCCTGCCGCTTCCTTGGGCATGTGGCGCAGCGATCAGCCGTACGAAGTGGCGGGGTGGCCTGAAACACCTGGAATTGCGGCCGAATCTAGCCCGTCTTGCGAAACAGGCCAATTTCTGGCATGTTCCGAGATCGGGATAGGACAGCAATGCTGTCCCATTAACCTTCCGGTCTTCACGGTGTCGTCCTGACCCACGCGGAGCTGCCGCTCCGGTGCAAAAGACGACGCCCGATCAGTGCCTTGGAGTTGTTTTCGGGTCTGCGGGTCGCGTTACGCCGCCGGCGACCGCCAGCTCCGCTCCGGCCGGGAGTCGCAAATGGGACAAAGAGCGGCGCATCTGCCATTATGGGCTCGACCGCTCTGGCACCGTGCGTGCAAAGGCGAGAGAGCGCGTGATGGCGACAGGACCCGCGCCGGCACGAGGTGCTGCAGGGTCCATCCCCGGAACGGACGGAACCATCGCTTTGACCGCTTCGCCAAGGATGAGCGACGCGGCAAGGCGGAGGCACCGCCCGCTGACGTAGCATAGTGACAGAAACCGCGAACGTGAGGATAGGCCGATGGCCGGGATCGAAGCTGAAGGAGCCTTGGGGTTGGGTGGAACCGTCGTGACGGCGACCGCCACCAAAGCTGCCGCCTCCGCGGCGGATCGATCGACGGCCAAACTCCTGACCGGCCCGGACGGCCTGCCGGAAGCGCAGGGCCTGTACGACCCGGCGCACACCCGCGATGCCTGCGGCGTCGGCTTCGTGGTCGACATCAAGGGCCGCAAGAGCCACGGCATCGTCAAGGACGCGCTGCACGTGCTCGAGAACCTCGAGCATCGCGGCGCCGTCGGTGCCGACCCGCTGATGGGTGACGGCGGCGGCATCCTCGTGCAGATCCCACATCAGTTCCTCGCAGAAGAGTGCGCCAAGCTGGGCTTCACTCTGCCCGAAGCCGGCAGCTACGGTGTCGGCCAGTTCTTCCTGCCGCGCGACGCGGGCGAGCGCGACCGCGCGGTTTCGATCGTCGAGCGCGCCGTGACCTCGGAAGGGCTGACGATCCTCGGCTGGCGCGACGTGCCGGTCGACAACTCCAAGCTCTCCGATGGCGTCAAGGCGACCGAACCCTTGCATCGCCAGCTGTTCGTCGCTCCCAAGACCCCGCTCGACCCGGAGGCCCTGGAACGCCGCCTCTACATCGCCCGCAAGGTGCTGTCCGGCGACGTCTACGAGGCCGACTGGAACGGCGCGACCAAGCGCAACCAGGACTGGTTCTACCCCGTGTCCTTCTCGTCGCGTACGGTCGTCTACAAGGGCATGTTCCTGTCCTATCAGGTCGCGGCCTACTACCTCGACCTGTCAGACGAGCGTTTCGTCTCGGCCTTGGCGATGGTGCATCAGCGCTTCTCCACCAACACCTTCCCGTCGTGGAAGCTGGCGCACCCCTATCGCATGGTCGCCCACAACGGTGAGATCAACACGCTTCGCGGCAACGTCAACTGGATGTACGCCCGCCAGGCGACGACAACGTCGACGCTGTTCGGCGACGATATCGGCAAGATCTGGCCGATCTCCTACGAGGGCCAGTCGGATACCGCCTGCTTCGACAACGCGCTGGAGTTCCTCCTGCGTGGCGGCTATTCGCTTGCCCACGCGGTGATGACGCTCATTCCGGAAGCCTGGGCCGGCAACGACCTGATGGATGCCGAGCGCAAGGGCTTCTACGAGTATCACGCCGCGCTGATGGAGCCGTGGGACGGACCGGCTGACATCACGTTCACCGACGGCCGCCAGATCGGCGCGACGCTCGACCGCAACGGCCTCAGGCCGTCGCGCTACATCATCACCGACGACGATCGCGTCATCCTCGCTTCCGAGGCCGGCACGCTGCCGATCCCGGAAGAGAAGATCGTCGCCAAGTGGCGCCTGCAACCCGGCAAGATGCTGCTCATCGACCTGGAGGCCGGCCGCATCATCTCCGACGACGAGATCAAGCGGACGATTGCCACTGCACAGCCCTACCGGCAGTGGATCGCCGACACTCAACTCGTGCTGGAAGACCTTCCGGCGGTGTCGCCGCGCGCGCCGAAGACGCTCGAAAGCCTGCTCGATCTGCAGCAGGCCTTCGGCTACACCCAGGAAGACCTCAAGCTGTTGATGGCGCCGATGGCCGTCACCGGCCAGGAGGCCGTCGGCTCGATGGGCACGGACACGCCGATCTCAGCGATCTCCGACAAGTCGAAGCTGCTCTACACCTACTTCAAGCAGAACTTCGCCCAGGTCACCAACCCGCCGATCGACCCGATCCGCGAGGAGCTGGTGATGAGCCTCGTCTCCTTCATCGGTCCGAGGCCGAACCTGTTCGACCAGGAGGGCTCGAAGGCGCAGAAGCGCCTCGAGGTGCGGCAGCCAATCCTCACCAACGAGGATCTGGAGAAGATCCGCACTATCGAGAACCTGAACGGCTCGGGCTTCAAGTCGATCACCATCGACGTCACCTATCCGGCCGCCAACGGTCCGGCGGGCATGCGGCCAGCTTTGGAAGCCATCTGCATCCAGGCGGAAGCGGCCGTGCGCGTGTCGGCGACCGGCCAAGTCTACAACATCATCGTGCTCTCCGACCGCATGCTCGGGCGCGAGCGCATCGCCGTGCCGGCACTGCTGGCCACCGCCGCCGTGCATCATCATCTGATCCGCAAGGGACTCAGGACCCGCGCCGGTCTGGTGGTGGAGTCGGGTGAGCCGAGAGAAGTCCATCACTTCGCGCTTCTCGCCGGCTACGGCGCCGAAGCAATCAACCCCTATCTCGCCTTCGACACGCTCGTCGCCTTGAAGGAGAAGTTCCCCAAGGACGTCGACGCGCACGAAATCGTCTACCGTTACATCAAGTCGATCGGCAAGGGTCTGCTGAAGGTCATGTCCAAGATGGGCATCTCGACCTATCAGTCCTATTGTGGCGCGCAGATCTTCGACGCGGTCGGCCTGAAGTCGGACTTCGTCAAGGAGTACTTCTTCGGCACCGCCACCAAGATCGAAGGCGTCGGGCTCGAGCATATCGCCAAGGAGACGGTCGCCCGTCACACCAGGGCGTTCGGCCCCGATCCGGTCCTCTCCTATGCCCTCGACGTCGGCGGCGAATACGCCCAGCGCATGCGCGGCGAGGCGCACGTGTGGACGTCCGACGTCATCGCCGGGCTGCAGCACTCGGTCAGAACCAACTCGTTCGAAAAATTCCAGAAGGAGTATTCAAGCGCCATCAACGCGCAAGGCGAGCACCTGACAACTATCCGCAGCCTCTTCCGCATCAAGACGGCGGAGGAACTCGGGCGGGCCCCGGTGTCGCTCGACGATGTCGAGCCGGCGGTTGCCATCGTCAGGCGGTTCGCCACCGGCGCGATGTCATTCGGCTCGATTTCCCGCGAGGCCCACACTACGCTGGCAATCGCCATGAACCGCATCGGCGGCCGCTCGAACACCGGCGAAGGCGGCGAGGAGGCGGATCGCTTCAAGCCGCTGGCCAACGGCGATTCGATGCGTTCGGCCATCAAGCAGGTGGCGTCGGGCCGCTTCGGCGTGACGACCGAATATCTGGTCAACGCCGACCAGATGCAGATCAAGATGGCGCAGGGTGCCAAGCCAGGCGAAGGCGGGCAATTGCCCGGCCACAAGGTCGACGCGGTCATCGGGCGTGTACGCCATGCCACTCCCGGCGTGCAGCTCATTTCGCCGCCGCCGCACCACGACATCTATTCGATCGAGGACCTGGCGCAGCTGATCTTCGATTTAAAGAACGTCAACCCGCACGGCGAAGTGTCGGTGAAGCTCGTCTCCGAGGTCGGCGTCGGCACGGTCGCGGCTGGCGTTGCCAAGGCGCGCGCCGACCACATCACCATCTCCGGCTTCGAAGGCGGTACGGGCGCCTCCCCGCTGACCTCGATCAAGCATGCCGGTTCCCCCTGGGAAATCGGCTTGGCCGAGACCCAGCAGACGCTGGTCGTCAACGGTCTGAGGTCCCGCATCGCCCTGCAGGTCGACGGCGGCATCCGCACCGGCCGTGACGTCATCATCGGCGCCGTCCTCGGCGCCGACGGGTTCGGCTTCGCCACGGCGCCGCTGATCGCATCGGGCTGTCTGATGATGCGCAAGTGCCACCTCAACACCTGCCCGGTCGGCATCGCCACCCAGGATCCGGTGTTGCGCAAGCGCTTCCACGGCGCGCCGGAATACGTCATCAACTACTTCTTCTTCATCGCCGAGGAGGTGCGCCAGTTCCTCGCCTCGATGGGCTTCACCAAGGTCGACGACATCATCGGCCGCACCGATCTGATCGACAAGGATCGTTCGATCTCGCACTGGAAGGCCAACGGCCTCGACTTCACGCGGTTGTTCCACATGCCGAAGGCCCCGCCCGAGGCGATGCGCCACACCTCCAGCCAGAACCATCCGATCGTCGACATTCTCGACAGGAAGCTGATCGAGCTGGCGGCACCGGCGCTGGACGCCCGCAAGCCGGTGAAGATCGAACTGCCGATCATCAACGTCAACCGCTCGACCGGCACCATGCTGTCGGGCGAGATCGCCAGACGTTACGGCCATACCGGGCTCGCCGACGACACCATCCGTGTGACGTTGACCGGCAACGCCGGGCAGTCGTTCGGCGCCTGGGGCGCCCGGGGCCTGACGCTTGACCTGACCGGTGACGCCAACGACTACGTCGGCAAGGGCCTCTCCGGCGCTCGCCTCGTGGTCAAGCCGAGCCCGAAGTCGAAGATCGATCCCGAAAAGTCGATCATCGTCGGTAACACCGTGCTCTACGGCGCCATCGAGGGCGAATGCTACTTCCGTGGCGTCGCGGGCGAACGGTTTGCCGTCAGGAACTCCGGCGCGGTGGCGGTCGTCGAGGGCGTGGGCGACCACGGCTGCGAATATATGACCGGTGGCATCGTTGTCGTGCTCGGGGCAACCGGGCGCAACTTCGGCGCCGGCATGTCGGGCGGCATCGCCTACGTGCTCGACGAGGACGGCCGCTTCAAGAAGCGCGTCAACCTCGCCATGGTCGATCTGGAGCCGGTGCCGGAAGAGGACATGCTGATGGAACGCCTGCACCATCAGGGCGGCGATCTCGACTTCAAGGGCAAGGTCGACGTCTCCGGCGACATGACGCGCCACGACGACGAGCGCCTCTACCAGCTCGTCTCCAACCACTACCACTGGACGGGCTCGACCAAAGCCAAGACGATCCTGGAGAACTGGGATGTCTATCGGCCGAAGTTCGTGAAAGTGATGCCGGTCGAATACAAAAAGGCCCTTGCGGCCATGGAAAGCCAGCGCCAGGCGGCCGAATAGGCCGCCACCCAGACACGAGCGGACGGAGCGATCCGCCGCTCGTTCGACCGAAGCAACCGGGGTGCAACCTGGGCCGCTGGATCAGTCGCGGCCGGCGCATCACCGGGTCAAAGTGAGATTGACTGGAGTTGAGACATGGGCAAGGTCACGGGCTTTCTCGAGTATGACCGGCAGGAATTGAAGTACCAGCCGGCTGCCGACCGGATCCTTCACTATCACGAGTTCACCCTGCCGCTAGGGCCCGCCGACATCGAGAGGCAGGCCGCGCGCTGCATGGAATGCGGCGTGCCCTACTGCCACCGCGGCTGCCCGGTCAACAACCAGATCCCCGACTGGAACGATCTGGTGTATGCCGGCGACTACGAGATGGCGTCGAAGAACCTGCATTCGACCAACAACTTCCCCGAATTCACCGGGCGCGTCTGTCCGGCTCCCTGCGAGGCCTCCTGCACGTTGAACCTGTTCGACGCTCCGGTCGCCATCAAGCAGATCGAGGCGACGATCGCCGATAAGGCCTGGGCGCTCGGCTGGTTGAAGCCCGAGATCGCCCCGGCCAAGACCGGCAAGAAGGTCGCTATCGTCGGCGCTGGCCCGGCCGGTCTCGCCGCGGCGCAGCAGCTCGCCCGCGTCGGCCACGAGGTGCACGTCTACGAGAAGAACGCCAAGGCCGGCGGCCTGTTGCGCTACGGCATTCCGGACTTCAAGCTGGAAAAGACCGTGGTCGAGCGCCGCGTCGGACAGATGATCGCCGAGGGCGTCAAGTTCCATTTCAACGTCAAGGTCGGTATCGACGTCGAGATCGCCGCGCTGCAGGCCGAATATGATGCCGTTCTGCTCTCCGGCGGCTCGGAAAAGCCCCGCGATCTGGCCATCCCCGGCCGTTCGCTGCCGGGCGTGCACTTCGCCATGGAGTTTCTGCCGCAGCAGAACCGCCGCAACAACAACGAGCCGCTCGGCGAGGTCGAGCCGATCCTGGCGTCCGACAAGCACGTCCTCGTCATCGGCGGCGGCGATACCGGCTCGGACTGCATCGGCACCTCGGTGCGCCAGGGTGCCCTGTCGGTAACGCAGCTGGAAATCATGCCGCGTCCACCGGAGAAGGAGGAGAAGCTCACCACC
>JARLIT010000321.1 GCA_031291575.1 Ancalomicrobiaceae bacterium
ATGCATTCGACAGGCAGCACGTCCTCGATCGGCGTGTTGTGATAGCGCGCCGTACCGCGGAATCCCTGAAAACTGCAGTAACCGCCAAACATCAACAGCCCTCCGCCCGCAGCTACATAGTCCTTGAGGAGGCGCAGTCGATTTGGCATCGGTCGGCACAAGGCCGACGTATCGGGATGCAGCAGCAAGGTGTTGGAGCCGATGTCGGAGAGAATGACCGCGTCATAGGCACTCAGCGCCTCCTGGCTATGGGGGAACTCGCGCTGAGCGACGTGCGACGGCATGAAGGTAATATCAAAGTCGCTGTCGGCCATCGCCTTCAGGAAGGGATCGGCGCCCGTAAGGTAGGCGGCTGTCGTGAACTCGTCGAACCCGTTGATATGGCTTGCGAGGCCTATCCTGGATTCCCCCGCGAGCAAGATTTTGTACTTGGCCATGGATTGCTTCCTTTCGGGTTCGCCCCTCGGCGACAAATGTGACGCAGAGCCGATGATATCAGCGTGACATCGGAGAGGAACGATAATATCATCAATTTGGTTTATTAAATAGGATCCGTACGGCTGCGAAGTTCGCTTCAATGCGGACGCGGCCTGCAATCCACGGTACTCTGTCAACCAAACTGGGCCATTCTCCACACGCTTCGTCCCCCCTCCTTCGCGCAATTGGTCACAGGCTCAAAATGCAACGCAAAGGCAGCAACTCCGTTCACGTCCGCAATTACAACGAGCGCGTCGTCCTCGAGACGCTGCGCCGATACGGAGAGGGCTCGAAAGCGGAGTTGGCCCGTTCTGCCAATTTGACCCCCCAGGCAGTCGCCGGAATCGTCGATGCACTCGTTGATGCCGGCTTGGTCGAGCCAAAAGGCAAGCGGTTCGGCCAAGTGGGCCAGCCTTCAATCATCTACGGGCCGGTGCTTGATGGCGCCTTCTCGATCGGATTGCACATCGGGCGGCGCTCGCTCGATGCCGTGCTGGTGGACTTTGCCGGGCAGATCCGAGCCTCCGAGACTCATGAATATGAGTTTCCCGAGCCAGAGTCTGTGCTCTCGCTGGCCGCCTCCTGTATTCGACGCTTTATGGATGCTCTCCCGGAAACGACGAAGGACCGGGTGATCGGTGTAGGGCTTGCCATGCCGTACTTCCTCGGCGGATGGAAGTCCGAGCAGAACGTTTCCGAAGCCGTCGCCGGGGCGTGGCAAGCCTTCGACCTCAAGGCGAAACTCGCCGCCGTGTCTGGTCTTTCAATTCATCTGGAGAACGACGCGTCGGCGGCCGCTGTTGCCGAACTGGTGCATGGAGCAGGCAGAAACTACAAGAATTTCATCTACTTCTTTATGAACACCTTCATCGGCGGCGGACTGGTCCTGGATGGCAGCCTTTCGACGGGCGCGCACGGGAACTCCGGAGCTTTCGGTCCATATCCGGTCACCCCGTCGCGACTGTCGACGGTTCCTCCGCCCGCCGGGCCGTTTGAGATCCTGTTGCGTCGTGCTTCGGTGGCTGTGCTGATCCGGCATTTGCGTGCCTGCGGAGTCGAGATCGGCAAGCTCAACGATTTGGAGTTCTTGCCGGAATCGGCGCAACCCTTCGTCGATGAGTGGCAGGAGGACTGTGCAGATGCCCTCGCTCAGGCGATCGTGGGATCGATCGCAGTCATCGACGTTGATGCTGTGATCATTGATTCCATCCTGCCCGCCGCGCTGTTGAATTCCACCGTTGCCAGCGTGGTGCGCCGTTTCAACGAGATTGTTCCCGATGGGTTGATCAGGCCGGCGATCGTCGTTGGTTCGATTGGCGCCAAAGCGGTTGCGATCGGCGGCGCGATCCTTCCGGTCTATGACATGTTCGCACCCGACAGTTCCGTGCTGCTGAAGAAGACGCGCTCGAACAAGCGCCCCCTCCTCGTCGGATCGGGCGGGCAGCGCTGACGACGCGCCGCGGGGGGCGCCTTTCACTGCAAGCGGCGACATTGCTCCTGACGGAAATTTCCCGTGTTTTTGCGCAGCCTTAGGCCGGCAGCGCCGCAGAGGCCGACAAATCCCTCTTGACATGGACAAGCTTGATATAGCAATTTGCTTTAATAATAGAAGCACGGTCCCGGCAGATGCCGGTTGCCCGACTTTGCCGCGCAAGACACCGGAGCCTCTGGGCCATCGGTGCTGGCATCTCGGGAACGACGCAACCGTCTATCGAGGAGACGTCGACTAGATGCAGACGGACCATCCGGCGATTATTGCTGCGCAAGGTGGGGCGATCACCGCCATAGCGGGGCTGCGCGCCGCAACCAAGATCTTTGGCGGCACCATCGCCTTGCATGACGTTTCGTTTGACCTCCGCGCGGGCGAGGTCTTGGCGCTTCTTGGGGAAAATGGTGCCGGCAAGAGCACCTGCGTCAAACTGCTAGCCGGAGTCTATCGACCCGACGCCGGCAGCGTTCGCCTCGACGGTGATGACGCCACCTTTTCGACGCCTCTCGATGCTCAGCGGCACGGCATTGCTGTGATGCACCAGCATCCCGGACTGTTTGGCGACTTGAGCGTGGCCGAGAACATCTTCATCGGACACCCACGTTGTGTCGGCGGACGTCTCGATCATGCCTCCATGGCACGCGAGGCCGCCACTCTCCTGGAAACCGTCGGGCTTCAGTGTCGGCCTGAAACGCGGCTCGACCGCCTCCGCACATCCGAACAGCAACTCGTCGAGGTAGCGCGCGCGCTATCGCTCAATGCCCGTGTCTTGATCATGGACGAGCCGACTGCAGCGCTGTCGCAGCGAGAGGTCGAGCGACTGTTCGCCGTCGTCGCAGACCTGAAGAGCCGTGGCGTGGCCATGATGTTCGTCGGGCATCGGATGGACGAGATCTTCCGGGTGTCGGATCGGGTTGCGGTGCTGCGGGACGGCCGGCTCGTCGCAGTCGAGCCCACCGCTGCCCTAACGCGCGAACGGGCTGTCCAGCTGATGGTTGGCCGGTCGCTCGACACCATGTATCCCAAGCTTGGGGAAGATCGCGGCGCGGTTGTCCTGAGCGTTGAAGGGCTGGCCAGCGGCGACGCCTTCCACGACGTCTCCTTCGAGGTCCGGGCCGGTGAAATCCTGGGGCTCAGTGGCCTCGTCGGCAGCGGCCGTACAGAGATTGCCCGCGTGCTGTTCGGCATCGATCGTCCAAGCTCCGGACGGGTCCGCCTCGACGGCACACTGGTGAACTTCACGTCGTCTCGCCAAGCGATGGATGCCGGCATCGCCTATGTCTCGGAGGATCGGATCGGGCAAAGCCTGATCATGGACTTTGCCATTCTGACCAACGGGTCACTGCCGGTTATCGACCAGGCGGCGAAGGCGGGGATTATCCGGCGAGAGCGCGAATTGGAGTTGGTGGAACCGCATCTGCGGCGCATGCGCCTGCGCTTCCAGGACTTCGACCAGCCTGTACAGACTTTGTCCGGCGGCAATCAGCAGAAGGTGGTGCTGGCCAAGTGGCTGGCAACCCATCCGCGCGTGCTGATCCTGGATGAACCGACCCAAGGTATCGACGTCCAGACCAAAGCCGAGGTTCATGCCATGATCGCGGACCTGGCGGCCCACGGTCTGGCAATCATCTTGATATCGTCGGAACTGCCGGAATTGCTCGGAATGTGCCACCGCCTGGTGGTTCTTCACGAAGGCCGCGTGACCGCAGTGCTTGAGGGCTCCGAGGCCACCCAGGAAGTGGTGATGCACGCCGCGACAGATTCCGCTGCGCCGTCACAACCGGTTTCTCCGACGGCGGGGACGGAAGCCGACAGATCGGCGACCATCTCGACGCCACCATTGCTGTCGCGTGTGGCGCAAGGCTTGGCGGCACGGCGCGAGTTCGGCCTGCTCTGTGCCATCGTCGCCATCGTCATCCCGATCGCCGTCGTCAATCCGCGCATGCTGAGCGGCGCCAATCTGACGGCGTTGTCGATGGACGCGGCGCTGCTGATGATCGTCGCGATCTCACAAATGCTGGTGATCCTGACCCGCAACATCGACCTGTCCATCGCCTCGGTGATCGGGCTCTCGGCCTATGTCGCGGCCAGCACCCTGCAGGCTCACCCGGGGGTCGGCATCTTCGGAGCATTGATCCTGTCCTGCACCGTCGGGCTCGTCTGCGGCGTCTTCAATGGGCTGATTGTCGCCTACGGCAAGGTGCCGTCGATCGTCGCAACTCTGGGAACACTGTCGGTGTTTCGCGGTGCGACGAGCCTGTGGGCGGGAGGGCGGCAGGTCAGTGCCGACCAGGTGCCGGCGGCATGGCTCGATATGACCAGCGCTTCGATCCTGGGAGTGCCAGGCGTTGTCATCATCTCCCTGTTCACGATGGCAGTCTTCGCCCTGGGCTTGCGCTGGCTGCCAATCGGACGCGAGGTCTATGCCAGTGGCTCCAACCCGACCGGGGCCACGCTGATCGGCATCCCCGTCCAGCAGCGCGTCCTCGGTGTCTTCGCCCTGTCGGGGTTGCTGGCCGGATTTGACGGCGCCCTGTGGGCTTCCCGCTATGCCACGGTCGATGCCCGCGTGGCGCTTGGCTACGAATTCACCACCGTCGCTGCCGCCGTGGTCGGTGGCGTCTCGCTGCGTGGTGGGGTTGGAACCATGTTCGGCGTCGCCCTGGGCGCCCTGATCCTGCTGGTCATCCGCAATGGCCTGACCCTGGTCAGGGTCGATCCGTTGTGGCTCCAGGGCATCTTTGGTCTGGTCATCCTGATCGCCATCAGCGTCGATGCCTTTGTCCTGCACAGCTCCCACCGCGCTGCAACCCCGAGGAGAAGACGCGCATGACCCGCCCCTCACTGCTGCGCCACCTCTCCTGGGAAACGTTCCTGGGGCTGATGACCATCGCCGTGCTGATTTACGCGGTCGTCGCCGTTCCCAACTTCGCGACTGCCTTCAACCTGTCGCAGGCAGCTGCCGGCATCTCCGAAAAGGCGCTGATCGTCTTTCCGATGGTGCTGCTGATCATTGCTCGCGAGATCGATCTGTCGGTCGCCAGCATCCTGGCGCTCTGCAGCGTCATCCTCGGCGTGCTACTGCGTGCCGACGTCCCGATGGCACTCGCCTTCGCAGTCGTACTACTGATTGGCGGCATTGCCGGCGCCCTCAACGGCGCGTTGGTGGCGATCGTCGGCCTGCCCTCGCTTGTGGTGACGTTGGGCACCTTGGCGATGTTCCGGGGCATCGGCTACATCATTCTCGGGACAGGCTCGATCAATCAATTCCCGGAAGCATTCACCGACTTCGGGATCGACTTGGTTCCCTGGACGCCGATCCCCTGGACGATCGTTCCCTTCCTGATCCTGGCGCCGATATTTGCCGTTGTGCTGCAGGCCACTCCAATTGGACGGCGCATCTATGCCATCGGCGGCAATCCCGCAACAGCTCTCTATTCGGGGATCAAGACCAGGCGGATGGTGTTTCTGCTGTTCGTCCTGTCCGGCGTGATCTGCGCCCTGGCGGCAATCATCTTCACAGCACGCTTGTCTAACGCTCGCGCCAACAACGCGCTCGGTTTCGAGCTGGACGTCATTACCGCCACCTTCCTCGGCGGGGTGAGTGCCTTCGGCGGCACCGGCAAGATCACCGGCGTGCTGTGGGCTCTCGTGCTGTTGGCGGTGGTGCGCAACGTCCTCGGCCTCAGTCAGATCGGCGGCGATGCCCAGGGAACCGTCATCGGGCTGCTCCTCATTCTCTCGCTGCTCTTAAGCAACGTGGCGCAACAGATCTTCAGAAAAGTGCAAATGCGCCTGTTCCTCCAACAGACCGGCGAATAGGCCGTGCTCGCCATGTTCGACTACATCGAACCAAGGTCTGAACTGAACGGCTCATCCGGAAACGCTAGAAAGGTGCTGACGAAATGACCAAAAGTATCCTGACGGTCCTCTTGACCACCACGGCTATGATGTTTGCCGTCCCAGCGATGGCGCAGCAATGCGCTACCGGACCGGTGACGGTTGGCTTCCTGCCTAAACTCGACACGGATCCCTACTTCCAGGTCGCCAAACTGGGTGCCCAAGAGGCACAGAAGGAGGTCGGTGGCACGCTGATCCAGCAGGCTCCGTCGCAGGCCAGCGCCGAGGCCCAGATCGAATTCATCAACAATCTGGTCTCGCAGAAGGTCGCGGTGATCGCCATCTCCGGCAACGACGCGAATGCCGTCGCGCCCGCGCTGAAGCGTGCCATCAAGCAGGGCGTGCGGATTCTGTCCTACGATTCCGACGTCGCCGTCGATGCGCGCGCGTTGTTCATCAATCAGGCCAAAGGAGACAGCCTGGCTGAAATGATGCTTGAGAGCATGGCGCAGTTGATCAACAACGAAGGCGAGTTCGCCATCCTGTCGTCGACGCCCACGGCAACCAACCAGAATGCCTGGATCGACTTCATGAAGGCCAAGCTGGCCAAGGAGCCGAAATTCGCCAAGATGAAACTGGTCCAGGTTGCCTACGGCGAGGAGAGCGAGCAGGTCAACCAGCAACAGGCGCTGGCGCTGGCCCAGGCCTTCCCGAACCTCAAAGGCATCATCGTACCCGCCGGTATCGGCTTGCCTGCCGCCGCCCGTGCGCTCGAGCAGGCCGGCATGATCGGCAAGATCAAGCTGACCGGCCTCGCCCCGGCCACTCTGATCAAGAAGTACATCGAATCCGGCGCTTCCCAGGACATCTGGTGGAACGTCCAGGATCTCGGATATCTCACCTACATTGCGGCGCAGAATCTTGCCCAGTGCAAGCTGACCGGCAAGCCCGGCGAGACCTTTAAGGCGGGCCGCTTGGGCGAGTACAAGGTCGGCCCCGACGGCGAAGTGGTGCTCGGCCCGGCGAAGATCGTGACGCCCGCCAACGTCGCTGAATTCAAGTTCTGAACCACTGGCGTTGGCGGCGAGAGATGACACCAGTCTCGCCGCCTTCGCACCGGACGCGGCGGTGCCGCCCGCGACGGCCGAGTGTTGATTTCCGCGTCAGAGTGCCCCGCTTGCCATATCGCAGTGACCCGGTCAGCTTCCCAAAGCGATCGGGTCCTAGGGCGTGGTGCAGGTGCGTCGGCGTAGCGAAGCCGGCGGGGAGCGCGCTTATCTGTGGCG
>JARLIT010000050.1 GCA_031291575.1 Ancalomicrobiaceae bacterium
CCTGAGCGATGCGGCGAGCTTGCCCGTCGAGCTGCATCGACATGCCGATCCCGATCACCAGGTCCTGCTGGACGGCGTCGAGGATTTCTGCCCGTGCAGTCGGCGTATTGAGGCGAAGATTGCGCGCAACGATCGGCAAAAGCCGGTGCACGTGGGCAATCTGTAACAAGTTTCCTATGTATTCCGGCTCGATATCTGGCAACTTATCTGCCGAAGCCAGGGGATCAGCGTAGGCTATGATGCGCCTGATATCTTCATCGGCACAACGCGCATGAAGCTTGGGAGAAAGAATACCGTCTGCCGAAGTCATTTTAGCCGAAACCACCCCTCGCCGATCGCCGCGCCTATATCGCCTGCTTTGCCGCCGGTCCGCAAGGGGCTGTGAACGCAAGGGGATAACGCAGTCGCGGCAATGGCATCCGTCAGCGGACGCGTGCTTCGGCGAGGCCCATGTCGTCGCGGGGCGAGGCGACCGGGCCGCCTCGCTCTGCCCGTGCCTAGCGCGGGAACGAGACGAGGTTACCGGCATCGACGTTCAGGATATTGCCGGTCGATTTTGCCGAGAGTTCGGAGGCAAACCAGTAGATACCCTCGGCCACATCCTCCGGCAGCACCGAGCGCTTCAACAGCGAGCGCTGGCGATAGACTTCCTCCAGCTCGTCGGTCGAGACCTTGTTGGACTGGGCGCGCTGTTCGCGCCATTCGCCCTGCCAGATGCGGGAGCCGCGCAACACCGCATCGGGGTTCACCGTGTTGACGCGAATCCCTAAGGGCGCGCCTTCGAGCGCCAGACAACGAGCAAGATGGATCTCGGCCGCTTTGGCGGTGCAGTAGGCAGAGGCACCGGGCGAAGCAGAGAGTCCATTCTTGGAGGCGACGAAGACGATCGAGCCGCCGTTTCCCTGCCGCTTCATCAGGCGGAAGGCTTCGCGCGCGACGAGGAAATAACCGGTCGCCAGGATCGACATGTTGCGATCCCACAGCTCGATCGACGTGTCCTCGACCGGCGCGGCCGAGGCGATGCCGGCGTTCGATACGACGATGTCGATGCCGCCGAAAGCCCCGACTGCCTCGCCGAAGGCGGCCGCAACCGCCGCCTCGCTGGTGACGTCGACGACGACGCCGGCGATCACGTCCTTGCCGAAGCGGCGGCGGAAGCTCGCCACCGTCTCGTCGAGCGCCTTCACATCGATATCGGCGAGCACGATGGCGGCCCCCTCGGAAGCGAGCCGAGCGGCCGTCGCCTGGCCGATGCCGCCGGCGCCGCCGGTCACCAGCGCGACACGGCCGGCGAGCGTCTTCGGTTTTGGCATGCGCTGCAGCTTGGCTTCTTCGAGCAGCCAGTATTCGATGTCGAAGGCTTCCTGTTCCGGCAGCCCGACGTATCGGTCGACGCCCGAGGCGCCGCGCATCACGTTGATGGCGTTGACGTAGAATTCCGAGGAGATGCGCGCCGTGGCCTTGTCCTTGGCAAACGTCAGCATGCCGACGCCGGGGATCAGGTAGACGATCGCATTCGGGTCGCGGATCGCCGGCGAATTCGGCCGCCGGCAGCGGTCGTAGTAGGCGGCGTAGTCGGCGCGGTAGTCGGCGATCAGCGCGTCGAGTTGGCCGACGAGTGCATCCACTTCGCCGGCGACGGGATCGAACGGCAGCACCAGCGGCCGGATCTTGGTTCTCAAAAAATGATCGGGACAGGAGGTGCCCAACTGCGCGAGGTCGACCAGCTGTTGCGAATTGACGAAGTCGAGGACTTCAGCGCTGTCGACAAAGTGCCCGATCTTCTTCTCGTCCGACGAGATGCGGCCGCGGATTTCCGGCATCAGCCGGCGGGCGACCGCGGCGCGCCGTTCGGCCGGCAACGCGGCGACACGGGCGCCACCGAACGACGGCTTGACCTCGTGCTCGGCGAGCCAGTCGGCGGCCCGCTGCAGGATCCTGAGCGTCGTCTCGTAGCAGGACTTCGCCGTGTGACCCCAGGTGAAGACGCCATGTCCACCGAGCACCACGCCGACATATTCGGGGTGCTCGCTCGCCAGCCGGCCGATCTTCAGCCCCAAGTCGAAGCCCGGACGCTGCCACGGCAGATAGCCCATTTCGGAGCCGAACACCTCGTGGGTCAGGTCTTCCGACAGCGCTGAGGCGGCGATGGCGATGACGGCGTCGGGATGCACGTGATCGACGTGCTCATAGGGAACGAAGGCGTGCAGCGGTGTATCGATGGAAGCGGCGCGCGGATTGAGGTCGAACGTGCAGTGCGCCAGATAGCCGACCATCTCGTCCTCGTGGTCGAGGCCGCGATAGAGGCCTTTCAGCGCTTCGAGCTTGTCGAGATAGAGAGTGGAAAATCCGTCGCGCCGCATCGACCCGATGTCGCCGCCCGAGCCCTTCACCCACAGGACCGTCACCTCCGCCTTCGTCAACGGATCGAGCTGGCGTACCTTGGCCGAGGTGTTTCCACCGCCAAAATTGGTGATACGGAGATCGGATCCGAGCAGATTTGAGCGATAGAGCAGCCGACCCGGCTCGTCCAGCGTTGCCGCATGGGCATCATCCCAGAGATTGGCGAGGCGGTCGGCGGAAAGTACGGCGGTCATGGGGCGTCCCTGTTTCGGCATCGGCGCGCGGCTCTTTAGGCCGGCCATTCGAATTGACTTGGGCAACTACGATGTTCACCCGATGATAGAAGTCCTGTTGAGCGAGGTCAATCGAGTGTGAGCAATTTTGCGCCGCGGTGACTATTTGCATTGCACAATCGTGCATAGAGGTTGACCAACCTGAGCGATCGTGCCTTAAATTGATCATAGGGAGATGAAGCACCATGCTCGAACGGGAGCGCGCTCAAATCATACTGCGGCTTGTGCAGGAACGCGGAGTCATTCCCGTCGGCGAGCTCGTCGCCGTTACCGGTGCATCGAGCGCCACGATCCGGCGCGATTTGGCCGAATTGGCCGCTTCCGGGCAGATCCGCCGTGTGCATGGCGGTGTCGAGGCTGTCGACCTGTCGCAGCCGCGCACCCTGGCGACGCGCGACTTCATGATCAGCCAAACGCTCAATATCGCTCATAAGCGCGCGATCGCTCGCCGGGCTACGGACCTCTGCGTCGACGGCGAGTCGATCATCATCAACGCCGGCACCACGACGTTCCAGATGGTCGAGCCGCTCGCCCCCCGCCTCCTGCACATTCTGACCAATTCCTTCCCGATGGCGCAGCAACTGATCGCGTCGAGCGAGAACCGCATCGTGCTGCCCGGAGGGGAGGTCTACCGCCGACAGGCGATCATCGTGTCGCCCTTCGACGACGATGCCATCCAGCACTATTCGGCGTCGAAAATGTTCATGAGCTGCGCTTCGATCGGCGCCATGGGGCTGATCGAGGGCGATCCCTTGATCGCGCGGGCCGAGGCGAAACTGCTGAAGCGCGCCCAGGAGCTGATTGTTCTGGCCGATTTTTCCAAGTTCGACGCCCGTGGCGCCATCGTGGTGTGCCCGTTGTCGCGCGTTTCGAAGCTGATCACCGACGACCGTGCGCCGCCGGCGGCCATCGAGATGTGCCAGGCGGCCGGGATCGAGGTGATCACCGTGCCGGTGACGGGAGAGGACGGCTCGGCCGTCACAGCGGCTTGACGATTCCCCCACGCAGACGTGGGTCGAGTGAGAAATCGCCGCGGGGACTGAATCCGCGGTGAAGAGCAACATTGGGAGGGAAGTCACATGCAATCCAATCGTCGTCAGACTTTGAAACTGCTTGCCGCCACCGCTCTCGGCGTAGCCGCTGCGCCGATGTCGGTCTCCTCCGTGATGGCCGCCGACAAGATCAGAATCGCCATGGTGGCGAAGGCGCTCGGCAACGGCTTCTTCGACGCATGCCGCGACGGTGGCCTGGAAGCCGCCAAGGAACTCGGCAATGTCGAACTGATCTACACCGGCCCGACCACGACCACGGCGGAAGCGCAGATCCAGGTGATCGACGCGCTCGTCGCCCAGAAGGTCGATGCAATCGTCATCTCCGCCAACGACACCAATGCTCTCGTGCCGGCCACCAAGAAGGCCCTGAGCCGCGGCATCAAGGTCATCTCGTTCGATTCGGGTATCGCGCCCGAAGGCCGCATCATGCATCTGAACCCGTCGAACAATCAGCTGATCGGGCAGAAGTGCGTGCAGATGATGGCCAAGACCCTGAAGAACGAGGGTGAGGTTGCGATCCTCTCGGCCACTGCTCAGGCCACGAACCAGAACATCTGGATCGAGGAGATGAAGAAGGAGTGGGCCAAGCCCGACTACGCCAAGATGACGCTGGTGGCGACGGTCTACGGCGATGACGTGGCCGACAAGAGCTATCGCGAGACCCAGGCGCTGATCAAGGCGCATCCGAATCTGAAGGGCATCATCGCTCCGACCTCGGTCGGCATCGTCGCTGCGGCCAAGGCGGTCGTCGACGCCGGGCTGGTCGGCAAGGTCTATGTCACCGGCCTCGGACTGCCGTCGGAGATGAAGGGGGCGGTTCTGGCCGGCGCCACTGACACGTTCGCCATCTGGAACCCGATCGACCTCGGCTATTCGGCGACGATGATCGCCGCAGCCCTCGTCGCCGGCACGGCAACCGGCAAGGCCGGCACCTCGGTCAAGGCCGGCCGCATGGGTGAGATCAAGATCGGCGATAACAACGACGCCGCGATGGCCGATCCGTTCACCTTCGACAAGTCGAACATCGAGAAGTTTGCCAAGATCTTCTGATGAGCCAGAAGCCATGAGCCGACTTGCCATCGGGCCACCCCGGCCCGATGGCACCTTTCGCCCCGGACCAGCCGTCCGGCGCTGCCCCCCGAGGGGATGTTACCCGCCATGTCAATCACTCCAGACGTCCAGCCGGGCGGCGGCGAATACGCCGATCCGATCCTGAGGCTCTCCGGCGTCAGCAAGCGGTTTCCCGGCGTCAGGGCGCTCGAAGGCATGCGCCTCGACCTCTATGCCGGTCATACGACGGCGCTGGTCGGCGAGAACGGTGCCGGCAAGTCGACGCTCGTCAAGATCCTCACCGGCATCTACACCCCCGATACCGGCACCCTCGTCGTCGCGGGAAAAGAGTGCGAGATCCATTCGCCGCGCGACGCCTGGGCCGATGGCATCACCGCCATCCACCAGGAACCGGTTATGTTCGACGACCTGTCCGTCGCCGAAAACATCTTCATGGGCCACATGCCGGTGACCCGGCGCGGGCTCATCGACTGGACGACGCTGGTCGGCCGCACCAACGAACTCCTGCATCGGATCGAAGCCGATTTCAGCGCCAAGACGCCGCTGAAACGCCTGGGCGTGGCGCAGAAGCACATGGTGGAGATCGCCCGCGCGCTCTCCCATGACGCCCGCATCGTCATCATGGACGAGCCGACGGCGGCCTTGTCCGCCCGCGAGATCGACGACCTGTTCCGCATCATCGCCGACCTGAAGTCCCAGGGCCGGGCCATCCTGTTCATTTCGCACAAGTTCGACGAGATTTTCCGGGTCGCCGATCGCTGGACGTGCCTGCGCGACGGCCATCACGTCGGCGAGGGGTTAATCTCGGAGACGACCGAGGACGACCTCGTCAAGCTGATGGTCGGCCGCTCCATCGATCAGGTGTTCCCGAAGCGGCACGTCGTCATCGGCGAGCCGGTGCTGCAGGTCGAGGGGCTCTCGAACGCCACCGAATACGCCGACATTTCCTTCACCCTGCACAGGGGCGAGATCCTCGGCTTCTATGGCCTCGTCGGCGCCGGCCGCTCGGAGGCGATGCAGGGGCTGATGGGGATCAGCCCGCCAACGCAGGGAACGATCCGCATCAACGCCAAGCGGGCAGCGATCTTCGCCCCCGCCGACGCCATCGATGCCGGCATCGCCTATGTGCCGGAAGACCGGCAGATCCAGGGGGCGGTGACCCCGCTCGGCATCCGCGAGAACATGTCGCTGGCCAGCCTCGGCAAGATTGCCGGCAAGGGCGGCTTCGTCGACACGCACAAGGAGCTCGCCCGTACCCGCGATCTCGGCGCCAAACTGGCGGTCAAGGCGGCGCACTGGGACCAGAAGCTGATGGAACTGTCCGGCGGCAATCAGCAGAAGGTGGTGATTGCCAAGTGGCTCGCCACCAAGCCGCAGATCCTGATCCTCGACGAGCCGACCAAGGGCATCGACATCGGGTCGAAGGCCGCCGTGCATGCGATCATGGCCGACCTCGCCGCCGAAGGGCTCGGCATCATCCTCATCTCCTCCGAACTGCCCGAGGTGATGGGCATGTCCGACCGCGTCGTCGTGATGGCGGAGGGCCGCATCGCCCGCGTGTTCGACCGCGCTGGCGCCACGCCGGAGAAGATCGTCAGTATCGCCACGGGAGGTTCGGCATGACCAGCATCGTGACCCGCCGCGAACTGGTGCTCGCAGCCATCATCGTGGCCATGGCGTTGCTGATCGGTTTGCGCACGCCGGTGTTCCTGACCCTCAACAACATCCTCTTCGTCGTCACCGACACGTCGGTCCTCATCATGATGGCGCTCGCCCAGATGACGGTCATCCTGACGCGCGGCATCGACCTGTCGGTGGCCGCCAACCTGGCCCTGACCGGCATGCTGGTGGCGCTTCTGTCGCATGCCCATCCCGGCCTGCCGATCCCGATCATCATGCTGGTGGCGATGGCCATCGGCGGCGGCCTCGGCCTCGTCAACGGGCTTCTCGTCGCCGGGCTCGGCATCCCGCCGATCGTCGTCACGCTCGGCACCATGTCGATCTATCGCGGCGCCATCTTCGTCGTCGCTGGCGGCGCATGGCTGACCTCGAAGGACATGACCGACGCCTTCCTCGCCTTCCCCAAGGCAGAATTCGCCGGGCTCTCCTCGCTGACGCTGGTCGCGGCGGCCGTCACCATCGGCTTCTTCGTGCTGATGACGCTGACCCGAACGGGGCGCAACCTCTATGCGGTCGGCGGCAATCCGGTGGCGGCGCGCTATTGCGGAGTCTCTCTGCCTAAACTGCAAGTCCTCGTCTACACGCTGACGGGAACGATTTCCGGGCTTGCCGGCTATCTCTGGGTGGCCCGCTTCGGCATCGCCTATGCCGACATCGCGGCCGGCTACGAACTGACCGTGATCGCCTCCTGCGTCATCGGCGGCGTGTCGATCGCCGGCGGCATCGGCTCGGTTCCCGGCACGGTGCTGGGGGCGCTGTTCCTCGGCGTCGTCGCCAACGCCCTGCCGCTCATCAACGTCTCGCCGTTCTGGCAGATGGCGATCTCCGGCGCGGTCATCCTCGCCGCCGTCATCGTCAATACCCGTTCAGAGTGGAGGCCGCGCAAGCTGATCCTGCGTGAAGCCCGGCGCGCCGCCGCAGGTGGACAGAAATGAGCGCGAGCGAACCGATGGCCGACCTCCCCCTCCCTCACAGTCCCGCCCCCGAGGCGCCGCCGCCGCAGTCGGGACCGAACCAGCCGACGTCGAACCAGTCGGCGCGCTATACGGTCCTTGACCGGAAACCGTTCCGCCTCGTGGATCTCCTGCTCGCCTGGGAGACCATTCTGGTTCTCCTCCTCGTCGCGGTGATCGGGATCAACACCTGGATCTCGCCGTACTTCCTCGACGTGTTCAACCTCAGCGACGCCACGTCGAATTTCTCCGAAAAGGCGATCGTGGCGCTGGCCATGGCGCTGTTGATTCTCGTCGGCGAGATCGACCTTTCCGTCGCCGCGATCATCGCGCTGTCGTCGCTGATCATGGGGCTCGCCTCGGTCGCGGGCGTCGGAACGTTCGGACTGATTGTCATCGGTCTGTCCGTCGGGGCCTTCGCCGGCGCCTTCAATGGCTACCTCGTCACGGCGATCGGGCTGCCTTCGATCGTCGTCACCATCGGCACGATGTCGTTGTTCCGCGGCATCGCCCAGGTGGTATTGGGCGACCAGGCGATCACCAAATATCCGGAAGGGCTGCAGACGCTCGGGCAGACGACATTGCTCGCCGTGCCGCCCTTGCCCAATTCCTTCTACATCTTCGTCGTTCTCGCCGTCGTCGCCGGCTTGGTCCTGCATCGCACCACTGCCGGCCGCCGGCTCTACGCCATCGGCAATAACCCGGTGGCGGCGCGTTTCTCCGGCATCCGGGTTGAACGCATCCGCTTCACCCTGTTCGTGCTGTCCGGCCTGGCCAGCGGGCTCGCCGCTGTCCTCCTGACCGGCCGCATCGGCTCGACCCGGCCGAATATCGCGCTCGGCTGGGAACTCGAGGTGGTCACCATGGTGGTGCTCGGCGGCGTGTCCATTTCTGGCGGCTCCGGCACCATTCCGGGCGTGGTGCTCGCCGTGTTCGTCCTCGGGCTCACCACCTTCGGCATGAGCCTCGTCAACGTGCCCGGCATCGTCATCAACGTACTTCTGGGGCTCCTCCTCATCTCGGCGATCGCGGTGCCCCTGGTCGTGCGTGGAATCCTGAGAGGGTTAGGGAGATGAGCGTCGAACGCATCGGCTCCAAGATGCATCTGAACAAGGGGCAGGAGGCGGAATACCGCCGCCGCCACGACGAGATCTGGCCGGAGTTGTCGCGGCTCCTCACCGAGACCGGCATTTCCAACTACTCGATCTTCCTCGATCCCGAATCGCTGACGCTGTTCGCCTATCTGGAACTTCGGGACGGCCACACGATGGACGACCTGCCCAAACACCCGGTGATGCGGCGCTGGTGGGCCTACATGCAAGACATCATGGCCGCCAATCCGGACGGCTCGCCGGTTTCCGAACCACTGACCCCCGTCTTCCACCTGGACTGAAACCATGGCCGTCGCGGTCATCGACATCGGCAAGACCAACGTCAAGGTCGCGGCTTTCGATGAAGGCGGGCGTCTCCTCGCCGATATGAGCCAGCCGAACGAGTCGTGCGGTGGCCCGCCCTTCCGGCATGTGGCCACCATGGCCATCTGGCGGTTCGTCCTCGAGTCGCTGACAAGTCTCGGCCGCGCGCATGCGATCGATTGCATCGTCCCGACCACCCATGGGGCGACGGTCGCCCTCGTCGGCGACGATCCCGACCGCGATGACGGTCTGGTGCTGCCGATCCTCGACTACGAGGATGCCATCGTCGATACAATCGAGCCGACTTACGCGGCGATCCGCCCGCCGTTTGCCGATACGCTGTCGCCGCCGCTCGGCGCCGGGCTCAACTTCGGCCGGCAGCTCGCCTATCTGCGCCACGCCCATGCGAACGGTTTTGCGCAGGCCCGCGCCGTCCTCGCCTATCCGCAATATTGGAGCTGGCGGCTATCCGGGGTGATGACGAGCGAAGTCACGTCCTACGGTTGCCATTCGGATCTGTGGGAACCGGTCAACCATCGGTTTTCCCGCCTCGCGGATGCGCTGGACTTGCGCCCGCTCCTCCCCGCGCTGGTTCCCGCCTATCAGGAGATCGGCACGCTCCGACCGGAACTGGCGGGGCGAACCGGGCTCAGCCCCGCCACCCGCATCCTCTCGGGCATCCACGATTCCAACGCCTCGCTGCTGCCGCATCTCCTCGGCCGTGACAAACCCTTCACCATCATCTCGACCGGCACCTGGGTGATCGTCATGGCGGCGGGCATCGCGCTCGACCGGTTGGAGCCGCAGGCGGACATGCTTGCCAACGTCGCCGCCGACGGGCTGCCCGTCGCCTGCGCCCGCTTCATGGGCGGGCGCGAATTCGCTGTGTTGACCGAGGGCGTGTCGCAGAGCGCCAATGTGGACGATCTGGCCGCGGTGATGCATGCGGGCACGCTGGCGCTGCCGGCCTTCTCCGACGAGGGCGGCCCGTTCCGCCACATCCCCGGCAAGATCGTCGGTTCGGTCCCGGACCGCCGCGGCGCCTGGAGCGCCATCGCCACCCTCTACACCGCGCTGATGACCGACCATCTCGCCACCCGGCTCGGCGCGGACAAGGGCCCGATCATCGTCGAGGGTGGGTTCGTCAAATCGCCCACCTACGCCGGCATCCTCGCCGCACTGCGACCGGACCAGACGGTCGAGGCGGCGGAGACGACGACCGGCACGGCGCAGGGTGCGGCGTTGCTCGCCACTTGGCCGCGACCGCCTGCCGCCCTGTCGCGGGCCGTCGCCCCGCTGCCGCTCCCAGGCCTTGACCGCTACGCCGAGCGTTGGCGAACGGCGGTCGGCCGACTTTGATCCCTCTTTGCTCGTATCCCCGGGCTTCCGTTCGAAAGGACCCTGACACCATGACAGACAAGACCCTCCAGGCCGCCTTCGACCGGGCAACGGACTATTTCTCCGCGACCGGTGTCGATGTCGCCGCCGTTCTCTCCCGCCTCGACGCGGTACCCATCTCGCTGCACTGCTGGCAGGGCGACGACGTGCGCGGCTTCGAAGATCCCAACGCTGTCCTGACCGGCGGCATCCAGGTCTCCGGCAACTATCCCGGCCGCGCCCGCACACCCGCCGAACTGCGCGCCGACCTCGATCTCGCCATGTCGCAGATCCCCGGAACGCTGCGGCTCAACCTGCACGCCTCCTATCTTGAGGCAGCCGAAAAGGTCGAGCGCGACGCCATCGAGCCCAAACATTTCCAGAACTGGATCGACTGGGCGAAGGCCAAGGGCATCGGCCTCGACTTCAACCCGACGCTGTTCTCCCACCCGCTCGCTGCCGACAACCGCACGCTCAGCCACCCGGACGCCGGCATCCGCCGCTTCTGGATCGACCATTGCAAGGCGAGCCGACGGGTCTCGGAACATTTCGGCCGATCTCTCGGCACCCCCTCGGTGATGAACATCTGGATCCCCGACGGCTCGAAGGATCTGCCGGCCGACCGCTTCACCCCGCGCATTCGCTTGCGCGATGCGCTCGACGACATCCTGTCCGCGCCGATCTCGAAGGCGCTGCATAAGGATGCGGTCGAGGGCAAGCTGTTCGGCATCGGCGCCGAGGCCTATACCGTCGGCTCCAACGAGTTCTATCTGGCCTATGCCGCCAAGCGCGGAACGATGCTGTGCCTCGACGCCGGCCATTTCCATCCGACTGAAGTCGTTTCCGACAAGCTGTCGGCGGTGCTCGCCCTCGTCGACGAGGTGCTGCTGCACGTCTCCCGGCCGATGCGCTGGGATTCGGACCATGTTGTGCTGCTCGACGACGAGACTCAGGCGATCGCCAGCGAACTCGTCCGCGGAGACGTGCTCGGCCGCGTCGCCATCGGGCTCGACTTCTTCGATGCCTCGATCAACCGCATCGCCGCCTGGGTCGTCGGCACGCGCAATATGCGCAAGGCGCTGCTGCGCGCCATGCTGGAGCCGCGCGCCGCTCTCCTCGAGGCGGAAGCGCGCGACGACGCGACGTTCAGGATGGCGCTGTTCGAAGAACATAAGTCAAGTCCCTGGGCTGCGGTATGGGACTACTATTGCGCCAGCCGCAATGCGCCGGTCGGGCTGACATGGTTCAACGCGGTGAAGACCTATGAGCAGGACGTACTCGCCAAGCGATGAGAGGCACAGCCATGACCGCAGCATTGGAACAGGCCTGGTTTGTCGCCGCCATGGTCAAGGCGACGACAGACATGTGGGAGAAAGGCTGGGACGAGCGCAACGGCGGCAACGTCTCCTTGCGCCTGTTGCCGGAGGATCTGGAGGGCTTCGGCGATCTGCCGGCAAAACGGACGGTGCCGCTGTCGACGTCAATGCCGGAACTCGCCGGCCAGGCCTTCATCGTCACCGGTACCGGCAAATACTTCCGTAACGTGCAGCTTGATCCCGAGACAAACCTCGGAGTGGTCAGGGTTTCGCTCGATGGGCAGAGCCTCGACATCCTGTGGGGCTACAGCGACGGCGGCGGGCCGACGTCGGAACTGCCGGCGCATTTCCGCTCTCATATCTCCCGGCAAATTCGCAGCAACGGCCGCGATCGCGTCGTCATGCATTGCCACGCCACCAACCTGATCGCGCTCACCTACATGCTGGAACTCTCCGACGCCAACATCACGCGTGCGCTGTGGGAAGGCTCGACCGAGTGCCTCGTGGTGTTCCCCGATGGGGTCGCCACCATGCCGTGGATTACCCCCGGCACCGATGAGATCGGAGCGGAAACGGCCAGGGCGCTCGCCCGGCGCCCGCTGGTGCTGTGGCCGTTCCATGGCGTGTTCGGCGTCGGCAAGACGCTCGACGAGGCGTTCGGCCTGATCGACACGGCGGAGAAGTCGGCGGAAATCCTGGTGAAGGTCCTGTCCATGGGCGGCCCGCGCCAGTCGATGACGACGGACAATCTGACCGACCTCGCCGCCCGCTTCGCCGTGACGCCCTGTGCCGAAGCGATGGAACTCGCCGGCTGGCGCCTGGCGAACGCCTGAACGAACTGGGCGACGCACTGCGGTCTGAGCCGCAGCCACGAACAAAAACGGCCGGCATCGCTGCCGGCCGAGAGTGTGCTGACAAAGTCTGCGACACGGAAAGGTGTCATCCCCGGCGAGATTGGCGAAGCCAATCGAGGGAAGGGGATCCAGAAAACCACGATTTCGTATCGGGCTTCTGGATCCCCTTCCCCTCGCGCCTGAAGGCGCTCGGCCGGGGATGACAACCTTGTCCAATCTCCGGATCTTTCAGCGACGCCGGCGGCTCGTGCTCCGGTACCTGCCGGTCGCGATCAATCCCACTGAACGTCGGTATTGCGGACGTAGAGGTTGCTGACTTTGCAGTAGTCGACGTCCGAGTCAAAAGTGGTGTTGTCAGTGAATTCGATGTGCGTCTTGACGACGCAGTCGCCCGCATCGGAACCGAAATCCATCGTATAGATTTCACCGGGCTTGACGTTCTCCGGCAGCCAATTCTTGGTCCAATCGCTGCCTTCCTTGGTCTGGAAGACGGTGATCTGAGCCGCAGAATTATTGTGCAGGCCAAATTTCCAGTGGTTGCCGGCTTCAGCCGAAGACGTGGCCACAAGCGAGGCAGCGCCGAGAATGCCGGCGATGATAAAAGCCTTCATAACAGTGTCTCCATGGATCAATGCAACTAACATGCGAATCGGCCCTGCAAGGTCTAGCGCAGTGATGCAATCGTCACGTGAGTCCATGTGACAGCATCGCGCGCTAGCGGCCGAGCCGAGCAAGTAATTACCCCGATACTGTGCTGAGCGGATCGGAGTTGTCAAGACGCATGAACGCCGCTCAATACCGCCCGGCGCCGCCCATCGGCAGGCTCGCGGCGCTGACGGCTCACCGACGTTTCCGTTCTCGTCGGTCTTGCCGCATCGACCTCCGGGTGCGGCCCCGGCCGCTGCGTCCGCCACTCCCCCAAGCGCCTGACCCCGAAGCTATTTCTCAGCGACCGCCAGTTCGCCGCGATCGAGCGGTGCGGCTGTCCGCCCTGCCCGCTCAAGCAGCCGCTGCCGATGAACCGCGCGTCAATGAATCCCCTTGCGCACGGGATTCCCGCATGCGAACTACGTATCTTCCCGAACGAGGAAGAACCAAAACAGGAAACAGCCCATGAAATACCTCGTGTTGCTGATACCCTGCGTTCTAGCGCTGTGGGTGCCTTTGTTTAATGTGACCGAGCCGACGCTCGGCGGCGTTCCCTTCTTCTACTGGTTCCAGATCGTGATGATCCCGGCATCCGTGCTGTTCATCTGGGTCGCAGCCAAGATCGAAGGGAGCGACCTATGATCGAGCACCTCAATTGGACGGCGACGATCGTGTTCGTCGCCTTTTTCGTCCTCGTCACGGTGCTCGGCTTCGTCGCCAGCCACTGGAAGTCGGGCGACCTGTCGGAACTGCACGAGTGGGGCCTCGGCGGGCGACGGTTCGGCTCTTGGATCACCTGGTTCCTGTTGGGCGGCGACCTCTACACGGCCTACACGGTCATCGCCGTGCCGGCGCTCGTCTATGCGGTCGGCGCCTACGGCTTCTTTGCCGTGCCCTATACGATCCTGATCTATCCGTTCGTGTTCATCGCCATGCCGCGGTTGTGGAACGTCGCCCACAAGAAGGGCTACATCACCGCGTCGGACTTCGTCTTCGGGCGCTACGGCAACAAGTGGCTGGAACTCGCGGTGGCCTTCACCGGCATCCTCGCGACCATGCCCTACATTGCCCTGCAGCTCGTCGGCATGGAAAAGGTGATCGTCGCTCTGGGCTTCCAGGGCGAAGGCTACATGGCGCATGCGCCGTTGACGATCGCCTTCGTCGTCCTGGCGCTCTACACCTACAAGTCCGGGCTCCGGGCGCCGGCGATGATCGCCTTCGTCAAGGACATCATGATCTATGTCTTCGTCATCGCTGCGGTAATCCTGATCCCGATCGAACTCGGTGGCTATGGCAAGGTGTTCGAAGCGGCGGCCAAGGCCTACGAGGGCAAGCAGAACGCCGGGCTCCTCTTGACCCAAGCGCAGATGGTGCCGTTCATCACGCTGGCCATCGGCTCGGCCATGGCACTGTTCATGTATCCGCACTCGATGACCGGCGTGCTGTCCGCCTCCAGCGCCAAGGCCATCCGGCACAACGCCATGTCCCTGCCGGCCTATTCGGTCCTGCTGGCGCTGATCGCGCTCCTCGGCTTCATGGCGCATGCCGCCGGGGTCAAGGTCGCCAATCCGCAGGATGCCGTGCCGCAGCTGTTCCTGAAAATGTTCCCGGACTGGTTCACCGGCTTCTGCTTCGCGGCCATCGCCATCGGCGCCTTGGTGCCGGCGGCGGTGATGTCGATCGGCGCCGCCAACACGTTCACCCGCAACGTCTGGCGTCCGTTCGTCCATCCCAACATGACGCCATCCGAGGAATCCTTCCTCGCCAAGCTGATGTCGCTGATCGTCAAGGTCGGGGCGCTCGCCGTCATCCTGTTCATGCCGACGAAGTTCGCCATCGACCTGCAGCTTCTCGGCGGCGTGTGGATGATCCAGGTCTTCCCGGCCGTCGTGTTCGGCCTCTACACGCGCTGGTTCTCCGGGACCGGGCTCCTGGCCGGCTGGGTCGTCGGCTTCGTGTTTGGCACCTACCTGTCGTGGGGTCCGACGGCCTGGGTGCCGATGTCTCCCATCGACGGCGTTGGCGTGTTCAACGCGCTGATCGCGGTCGCGGCCAACATCGTCGTCGCCACGGCGGTCTCGGCGGTGTTCCGCCCAGCGAGTGACGAGACTATCCGCCACGTTGACTTCGAGGACCAGATGGAGCCGGCCAAGGCCTGAGGCCAGGGAGCTTCGATGCGCATTCTCCAACGGGGCGGCCTCAGTGCGGCCCCGTTGGCCCGTCCACCCCAAGGGCAATGCGGCGGATGGCGCCCCGCCGGAAACCGCCGCGCCCTGCCCTGCCGAAAGAACGCGCCGAGCGGGAACAATTGACTTCCCGGCTCGGCTCCGGCGGCGTAGATTTCCGAGGAATTGAAGCCAGCCGGGGATCTATTTCATATGTCGGCAAATAGAATAGATGCGACGCTGGCGCTGAAGAGCGCGGGCCGCTTCCTGGTCGGGCGCGACCGCATCCGCCTGCTCGAGGCCGTCGCCCAATATGGTAGCATCACCACAGCCGCCAAGGAGACCGGCTTTTCCTACAAGACCGCCTGGGAGGCGGTGAACGCCATCAACAACCTGTTGCCGACCCCAGCCTTCGTCACCAAGGCCGGCGGACGCGCCGGCGGCGGCGCCGAGGTAACGGAAGAGGGCCTGCGGCTGATCGCCACCTTCCGCCGACTGGAGGAGCGGTTGTCGCAGTTCTCCTCGATCATCGCCGAGGAGGGGCTCGACGCACAGGACGAGGCGATGCTGCGGGCCGCCGGCCTGCGCATATCGACCCGCAACGTGTTCCGCGCCGAAGTGGTCGCGATCGACCGCTCCGCCGTCGACGTCGACGTCACCATGCAGCTGACCGCCGATCAGTCGATCCACTCGATCGTCACCAACGGTGCCGCCGACGACCTGCAATTGGCGCCCGGCCGGCGCGTGCTGGCGCTGGTCAAGGCGCCGTTCATCGACCTTGGCCCCGTGGACGGCAGCGGCGCTTTCCCCTGCAACCGCTTCCGCGGCACGATCGTCAGTCGCATCGATTCCGATCGTTCGAGTGAGATCAGGCTGGCGATCGGCGACGGCAAGACGCTGCTGGCGGTGCTGACCCTAGCGCGAGCCGAAGAACTCGGCCTCGTCGAAGGCGGCGAGGCAGCAGCGACGTTCGATCCCTCGCACGTCATCCTGGTGGCGGACTGAGCGGGCGCCCGGCCGGCCAAGCTCTGCCGAAGGCGCGGACAAAGAGGAAAAAAGCGCGGGCGGCGAAAGGAGACGATATCGCCGCCCGCGTGAACGACTTCGAGGCGCTCGAAGCCGAAGCTCAGTCGAATTCCCTTGGTCCGGCCGCGCTCGGCGGCCTCGCGCGATCAAGCAGGCGCGGGCCAGATCGACACATGCCGGGGTCGGGCGATGCGGCGAAATCTGCCCCGAACTCCGCCTGGAGCTCCCGCCAGATACGGCCAGGCGGCCATCCCGAAAGGAACCGGATCGGCATCCGGCTCAGACATATGTAATCTCATTACATAACGCTATTCTTCAACGAATACCGCGCCGATGCAACCCCCATTCTGCTATATCGGGCAAACAGCTTGTCGGTCGCGCGGACACCTACGACTGGCGTGTCTCCCGCACATTCGACGACCTTAGGGCTTCCCCCAGTTGACCGGCGCTACCGCGGCCCCCTAACTCTGGTTTGCCGACTTGGCGCGCGCATCGGTTCGATGCACGCTGGCCGGGGCCGTCCGAGCGCAAGGCTGCCGCATGGAACCGTATGACAGCCGAATTGGCGCTCCAGGCCTTCGATCGTGCGGCAATTCCGATCTCGGATGGATTGCCGCAGCGGTTCCGCCCGAACTCAACCTGCACTGGGAGCCCAAGCGATGAGTGATGCGACGATCCTCAGGCCCGGCGAGCGCACCGCCCCTGCCGTCGTGGCCGACGATGCGCGGCTCATCTTCATCGGTCGCATTCGGACGCCCTGGGTCGAGGTAGCCGACTGCCCGCGCATGGGACAGGCGGACGGACCTCAATGTCGCATCGAAATCGATGCCGTCTGGGCGCCGGCACTCGAGGGAATTGCCGTCGGCTCGAGGATCGAGATCTTCTACTGGTTCGATCGGTCGCGCCGCGACCTTGTCGTGCAGGCACCGCGCCACGCCCCGACACTGCGCGGCACATTCTCGCTACGCTCGCCGCACCGGCCGAATCCGATCGGCGTATCCATTGTCAGCGTCGAGGCGGTCGAAGGCACGACCCTCGTCGTCCGCGGCCTCGACTGCATCGACGGCACGGCGCTGATCGACATCAAGCCGCATGTCTGTGATTTCGCGCCGGGAGCGGGCGAACTGTCCGCCGACGGCGACCACGACGCCGCCTGACGGTTTGGACTTGGCAGAGCATCGCCAACGGCTATCTATGGGCCGAGCCATTTCGCGAAAAGGGGCGCAGCCGCCATGGTCATTGCCGTCGACGCCCTGCCGGCGGTCTCCGCCGCCTTCCTCGCCTCCTTCGTGGAATTCGTAGAGGCCTTCACTATCGTGCTCGCGGCGGCGAGCGTCGCCGGGTGGCGAGCGGCGTTGACAGGAGCGGCGACCGGCCTCGCGGTGCTCGTCGTCCTCGTTGCCGGGCTCGGGCCGCTGATCCTGCTGGTGCCGATTCACGCTCTGCAGCTCGGCATCGGCGTGCTCCTCCTCCTCTTCGGCATGCGCTGGCTGAGAAAGGCGATCCTCAGGCGTGCCGGCCTCGTCGCGCTGCACGACGAGACGCACACGTTTGATGAAGAAACGAGAGCGATTACACGGCAGGCGCTGGCAAGCCAGCGGACAACAGCCGCGATCGCCGGGATCACCGCCTGCAAGGGCGTGGTGCTGGAAGGGCTGGAAGTGGTTTTCATCGTGCTGGCGATCGGCTCTGGCAAGGGGCTCATCCTGCCGGCGAGCCTCGGCGCGCTCGCTGCCGGTGGGCTCGTCGTCATCCTCGGCCTCATCGTGCACAAGCCGCTGACGCGCGTGCCGGAGAATGCGCTGAAGCTCCTCGTCGGAGTGATGCTGACGGCCTTCGGCGCCTTCTGGGTCGGCGAAGGCCTCGGCGCGGATTGGCCGGGGGGCGATCTGATGATCCTGGCGCTCGCTGCCCTGTTCCTCGCCCTGGCACTCGCCCTGGCGCAAGCCGTGCGACCGCGCCGAACCGCATCCGAGGTCGAGCCATGAAGGCAATCGCGGCCGCGCTGAAAGAACTCTTCGGATTGTTTGTCGACGACGGCAGCCTCGCCGCCGGGATTCTCGCGCTCGTCGCCGTACTCGCCGCCCTGGTGCATTTCGGCAAGATCGGTGCGACGCTGGCGACCGGGCTTCTCGTCGCCGGATTGGTGATCGTGCTGGCGGAAACGGTCAGGCGCTCGGCGCGCGGTCGGCGAGACTAGAGCAGGATGATTTCAGATGGAATCGCTGTGGCGATCCATCTGAAATCTGAATCACTGCTCTATCAAAGGTCTAGAGCGCGGACTCAGCTGCCACACGCTTCCATGTGACAGCATCGCGCTCTAGCCCTCAGCGGCGACCTGCCTGCCATAGGCACGCATGAACATCTCGACCGCCGAAGCGACCCGCGCGTCGAGCGCCGCGGGCGAGACGTCGAGATCGTAGCCAAACAGTCTGCGTTTGAGCATTCCGGAATGGCATAGCTCCAGGAACTGCCAGGCGGCTGCGTCCGCGTCAGGCAGGTCGAGCGTGCCTTTTTCGGCTTCCCCCGCCAAATAGCGGGCAACCATCGTCGCCCCGAACAGGGGGCCCGCCTCGAAAAAGGCCTGCCCGATGCGCGGAAACTTGCCGGAGACGGCGATGACGGCGCGGACATGCGCCACCTGCTCGGGCCGGACCAGCATGTTCAGCAGGTTGCGGCCGAAGCGGAAGAGGACATCGCGCGGTTCGCCGCTCATGGCGATGCCGCCACAGATGCGCTCGGCCTGCTGGCGCCGATCCTCGCGGATCAGATCCTCGAACAACTGTTCCTTGGAGTCGAAATAGACGTAGAGCGTGCCCTTGGACACGCCGGCGGCGCGGGCGATGTCGTTCATCGAGGCGCCGTCGAAGCCGCCGCTGAGGAACACCTGACGCGCGCCGTCCATGATCTGGCGCCGCTTGGCACTGGTATCGATCTCGCTGACGTCGGCTACCTGCTCTTCAATTGTTGTGGCGATCATCGCCGAATCCCTTTCGCCCATCCCGGTGCGCACGACGTCGGGACGGAATCGTCTTTTCGCAATGCTACTCCAATACAGCAGCGTCGCGGAGCAGTGCGTCACCCGTCGACACGATCGCACTGCCATGGCTGGTGTCCGCACACAGCCACCCGGCTCGGGGGGCTCCGAGCCGGGCTTCGCTATGCGGACAGCGCGGTCACCGACCGCCACCGGGCCGTCCCGTTCGGACGCCAATTCCCCATATGCCACTAGCATATGGCTCCGAAGCCAGCCGGCCGCCGCAGTGGAGGCCCTGCGGCCGCGCAACCGTTTCGAAAAAATTGACCGAACGGTTCAGTCAGGCTTGATCTAGGATCGTCACCGCCCTATGTCAATGGCAATTGACCGAACGGTTCGGTCTAATTTCTCGACCGCAGTCCGCAAGGAACCATCGGCATGTCCGAAGACACCCCTGACACCCTTCTGAGCTCCCCGTCGCCGGCCGCGACGACAGGGAGCGAGGCGCTCGCCGCCGATCCGCACGGAACCGCCGTCACCATGCCGGCGAAGGCCGACGAACTCATTCCGCCGGACGCCCGCCGGCGCAAGCCGGTCCGCCCGTCCCCCACCATCGACGCTGCGCCGAAGAAGAAGCGCAGCGGGTTGAAGCGTCTCCTGCTGGCTGCGGCGGTCATCGGCGCGGGCGGCTACGGAGCTTCGCTCGGCTACGACTATCTGACCTTCGGGCGGTTTCTGATTACGACCGACGACGCCTACGTCGGCGCCGATGTGACGATCATCTCCGCCAAGGTCGCCGGCCACATCACCAATGTGGCGGTTGCCAACAACCAGACGGTCAAGGCCGGTCAACTGCTCGCCAGCATCGACGACGGCGACTACAAGCTCGCGGTCGCGGCGGCACATGACAAGATCGCCTCGCAGGACGCCACGATCGCTCGCATCGGCCGGCAGATCGAGGCTCAGGCGGCCACCATCGAGCAGGCGGAAGCGCAGGTACAGTCGGCCAAGGCCGTGCAGACTGGCGCCCAGGCCGACCAGGAACGCGCTGCGCTCGAATTCGACCGGTCACAAAAGATGCTGGCCACCTCCTTCGGCTCGCAACAGCGCTTCGAACAGTCAACGGCAGACAAGGCACGCACGGCGGCGACGCTGATGAGCGCCAATGCGGGCGTTTCCTCGTCGCAGGCGGCGCTGCTCGGGGCACGGGCCAATCTGCAGGTGCTCGCCGCGCAGAAGTCGGAGGCCGAACATGTGCGCGACGAACTCAGCACCGCGCTCGACAAGGCCGAGCGGGACCTGTCGTTTACGCAAGTGCGCGCGCCGTTCGATGGCTACGTCGGCAACAAGGCGGTCGAGATCGGCCAATATGCCCAGCCCGGCGCGCGGCTGATGGCGCTGATCGCTCCGACGACGGCCTATGTCGACGCCAATTTCAAGGAAACCCAGCTCGGCAGCATCCATCCGGGTCAGAAGGTCGACGTCGCCATCGACGCCTTCGGCGAGCACGTGCTGGACGGACGGGTGGAGTCGATCGCTCCGGCGACCGGCGCGCAGTTCTCGCTGTTGCCGCCCGACAACGCCACCGGCAACTTCACCAAGGTGGTGCAGCGCGTCACCGTCCGCATTGCGCTGCCGGCCGATGCCCTGAAAGACGGATCGGTCAGGCCAGGCCTGTCGGTCGTCGCCTCGGTGCATAGTCGGGATGGATTGCAGCAGACCTCACTCTTCGACGCGCTCGGCTTCGGCGCCGCCAACGCCAAGGCGCGGCCATGAGCGCTGCCGCGGAAACGGGATCTGGCGGAGCGCATCTGCCGGCGCATGCGCCCGGGCATGCGCCGGCACACCAGACGGGCCATGTCCCCGGACACGGCGTGCCGAAGGCGCTTGCCCACCGGCGGCCGCATGCAGCGGCCCCCGAACCGCACCCGATGGAGAAGCACTTCAGCCGACGGCGGGTGTTCGCCTTCGTCTTCATGGTGTTCGGGATGTTCATGGCCATCCTGGACATCCAGGTCGTCTCGGCGTCCCTGTCCGAGATCCAGGCCGGCCTGTCGGCCTCTTCGGATGAAGTCACCTGGGTGCAGACGAGCTACCTGATTGCGGAAGTCATCATGATTCCGCTGTCGGGCTACCTGTCGCGGGCGTTTTCAACCCGCATCATGTTCGTCGTCTCGGCCGCCGGCTTCACGCTGATGAGCTTCATGTGCGCCCAGGCCACCGACATCAACCAGATGATCTTCTGGCGGGCGATGCAGGGCTTCATCGGCGGCGGCATGATCCCGACGGTCTTCGCCTCCGCCTTCACCATCTTCCCGCCGTCGAAGCAACCGATCGTCGCACCGATCATCGGCCTCGTCGCCACGCTGGCGCCGACCATCGGACCGACCATCGGCGGCGTGCTGACCGACGCCTTCTCCTGGCACTGGCTGTTCCTGATCAACATCATTCCCGGCATCGCCGTGGCGGTGGCGTCGTGGTTCCTCATCGATTTCGACGAGCCGAACCTGCATATGCTCGACAAGTTCGACTGGACCGGCCTCCTTTCCATGGCCGGCTTCCTCGGAGCCTTGGAATATGCGCTCGAGGAGGGGCCGTCGAAGGACTGGTTCCAGAGCGAGCCGGTGACGCTCGCCATCATCGTTTCGGCGGTGAGCGCCGTCGTCTTCTTCGTCCGCGTCTCGACCGCCGAGCACCCGATCGTCGAACTCTCCGCCTTCCGCAACCGCAACTTCTGGACCGGCTCGGCGCTCGCCTTCGTGCTCGGTGTCGGCCTCTATGGCCTGACCTACATCTACCCGGTCTATCTGGCGGCCGTGCGCGGCTATTCCTCGCTGATGATCGGCAATACGATGTTCGTCACCGGCGTCTGCATGTTCCTGACCGCGCCGATCTCCGGCCGGCTGATGACCAAGGTCGATCCACGCCTGATGATCGCCATCGGCTTCGCCGGCTTCGCGGTCGGCACCTGGCAGGCCTCCTACGTCACTGAGGACTGGGATTTCTGGGAGCTCCTGGTGCCGCAGATCTTCCGCGGCGTATCGCTGATGCTGTGCATGGTGCCGATCAACAATCTGGCGCTCGGCACCATGCCGCCCGACAAGATCAAGAACGCCTCCGGTCTGTTCAACCTGATGCGCAACCTCGGCGGGGCCTTCGGTCTGGCGCTGATCAATACCGCGATCGACAAGCGCATGGATCTGCACCTCGCCCGGCTGCACGATTCCATCATCTGGGGCAAGACCATGGCGGAGGAGACACTCGCCAACCTGACCCGCCAGCTGGCGCCCTTGGGCTCCAACGCCGACCTCGCTGCCCTGAAGCGCCTGTCGCTCCTCGTGCGCCGGCAGGCTGAGATCCTGGCGCTCTCCGATGTCTTCCTGCTGCTGACCGTGTTGTTCCTGGTGCTGATCGGTCTGACCCTGTTCATGCGACGGCCGAAGATGGCAGGCGCCGCCGGCGGAGGCCACTGACTACGGCCCTGCGCCGACGCGATCCCCTTGCATCAGATCGGAAATCGGCGATCTGTCGATCGTCGGGGACAGACCGGCGAGTTAGGATGATTCGGCGCGAAAACGGCTGCGGTTGCGTTGTCGGCGCCGCGACAGCGCGCTATACCCGTTCCGGGTCATTTCCGGGAAAGGATATGCGATGGTGGGCAATTGGTTCCTGCGCCTCGGCGCCCTGTTCGGTCTAGTCGGCATGGGCCTCGGCATCTACATGGGGATGCACCACGATTTCAAATTGGCGCCCGTGCACGAGCACATCAACGTGGTCGGCTGGCTCGCCATGTTCGCGGCCGGGCTCTACTACAATACGATCTCGCCGTCGTCCGAATACATCGAGACGATCGGCAGCCTGATGCCGAAGTCGGCAGGGTTCCACCTATTCTTCGCCTTCTTCGGCGCCGTCGCGCTGGCGGCGGGTCTCACCGGCTCCCTGCTCAACCTGACCTATACGGGCGCCATCTCCACCCTGGTATTCGACAATTATGCCTGGGGTGAGCCGCTCATGCTCGCCGGCTCCGGATTGACCGTATTCGCTCAGTTCATCTTCCTGATCAACGTCTTCCGCGGCACCAGTTCGTGAAGAATCCAACCACCGGCGGGAAACCGCCGGTGGGGCATAAGGAACGAAGTGCGAACTCCGCTTCGCCGGCGACGGCAATTCGTGGCATACTGATGCCCGAATCGGAGGAAGTCCCCGCCGTCCCAGAGCAGGGTGCGACGAGAGGGAATCGCCACGGCGATCCATCAGAGAGCCGAAATACTGCTCTGACAGTCGTTTGGAGCGTCGATTCAGCCGTCACGCATGTCCCGGTGATGGCGTCGCGTTCCGTGTGATATGTGCGGACAGCCAAGCAAGCGGATCCGCCCGGCATGCTGCCGGAGCGGCCTTGAGTGGTGTCGCCGAACCAGTCGAGATACCCGGAAGCCTGATGGCCAAAGCGCACGATCTCTTCGCCGCCGTTCCTGAACCGTCGCCGCGCCCACAACGGCGCGAGGCGGCACTCCGTGTCACCAAGCCGGCGGGAAGCTTGAGCGAATCCGAATACGACGCCTCGCATATCGAAGTGCTGGAGGGGCTGGAGCCGGTGCGGCGGCGGCCGGGCATGTATATCGGCGGCACGGACGAAAAGGCGCTGCACCATCTGTTCGCCGAAGTCATCGACAACTCGATGGATGAGGCCGTGGCCGGCCATGCCAGCTTCATCGAGGTGGAGATGGCGGCCGACGGCACGCTGACAGTGAACGACAACGGACGCGGCATCCCCGTCGATCCGCATCCGAAGTATCCGGACAAGTCGGCGCTCGAAGTCATCATGACGATGCTGCATTCGGGCGGCAAGTTCGACGGCAAGGCCTACGAGACGTCGGGTGGTCTGCACGGCGTCGGCGTCTCCGTCGTCAACGCGCTTTCGGAATATCTCGTTGTCGAGGTGGCCAAGAACCGGCGACTGTATCGGCAGACGTTCTCGCGCGGCATTCCACAGGGCGGCATTGAGGAATTGGGCGAGGTGATGAACCGGCGTGGAACGTCGATCGCCTTCCGCCCTGATTCCCAGATCTTCGGCGCCGAGGCCCGTTTCAAGCCGGAACGCATCTACAAGATCGCGCGGTCCAAGGCCTATCTCTTCGGCGGGGTCGAAATCCGCTGGACCTGCGCGCCGGAATTGGCCAGCCCCGCAGACGGCATCCCCGAGAAGGCCGTGTTCCACTTCCCCGGCGGGCTCAAGGACTTCCTGGCCGAGCGGCTGAAGGACGAGCGTCTCGTCGTCGACGACGTGTTCTCTGGCCGCACGGCGAAGACGTCCGGCCACGGCGCGGTCGAGTGGGCCGTCGCCTGGTTCGCTGGCGACGGCTTCGTCAATTCCTACTGCAATACCGTGCCGACACCTGATGGCGGCACGCACGAGCAGGGCCTGCGCATGGCACTCTTGCGCGGCCTCAAGTCCTACGCCGAACTGGTCGGCAACAAGCGCGCCAGCGTGCTGACCGCCGAAGATGTGATGACGACGGCCGGTGCCATGCTCGCCGTCTTCATTCGCGAGCCGGAATTCGTCGGCCAGACCAAGGACCGGCTGGCCTCAAGCGAAGCCGCGCGCATCGTCGAAACGACCTTGAAGGACGCTTTCGACCATTGGATCGCCGCCTCGCCGCAGAACGCCGGCAAGCTTCTCGATTGGTCGATCGAGCGAGCCGATGAGCGGCTGCGCCGCCGGCAGGAAAAGGAAGTGCTGCGCAAGACGGCGACGCGCAAACTGCGTCTGCCGGGCAAGCTCGCCGACTGCTCGGATGCGGCCGGCCAGGGGTCGGAACTGTTCATCGTCGAAGGCGATTCGGCCGGTGGCTCGGCCAAGCAGGCGCGCGACCGCCGCAGTCAGGCGGTGCTGCCGTTGCGCGGCAAGATCCTCAATGTCGCTTCGGCGACGCGCGACAAGCTCGGAGCGAACCAACAGCTGGCCGATCTCGCCCAGGCGCTCGGCTGCGGCTCCGGCAAGGCCTATCGCGAGGACGATCTCCGCTACGACAAGATCATCGTGATGACGGACGCCGACGTCGACGGGGCGCATATCGCCTCGCTGCTCATCACCTATTTCTACCGCGAGATGCCCGATCTCATCCGCAAGGGCCATCTATTCCTCGCCGTGCCGCCGCTCTACCGCATCACCCATGGCGCCAAGAACGTCTACGCACGCGACGATGCCCACAAGGACGAGGTGCTCGCCACCATCTTCAAGGGCAAGAAGCCGGACATCGGACGCTTCAAGGGCCTCGGAGAAATGATGCCGGCGCAACTGAAGGAGACGACGATGGCGCCCAAGTCGCGCACCTTGCTCAGGGTCGACGTGATCGAGGGCGACGAGGCCCCGACCAAGGATTCGGTGGAGCGGCTGATGGGCAATCGGCCGGAGGCGCGCTTCGCCTTCATTCAGGAACGTGCGGCGTTTGCCACGGATCTGGATATTTGAGTCTGGCGGCCCCGGCCGTTGACCGATCGCGCCGCAGTCGGTGTCATCCGGGCGAAGTCCAGGATCTGACGCCCCTTCCGCACGGCAGGACTGTCGAATAGGGCTCAGGTCTGATGCGCTGCGCCCTGTTGACAAAGGGAATTCCCAAATCGCGTTGGCCGTAATTCAAAGCCGGCTTTTGTGGACGCCGGCTGGATGCGTGGCGATTTGACGGAAGGCGAGTGGGCGATCATCGCGTCGTTTCTGCCGGCCGAGCGGAACCGATCGCACGCACCGGGATCCAGTCGAGACCACCAGCGCGATCTGGCCCGGCGTAACGTGATCGAAATCTTTCCTACCTAAGAATCGACCGGTCCGTCTCGACGCGCCGGTGCCGTCGGGCCCGTTGCGGAGCTGGCGGAGCCGACGAAATGCATCGGGCGGTGCCCCACCTGTTCGGACCGGACGCGATGACCAGCAACGAAGGTTTGATCCACCGCCCCCACGTCAGTGTCGTTATCCCGGCCTACGAGGCGGCACGATTCATCGCGGCGGCCCTCGATTCCCTGCTCGCCCAGACCTTCGTCGACTGGGAGGCGATCATCGTCGACGACGCCAGCTCTGACGACACCTCGGCCGTCGTTGCCGCTCATGCCGCGCGCGACAGTCGGATACGTCTCCTGCGTCAGGAGGAAAATGCCGGGCCGGCGGCGGCGCGCAACCGTGCGGTCGAGGCAGCCCGCGGCGATTGGATCGCCCTGCTCGATGCCGACGATCTCTATCTGCCCGAACGGCTCGAGCGGCTGATTCGACTGGGCGAAGCCGAAGGCCTCGACGTCGTCGCCGACAATCTCTGGATGAGGGATCCGGCAAGCGGGCGGATTGTCCGCTCCGGTCTGCCTCAGGACGGACGGGTGCGCGACTGGACGCTTGCGGTGCTGCTGGCCAACGACCGGCCGGCGCGCGGCTTCGTCTACGGCCTGCTCAAACCGATCGTGCGCGCCGACTTCCTGCAGCGCACAGGCCTGCGCTGGCGCACCGATCTGCGCTACGGAGAGGACTTCGTTTTCTATGCCGAACTCTTCATCCTCGGGGCCAAGGCGAAGATCCTGCCGGAGCCGTTCTACGTCTACGTGCTACCGATCAGCGAGACCGACGGCACCCGCTCGCCGAATTCGCGCACGTCGATGCGCGAGCATGAGCTGATCCGCACCGGCGACGTGTTGCTCGCCGCTTGGGGCAACCGGCTCGGCCCCGCTGAAAAGCGGGCGATCGCGCTGCGGAGGACCTATCTCGAACACGTCGGCAAGGCACGGGCGTTCAAGGCGCTGGTGTTTTCCGGTGACCGGCTTGCGGCGCTGCGGGCTGTGATCGAGACGCCGTTCCTCCTCCGTTTCCTGGCTTGGGGCGTATGGTGGCGTCTGTGGGCAAAGTTCAGTGGTCGGTTCGCCGGCCCGACGGATGACGCGCGGGGCACCCCATGAACCTCGGCAGGCGGACGATCGCCGGCAGTCTGTGGAATCTGCTCGCCAATTCCGGCCAACAGGTGATCAATTTCGCCTTCTTCGTCTACATGGCACGGCTGCTCGAACCAACGGCATTCGGCATCATGGCGCTGGGCCTGGTCGTCATCGACTTCGCGGTCTCCGCCGGCCGCCTCGGCCTGGTAGAGATCTGCATCCGCGAAGAGGAACTCGACGAGGGGCTGGTGAACCAGATCTTCTGGTTCCTGCAGGCGGCAGGCGTCGCACTGACGGTGATCGTCCTCCTTCTCGCGTGGCCGGCAGGAGCGGCGTTCACCGCTCCGGACCTCACCGCGATCCTGCTGTGCCTTGCGCCGGTGTGCTGGCTGCAAAACCTTTCGGCCATACCGGAGGCGCGTTTGCAGAGGGCCTTCGGGTATCGCGCTCTGGCGATGCGGACGCTGGCCGGCTCGCTGGTCGGCGGCGGTGTCGGGGTGGCGGCGGCGCTGCTCGGCTGGGGGGTGTTTGCCCTGGCCTTCCAGAAGATTACCACGGTCGTCGTCCAGAATCTGGTGCTGTGGACGTCCGATCCCTGGCGGCCGTCGCTCCCCGGGCGGATCTATTCGGCCGAACTCACCCGAGCGGTGCGCATGGGTGCGCACATCGCCGTCTCGGGCGTCATGCAGATGCTCAACACCAAGCTGATGGATCTCATGGTGGCGATCTTCCTCGGGGCTGCGGCGCTCGGCCAACTCAGGACTGCGTGGAAGATCTTCGAAGTCCTGCTCTATTGCACGATCCAGCCGCTCTCGACCGTGTCGCTGGTGGCCTTCACCCGGCTGAACGGAGACCGGGTCCGCCTGTTTGACGGCTATTTCCGTATGACCGAGGTGTCGGCGCTGGCGCTCGCGCCGTTGCTGCTGGGGGCATCGGCGGTGGCGACTTTAATGGTGCCGTTGGTCTTCGGCGAAAGATGGGAACCGGCGATCCCGATCCTGCAGATCCTCGGGTTCATGGCGCTGGCGGGGGCGGTCGATCCGTTCTTCGCACCGATGATGACGGTGACCGGGCACACCGAGGCGCTCGTCCGGCAGGGCGCGGTGCAGACCGTTGCCGCTGTGGCACTGACCATGTGCACTGCACCGTTCGGGCTGGCGGCGGTCGCCGTCGGCCAGGTGGTGCGTTCCTTTGCGGTGGCGATCGTCGGCCTCGTCATGATGAAACGCTCGATCGGGCTGCCGTTCGCGACGAGCCGGCGGGCGGTGTGGCCGGCCTTCGCGGCCGCTGTTCCGATGTGGGTCGCGGTGATGTTGGCCGCCCCCCGAATTCCGGTCGGGCCGGCGGGATCGTGGTGGCAGCTCGCACTGGCGGTCGCCCTCGGCGCGACGGTCTATGGGGGCGTGCTCGCGCTGTTCTTCCGCGGCGAAATCGGCGAACTCCTGCTTCGGGTGCGCAGTCTGGTCCGCGGCGGCGGCGAAACGCCCGAGCAACCGTGATCGGGCAAGGGCGTTCGGCCTATTTGCCAGCCCGCGCTCTGGGCAGCGCGAGTAGAGGTGGCTTTCCTATGCCTCGCGGCCGTCAAGCTGTGGATGCCAACCTTTATCAACAAGGCCTAACTTGCCTGTTGCGTCGGCGCAGGATCCCGGCGTTCGATGGGACAGCATCGCGACATGGCGTTGCGGCCGACATGACAACGCCGCGTCAGTCGAACTGGCGCGGCGCATTGGATTGGCGGGGAATGCCGGCAGACGTCGCGGCGGACCGCGGACGTCAGGTTGCGGTCTTGGCCGGGCGGACCGGCCGCAGCAGGAACGCCGGCACGTGATCGCCGAGACCGACGACATCCGGTTCATTGCGCTCGTACCGATCGGAACGGGCATGCTCGGCGCGTTCCGCTCCGGCACCCGGGCGGCTCGACATCGGATCGCCCTGCCGGATCGGACCGGGTGACGCCGCCTTCGGACCGGCAGCAGCCGGGCGCTTGGCGGCGGTCGGTGCCGGGGTTTTCGGCGCGGCTTGCGGCGCGGCGCGACGCGCGGGGCGCTCCTGGTGTTCAGGTCGCGCTTGGCGCTCTGGGCGCGCCTGACGCTCCGGCGCAACACTGCGCACTTCCTCGACCGCCGGACGCTCTTCGCCGACTTCGCGGGCAGAAACTTCGTGACCGTCGCGACTGCGCGGGCTGCGCTCCTGTCCATCCCGACCGTGGCTGTTGCGAGCACGACCATCGCGGCTCGGGGCGCCGTCACGGGCTGGCTCTCGGCCTGGGCGGCTGCGATTTCGCGCTCCTTCGCGGGTGGAACTGCGCCGCGGCGCGTCCTCCTCACCGTCCAATGCAGGCGCGCCCATCCACTCGATCTGCTGACCGAGCAGCCTTTCGATCGCTGCCAGATGCTTGTTGTCGAGCGACGTGACCATGGTGATGGCGGTGCCGCTGTGCCCCGCACGACCAGTACGGCCGACGCGGTGGATGTAATCCTCGGCGTGGATCGGCACATCGTAGTTGAGGACGTGGCTGACGTCGGGAATGTCGAGGCCACGGGCCGCCACGTCGCTCGCCACCAGGACGGTGATGCGGTCGCCGCGGAAGCCTTCGAGCATCGCCATACGCGCCCGCTGGTCCATGTCGCCATGCAGCGCACCGACGTTGAAGCCGTGCTTTTCCAGGCTCTTAAAGACGATCTGCACATCGCGCTTGCGGTTGCAGAAGACGATGGCGTTCTTCAGGTCGGCGGCACCGCGGATGAGACCGCGCAGCACGTCTCGCTTCTCGTGCGCCTCCCGACCGGAAGCGACCAACCGCTGCGTCACGGTCATCGCCGCGGTCGCGGTGCGGTCCACCGAGATGCGCGTCGGATCGCGCAGGAAGGCGGCAGCCAACCGCTCGATCTCGCTCGGCATGGTGGCCGAGAACATCAGCGTCTGCCGCGTTGCCGGGATCATCTTGCAGATGCGCTCGATGTCCGGGATGAAGCCCATGTCGAGCATGCGGTCGGCTTCGTCGATGACCAGGATTTCGACGCCCGTCAACAACAGCCGTCCGCGCTCGAAATGATCAAGCAGCCGGCCCGGCGTGGCGATCAAGACGTCGACGCCACGGTCGAGCTTCTTGTTCTGATCGTCGAAGGACACGCCGCCGATGAGCAGCGCCACCGAAAGCTTGTGGTTGATGCCGTACTTGTTGAAGTTCTCCTCGACCTGCGCGGCCAATTCGCGCGTCGGTTCGAGGATCAGCGTGCGCGGCATACGAGCTCGCGCGCGCCCCTGCTCCAACTTGGTCAGCATCGGCAGAACGAAGGACGCCGTCTTGCCGGTGCCCGTCTGGGCGATACCGACGATGTCGCTGCCCGAAAGCACGACCGGGATCGCCTGTTCTTGGATGGGGGTGGGTTGCGTGTAACCAGCGGCGGCAACAGCCGCCATTACCTTATCGGAAAGTCCGAGTGTGTCGAAGCTCATTTGATCCGTCTTCGCGGTTCCCGATGGTACGATCGCATGAATTCGGGTGAACTCGCGGAATCTCTATTACATTGCGAAAGACGCACGGACCATATGGCAAATACCGCGAAAGTCAACGAAAAAAGATTAGCGTCACGCACAATTCGGAACTCGCGTTCCCTTTCAGTCGATCGTCAGGTGAAGGGCCGAGCGACCTCGCTGCCGATGGTTAATCCGAACATATCTCCTTTCGCGGAGGGCCCTGCGCTTTCGCTTCGCTGTAATGGTGGTGCCGGACAACCTGCCCAGGAAAGATTATTCCAGTGATGACCTGCGTTCTTTTTGCGCATTTGCCGAGATCAGATGGAAACCTGGCGGCCTCGGTCGCGGTCGGCACGCGCCCGCTGCGAGAGGGGCGAATCGCCTATGAACTATGCAGGCATACGCCGGAGGCCGGGCAGCCCCCTCCACGCCGACACCCGGTCAGCCATTGACCTCGGCGCCACACTGTCGAATCATCAATTGTTTTAGATGGTTCCACCACTTGCCCCGGGGCTGGTGCGCACCATCTTGAACAGGGGTGAAGGGTTAGGCACCACACCCATTGCGCTCCGCCGAGGTGCAATTCCCGCTCGGGCTGGTCGTCCGAAGAAGCGAGAATTGCTCTGCATTCAAAGGCTTGGGCGTCTTCCGGCCGGTCGGATCGAGACGACCTGACGGATCGCGCTCGATTGGCGGACCAAATGGTGCGGACGCCCTGCATCTGCGGATGCCGGTCAAAAGCACGACGGCATCCAGTCTGTCATTTGGGGGCAGTCTGCATGACGAGGCTTGTCAATCTTATCGAAGAGAGGATCGCGGCGGCCGGAGTTCCGCTGTCATTGGGCTTGCCCAGCGGTGAGTGGGTGGGGTCGCCGAACGCCAAGGTGAAGATCAAACTCCACGACGCCCGCGACATTGCTTCGCTGGCGCTCGGACGCGTCGGGGCGGTCGGCGAAGGCTTCGTCGAGGGCCGCGTCGACATCGAAGGACCGATGCGCGATGCCATGGATGTCGCCGCCGGCATGATGCCGAGTACGGTTGTCGGCCCGCCGCCGTCGCTGTGGACGCGGCTGATCCTGAAGATCGGGTCCTACCTCAACCACACGCGGGCCAAGGACGCCGAGCAGATCCAATTCCACTACGACGTGTCCGACGATTTCTACGCGTTGTGGCTCGATCCGCGCCGGGTGTATTCCTGCGCCTATTACCTGTTGCCCGACACGACGCTGGCCGAGGCACAGGCTGCCAAGCTCGATCTCATCTGCCGAAAGCTCGACCTGAAGTCCGGCGAGCGTTTCCTCGATATCGGCGCCGGCTGGGGAGGGCTGCTGATCTGGGCCGCCGAGAATTACGGGGTCGAGGCGACCGGCATTACGCTGTCGAAGAATCAATTCGCGCATGTGTCGCGGCTGATCGAGGACAAGGGCCTTGGCAACCGGGTGCGCGTCAAGCTTCTTGACTATCGCGACCTCAACGGCGGCGAGGTCTATGACAAGATCGCCTCGATCGGCATGTTCGAGCATGTCGGCGCGGCCAAGATGCGCGGCTATTTCGCCAAGATGAAGAGCCTGCTCGAGCCGGGCAAAGTGCTGATGAACCATGGCATCACGTCGAGCGGACTGGATGGGGCGCAGATCGGCTCCGGTCTCGGCGACTTCATCGAACGCTACATTTTCCCGGGCGGCGAACTGCTGCATATTTCGCAGGTGCTGCGCGAGGCTGCCGCCGCCGGGCTGGAGACGGTCGATGTTGAAAACCTGAGGCCGCACTACGCCAAGACGCTGTGGGCCTGGTCCGACGCGCTCGAGGCGCAATTGGCGGAGGCGGAACGGGTATTGACAGCTACGGCGGGCAAAGAACGGGGGGGAAAGATTCTGCGTGCCTATCGGCTCTATCTCGCCGGCTGCGCCATGGCGTTCGAGCATGGTTGGGTGGCGCTGCACCAGATCCTGGCGGTCAACCCGAGCGGCGACGTCGCCACCGGTGCCTTGCGCGGCGCCCAATCGGACTACCCATTCAAGCGAAACTACATCTACTCGTGAGATCGTGGGCCGGCGCCCAGGAGCCCCTCTGCGGCGCCGCCCCACCGCGCTTCAGGCGTATTTCTGGGCGAGTTCGACGACAGCCGGCACGAGCGTGGCAACGAGCAGTGCCGCCATCGTCCAGTTGAACAGTTTCAGCCGCCATGGCTGCTTCAGCCAGCGCGAAACGATCGAGCCGAAGATCGTCCAGGCCGAGGACGACAGGATGCCGAACACGAAGATGATGCCGACGACGACCGCAAGGCCGGCGGCGTAGCTCATCCCCTTCGGCATGTACACGGCCATCACGCCGATGGCCATCACCCAGCCCTTGATGTTGACCCACTGAAAGGCGGCGGCGGCCCAGAACGACAGGGGGCGCGCGCTCGCGACCGGCTGCGGCAGCCCGTCCGGATGGTCGATGTCGGGTTCGGGTGCATTGCCATAGCTGGCGCGAGCGACATGCCAAGCGAGCCACAGCATGTAGAGGATGCCGAGAACCGAGACCAGATCGTGGATCCAGGGGAAAGCGGTGATCGTCGCGCCGAAGCCGGCACCGATCAACGTCACCATCACCGGAAAGCCGCAGATGACGCCGGCAATATGCGGCAGCGTCCGGCGGAAGCCGAAGTTCACCCCCGAGGTCATCAGCATGATGTTGTTGGGGCCCGGCGTGAACGATGCGGCCAGGATGAAGACGACGAGCGCCACGATCTGTTCGGACATTGGGGGCTACGCGCTGTAAAATGTTACGGCAGGGGCATGCGACACATGTCGCCGCTCGCGCCCGACATTGCAAGCACAAAGCGCGCGGCCACTCCGGCGAAGTCCATACGACCGATCAGATGAGATCGAGTACGCCGGACCAGCCGACGCCCGCCGCTCAGCCCGCCTGCCAGCCCATCTCCCAGAAGTCGGCTTCGAGCCGACAGGCCGTCCCGAAAATCTCCGCCACGTCGTCAAATCGTGAAGGCGCCAGCAGACGGGCGGCGAGATCGTCGAGCTGGCCGCGCGCCGCTGCCGCCACCTCGCCGTAAACCTCGCCGGCATATTCGGCGATCCAGGCGGCGTAGGGATTAGCTGGATCGAGCGCGCCCGGCCGGACGGCAAGCCCGGTGGCGATTTCATGATAGCCGACGATGCAGGGGGCGAGCGCGACGTGGAGGTCGAGGAGATCGCCGGACAGACCGACGTCCATCACATAGCGCGTATAGGCGAGTGTGGCGCGATGTTCCGGCATCCGCTCGACCTCGTCCGGATCGAGCCCCCAGCTGCGGCAATAGGCCAGATGCAGATCGAGTTCGCGCTCGAGGATGGCGGCGACGCCCTTGGCTGCGGCACGCATGTCGGCAAGCCGCCGGCTTTTGACGATCGCCAGCGCGTGGGCACGGGCAAACTGGATGAGGAACAGGTAGTCCTGAATCAGATACGCCCTGAAGGCCGCGATTGGCAGCGCGCCGTCGCCCAACGCATCGACAAAACGGTGGCCGACGTAGGCTTGCCAGTCGGGAGCGCGCGCCGCGCGCAGACGGTCGAAGAAATCGGGCATCGGCGGCTCAGGATCGGAGCTGACAGGATCAGGCGGGCGTCTTGGCCAGATGCTCGGGATCGACCGGCTTCAATTCGACGCTCTCGCCGCAGCCGCAGGCCGAGACCTCGTTGGGATTCTTGAACACGAAGCCGGACGAGACCTTCGTCTGCTCGAAGTCCATCACGGTGCCGAGGAGGAACATCGTCGCCTTCGGGTCGATGAACACCTTCACGCCGCGGTCTTCGACCACGTCGTCCTTCGGGTCGGGATCGCGGACATAGTCGAGCTTATAGGACATGCCGGCGCAGCCGCCCTTCTCGATGCCGAGCCTGAGGCCGGCGATCGGCGTGTCGGAATTGTCGATGATGTCCTTGACGCGATTGGCCGCGGCGTCGGTCAAGCTGACGACCTTGAAGCCGGAGAAGAGACCCATGCTGTTGTCCTCTCAGAACCAGTTGAGCGCGACGCGCGCTTCGTCCGACATGCGGCTCTGATCCCACGGCGGATCGAACACGATGCGGACGTTGACGTCGGAGACGCCGCGCACGGCGGAGACGGCATTTTCCACCCAGACCGGCATCTCGCCGGCGACCGGGCAACCGGGCGCCGTCAACGTCATGTCGATCGCGACACGCTGGTCATCGCCGATATCGATCCGGTAGATCAGACCCAGTTCGTAGATATCCGCCGGGATCTCCGGATCGTAGACCGACTTCAGGGCGACGATGATGTCGCCGGTCAGCCGATCGAGTTCTTCGGCCGGCAGAGAGCCGCCATTGACCACCGGCGGCACACCCGCCCCGCTTTCCGAGTCCGAAACTTGCGGCTCTGTCACCATGCTATCCATCCGATCGGCCTTCTCGTCTCGTTCGATGTCCTGCGCCGCGCCCGCCTCACAGGAAGAATTCATGTGCCTTCTGCAATCCCGCAACGAGGCGGTCGATCTCCTCCACTGTATTATAGAGCCCGAAGGAGGCCCGACAGGAGGAGGTGACGCCGAAGCGGGAGAGGAGCGGCTGAGCGCAATGCGTGCCCGCCCTGACCGCGACGCCGAAGCGGTCAAGGATCGTCGCGACGTCGTGCGCGTGTGCGCCATGCATTTCGAAGGCGACGATCGCCCCCTTGCCCGGCACCTGACCGAAAATGCGGATCGAGTTGATCTCGCCGAGGCGGCGCTCGGCATAGTCGCGCAACGCCTCTTCGTGCGCGGCAATGCGCTCGCGCCCGATCGCATCGATATAGCGCAGCGCCGCGGCAAGGCCGGCGGCCTCGATGATCGGCGGCGTGCCGGCCTCGAAGCGATGCGGCGGCGTGCCGTAGGTCACCGTGTCGAACGTTACATCGCGGATCATCTCGCCGCCGCCAAGAAACGGCGGCAAGGCGGCGAGGAGATCGTAGCGACCATAGAGGACACCGATGCCGGTCGGCCCGTAGAGCTTGTGGCCGGTCATGCCGTAGAAGTCGACGCCCAGATCCTGGACGTCGACGGGCAGATGCACCGACCCTTGCGCGCCGTCGATGACGACGATGGCGCCGACGGACTTGGCGATGCGCACGATCTCCTTGACCGGTGTCACCGTGCCGAGAACGTTCGACATATGGGTGATCGAGACGACCTTGGTCCGCTCGCTCACCAGCTTCTCGAATTCATCAAGGAGGAAGACGCCGTTGTCGTCGATCGGCGCCCACTTGATGACGATGCCCTTGCGTTCTCTGAGGAAATGCCACGGCACGATATTCGAGTGGTGCTCCATCACCGAGAGGATCACCTCATCGCCGGGCTTGAGGCCGAGGCCCAGCGAAGCGGCGACCAGATTCAGCGATTCGGTCACCGATTTCGTAAAGATGATCTCGTCGGCCGAGCCGGCATTGATGAAGGCGCGCACCGCCTCGCGCGCATCCTCGTAGGCCTCGGTCGCCTCGTTGGCGAGATAATGCAGGCCGCGGTGCACGTTGGCGTATTTCGACGTCATGATCTCGACCATGCGATCGATGACCGCCTGCGGCTTCTGCGCCGAGGCGCCATTGTCGAGATAGGACAAGGGCTTGCCGTTGACGACGGTGGCAAGAATCGGGAAATCCCGACGCACCCGTTCGACGTCGTAGGGCGCCGCGATGGGCGCCTTGGCGGAGATGTTCATCACGCCCGTCCTTTCGTCTGATGGCTGTGCGCGACGCCCAGCGATCGGCCGGCCAGCCAGACGTCGATGGCGGCATCGAGCCCCTGGCGCACCGCGTCGGCGGCCGGTTCGAGCGCGCCGATGGCAACGCCGTCGACCACTTCGCCGACGAAGGAGCGGATCAGCAGCGCTTCGGCGTCGGCGCGCGGCAAGCCGCGCGACATCAGGTAGAACACCGGCGTCTCGTCGATCGCGCCGCAGGTGGCGCCATGGCCGCAGGCGACGTCGTCGGCGTAGATCTCCAGTTCCGGCTTGTTGGCCATCTCGGCCGTATCCGACAACAACAGCGCGTTCGAGGCCATGCGGCCGTCGGTCTTCTGCGCGCCAGGTCGGACGATGACCTTGCCCTGGAACACGCCCGAGGCTTCGCCATCGATGACGTAGCGATAGAGTTCGCGGCTCACGCCGGCCAGACCGACATGCTCGACCACCAGCGTGACGTCGGAATGCATGCGCTCCGACAGGAGGTTCGCTCCCGACAGGTTGAGCGCGGCATGGTCGCCGTCGAAGCGGACGAAGAACTGCCGGCGGGAGAGATCGCCGGAGGAGTTGAGGCCGAAGGAGGCGAGCTTGGCGTTGGAACCGAGCGTCGCGGTCAGCGTCGACAGGCCGAGCGCCGCCCGGTCGTCGGACTTGATCGCCGCATGGTCCAGTTCGGCGCCGTCGCCGGTGATGACCTGCAGCACTTCGGAGCGCTGATGCCCGGCATCGCCGGAGACGAAGCGTTCGACGAGGCCGAGCTTGGCGCCTGTGCCGAGGATGACGACGACACGCGAATGCACCGATACCGCATGCGCCGGCGTCACCACATGCACGATTTCCACCGGTGCGGCGATGGCGGCACCATCGGCAACGTCGATGACCACACCATCGCGCAGGAAGGCGGTGTTGAGCGCCAGCGCTGCGTCCTCCTTGGCGATGTCGAGACCGGTCAGGACTGCCAGCACATCCTCACGGCCAGCGTCGAGCACGTCGGCGAGCGCGGCGATCGACAGGCCCTCGGGAAGTCCGGCCAGATCGCTGATTTCCGGATGGAAGGTCCCGTCGACGACAAATAGCCGGATGGCACCGTCGATCTCGCGCGGGCGGGCGGCCACCTCGGCGAGCGCCGTTGCGCTGGTCCTGACCGCGAGCGGCGCGGCCTCGGCGATCCGGGCCTTCAGGTCGGTGTATTTCCATTCCTCGACGCGGCGGTGCGGCAGGCCCTTCGCGGCGAAGCGGGCAAACGCCGCCTCGCGCAGGTCGCGCACCGCGACCGTGCCGGGCAGATCGCCGACTGCCTCCTCGAACTGGCGGGCGAGCGTCACCTCGGCCGGGGTTTTCAGAACCGAATGGCTGGTCATGGCTCTCCCCTCAGGCCGCCGCATCGGCGAATTCGGCGTAGCCCTTGGCCTCGAGTTCGAGCGCCAGTTCCGGACCGCCGGAACGCACGATGCGACCGTTGGAGAGCACGTGCACGACGTCAGGCTTGATGTAGTCGAGAAGCCGCTGATAGTGCGTGATGATGATGAAGGCGCGATCGGGAGAGCGCAGCGCGTTGACGCCGTCGGCGACGATCCTGAGCGCGTCGATGTCGAGGCCGGAATCAGTTTCGTCGAGGATGCAGATCTTCGGGGCCAATACCGCCATCTGCAGGATGTCGTTGCGCTTCTTCTCGCCGCCGGAGAAGCCGACGTTGACGGCCCGCTTCAGCATGTCCGGGTCGATCTTGAGGAGCGCCGCTTTCTCTCGCACCAGCCGCATCAGGTCGGGCGTGGAGATCTCGCCCTCGCCGCGCGCCTTGCGCTGGGCGTTCACCGCCGTCTTCAGGAACGTCATATTGGCGACGCCGGGGATCTCGACCGGGTACTGGAAGGCGAGGAACAGGCCGCGCGCGGCGCGCTGGTCGGGCGACAGCGTCAGGAGGTCATCACCGTCGAGCCTCACCTCGCCCTCGGTCACCTCGTAGTCGTCCTTGCCGGCCAGAATATACGACAGCGTCGACTTGCCGGCGCCGTTCGGGCCCATGATGGCATGCACCTCGCCCGGGCGAACCTCGAGGGAGAGGCCTTTCAGGATCTCGCGCCCCTCGTCGGCGATGCGGGCATGCAGGTTGGTAATGGACAGCATCAGGACCACCTAGATCGTCGCGCCGTTCGGCGCGGTAAACGTTGCATCGATGACATTGCCGGTGTTCAGCACATCCACCGGCTCGAAGATGATGACCTCGGCCTCCTCGTCGGCGGCGGTGCGATGTTCCCGCCCGCGCGGCACGACGGTGCATTCGCCGGCCGTCAATTCGACGGTGTGATCGCGGAATTCCACCCGGAACCGGCCCTTCCAGACGAGAAAGAACTCGTCCTCGAATTCGTGATGGTGCCAGGGAAAGACGCCTTGCACCTTGACCAGCTTCACATCCTGGCCGTTCAGGCTGGCGATCACCTTCGGCCGCCAATGCTCGGAAAAGGCAGCGAAGCGATCATCAAGATTGATCTTGGCAATCATCCGACACTCCCTTCAAGGCTGACGCCGATGAGCTTCTGCGCCTCGATGGCAAATTCCATCGGCAGTTGCTGCAGCACGTCCCGGACGAAGCCGTTGACGATCAGCGCCACCGCCTCCTCGGCCGAAAGGCCGCGGCTGACGCAGTAGAACAGCTGGTCGTCGGAGATTTTCGAGGTCGTGGCTTCGTGCTCGACCACCGCCGAGGCGTTCTTCGTCTCGATGTAGGGCACCGTGTGGGCGCCGCAGGTCTGGCCGACCAGCAGGCTGTCACAATTGGTGAAATTGCGCGCTCCAGAGGCGCGGCGATTGACCGAGACCAGACCGCGATAGGTGTTGTTCGAGTGGCCGGCGGAGATGCCCTTGGAGATGATGCGGCTCGAGGTGTTCTTGCCCAAGTGGATCATCTTGGTGCCCGAATCCACCTGCTGATAGCCGTTCGACACGGCAATCGAGTAGAACTCGCCCTGGCTACCGTCGCCGCGCAAGATGCAGCTCGGGTACTTCCAGGTGATGGCCGAGCCGGTCTCCACCTGGGTCCAGGAGATCTTCGAGCGGGCGCCACGGCAATCGCCGCGCTTGGTGACGAAATTATAGATGCCGCCCTTGCCGTCCTTGTCGCCCGGGTACCAATTCTGCACGGTCGAATATTTGATCTCGGCGTCTTCGAGCGCGACGAGTTCGACGACCGCGGCATGCAGTTGATTCTCGTCGCGCTGCGGCGCGGTGCAGCCTTCGAGATAGGAGACGTAGGCGCCCTTCTCGGCGATGATCAGCGTCCGTTCGAACTGGCCGGTCTTCTTCTCGTTGATGCGGAAGTAGGTCGACAGCTCCATCGGGCAGCGAACGCCCTCCGGAATATAGACGAAGGATCCATCGGTGAAGACGGCGCAATTGAGCGTCGCGTAATAATTGTCGGTGACCGGGACGACCGAACCGATGTACTTCTTGACGAGATCGGGGTGCTCCTTGAGCGCCTCCGAGATCGAACAGAAGATGACGCCGTATTTGGCCAGCTCGGCGCGAAAGGTGGTCACCACCGAAACCGAATCGAACACCGCATCGACAGCGACATTGGAACCGGACGGCGTTTCCAGCCCGGCGCCCTCGACGCCGGCCAGGATCGCCCGTTCACGCAAGGGGATGCCAAGCTTCTCGTAGGTCTTCAACAGCTCCGGATCGACGTCATCGAGGCTCTTCGGCCCCGGTGTCGACTTCGGCGCGGAATAGTAATGGATCTCCTGGAAGTCAATCTTGGGGTAGTCGACCTTGGCCCAGGTCGGCTCCTCCATGGTCAGCCAGCGGCGATAGGCGTCAAGCCGCCAGTCGAGCATCCACTGCGGTTCGTTCTTCTTCCGGGAAATCAGACGGATAGTGTCTTCCGAAAGGCCCTTCGGCGCCAGATCGCTCTCGATGCTGGTCTCGAAGCCATACTTGTACTGATCGACATCGATCGCCCGGACCTGGTCGACCGTCTCCTTTACCGCAGCCATGTGTCTTTCCCCACGTCGCGGTTTCAAGGACCGCCGGATCAAGATGTAAGGGAATATAGAGCCTCAGCCAAGGAATTGCCAGAGAGAGCGCCGAAAGGGCGATCGCTGGCCCCGCGGCATCGCCGACGGGATGCGACAAACGCCCAGGCGGGCGGCCTTATCGACGATCGCCGGGCCCGCCGCCGCACAACAAACACGAAGTTGCGCGATTGTCGCCGTCTTCGATATCGAAGGAGGACGCGCAATGATTATCAGATCACTCCTGGCCCTAAGCCTCGCTCTCGCCGTGACTGTGCCAGCCGTGGCCATGCCCTTGGCATATCCCATCGAATCCACGCCCAGCATCACCGTGATCCCGGCTGAAGCCACTCAGTGCCACCGCCGCGAATGGGTCGCCCCGGGCGGCATCTGCGAGCCCTACGCCCGCGGCAAGCGCTGCCCGCCCGGCTATCGTCGCGACATTTGGGATGGCACAGGCTATCGCTGCGTGCCCGTCGGCAAGATCCCGCATTCGAACAAGACATTCTGATCGACCGGACGATCGGCGCGACGCTTCCGCGCCGGTCGTCCATCAATTGCGCCGATCGAGCGCACCCATCACGCCCGCCCAGGCCGCGATCAACCGGTCGATGTCGGCATTCGTGGTCGCCGCGCCGATGGAAATCCTGAGGCCGCCGCGCACAATGTCGGCATCGACCCCCATGGCCTTCAGCACGTGCGAGGCGGCGACTTTGCCGGACGAACAGGCCGACCCCGACGACAGAGCGATGCCAGCAAGATCGAAGGCGATCACCGCCGTCTCGGCGGCCACTCCGGGCACGGCGAGGCCGAGCGTGTTCGGCAGGCGCGGCGCGGTCTCCGCAAAGATCACCGCGTGCGGCGTCACGGCCTGAAGCGCAGCCTGCAGCCGGTCGCGGTGGCAGGCAACCGCCGCCATCTCGCCGAGTTCGGCTGCCCCAGCCCGCACTGCGGCAGCAAAGCCGGCAATCCCCGCGACAGGCTCGGTACCGGCGCGGCGCCAGCCTTCCTGACCGCCACCGACGACGAGCGGCACCGGCTCGATGCCCCCCAAGGTGATCAGCGCGCCCATCCCCTGCGGCCCACCGAGCTTGTGGGCGGAGAGCGCCAGGAAGTCGACATCGAGGGCGACCGCGTCGATGGCGATGCGACCGGCCGCCTGCACCGCGTCGCAGTGAAGGATACCGCCGAATTCGTGCGTGATCCTGGCTGCCGCGGCGACGGGTTCGATGACGCCGGTCTCGTTGTTGGCGAGGTGGATTGCAACGAGCGCGGTGCCGCCGGCGGCCGCAACGTCGCCCAACTGCCGGCTGAGATCGTCGAGATCGACGATGCCGTCGCCATCGACGGCGATGGTGCCGACGCGCTCGGCCGGAAACCGCCCGCCGCGCAGCACGGACGGATGTTCGATGCCTGAGACGAGGAGCCGCGCCACCTCCACCTCGCGGCCGAGGCGGCGGACGACGGGGGAGAGCGCGGTGACATTGGCCTCGGTGGCGCCGCTGGTAAACGTCACCCCTGCGGCCCGTGCCCCGACGAGGGCGGCCACATCGGCTCGCGCCGCTTCGACCACTTTGCGTGCCTGACGCCCCTCAGCGTGCACCGAGGAGGCATTGCCGACCCGATCGAACACGTCGAGCATGGCGGCGCGCACTTCGGGCCTCAAGGGCGCCGTGGCGTTATAGTCGAGATAGAGGCGGGGTGCGGGCATCGGCCGATCGGGTTGGCGAATGGCAGGTTGGCTGGACAGCACGAAATAGCCCTTGCCGCCCGGCAGTCAATCGCCGATTGCGGCATCGGTCCGAATGACGCAGACCGATGGCGCTCCGTTCCGGCCGATCTGCCGATCCAGTTTTGCCTCTCTCGGCCCGTCCATCACGAAATGCTTGAAATCGCCTCCCCCGATCGTGCTAACAGAGACCGGAGACGGCGACCCAGCGTTGTCGAGAGCGAAATTCCGGCAGTACGCCAAGGACCACGGCCTCGTCGCGCGGTGTGCGACAGTGGCATTCGGGCCGCTTCGGCGTATTGACCGCGGCAGTTTCCAAGACGAGGACGGCAAGACCCATGCCTGAGGTGATCTTCAACGGTCCGGCTGGACGCATCGAAGGACGGTTCCAGCCAGCCAAGATCCGCAATGCGCCCATCGCGCTCATCTTGCATCCGCACCCGCAGTTCGGCGGGACGATGAACAATCAGATCAGCTATCAGCTGTTCTATCTGTTCACCAAGCGCGGTTTTGCCTGCCTACGCTTCAATTTCCGCGGCGTCGGCCGCAGCCAGGGCGAATTCGACCATGGCGCCGGTGAGTTGTCCGACGCCGCCGCCGCACTCGACTGGGCGCAGACCATCCATCCCGACGCCCGGTCGTGCTGGATCGCCGGGTTCGACTTCGGCGCCTGGGTCGGCATGCAGCTCCTCATGCGCCGGCCGGAGATCGAGGGCTTCATTTCCATCGCACCCTTGGCCAATCTGCACGACTTCTCGTTCCTCGCCCCCTGCCCGTCATCGGGTCTGATCATCCACGGCGATGTCGACAAAGTGGCGCCGTCGAAGGACATTCAGAACCTCGTCGACAAGCTGAAGACGCAGAAGGGCATCGTCATCGAGCAGAAGATCATCGAGGGGGCCAACCACTTCTTCGAGAACAAGGTCGACGAACTGATCGGCGAATGCGAGAATTACGTCGACCGACGTCTTGCCAAACACGACGCGGCGTGAGGCTGACATGAAGCTGAAGATCGTGGTCGCCGGCGCGACCGGCTGGGTCGGCAAGGCACTTATCGCGGCAATTGCGGCGAGCGAAGATCTGGTGCTGGCCGGCGCCGTGGCGCGCACCGCGGCCGGCGAAGATGCCGGCGAGGCGGTCGGCATTGCGACGCTGGGCGTTCCGATTTCGGCGAGCCTCGAGGACGCCCTCGCCACTCCCTCCGACGTCGTCATCGACTACACCAAGCCGCACGTGGTGAAAGACCATGCACTGACCGCGCTCGGCAGTGGCCGGCACGTGGTGATCGGCACCTCGGGGCTTGGCGCGGAGGATTTTGCCGAGATCGACGCGGCGGCACGCGCCGCCGGCAAGGGCGTCATCGCGGCCGGCAATTTCTCCATCAC
>JARLIT010000322.1 GCA_031291575.1 Ancalomicrobiaceae bacterium
CACCGCGACCTCGGCCTCCGCCACCTCTTCCAAGACGACGAGCGCGCCGGGCTTGAGCCAGCCGCCCGAGACGGCGGCGGCAAGCGCCTTGTCGCCGAGACCTTTGCCATAGGGCGGGTCGGCGAAGACAAGATCGAAGGGTGCCTGCGCCTCGGCGGCCCCGAGCTTGGTGGCATCGCGCCGCCAGAGTTTGGTGGCACCAGTGAGACCGAGCGTCTCAATATTGCGGCGGATGAGGCCGCGCGCTTCGACCGCCTCCTCGACGAACAGGCAGAAGCGGGCACCGCGCGACAGGGCTTCGAGGCCTAAGGCGCCGGTGCCGGAGAACAGGTCCAGCACGCGCGCGTCGGTGACCGGGTCGCCATAGGCATGCACGAGAATGTTGAACAGCGTCTCGCGCAGTCGGTCGGTGGTCGGCCGGATGGCCATCGACTTCGGAGGGCTGAGCGTTGCCCCCCGAAACCGCCCGCCGACGATGCGCATCAGCGCTTGCCTCGATTGGGCCCCGCCCCGCCCTTGGCCGGCCCGCTCTTGCCCGGTCCGCCTCGCGTCGGCCCACCTCTCGTCGGGCCTCGCCCCGGAGCCCCGCCCTTGGCGGGTCCGTATCCGCCGCTGCGCGGCGGGCGACCCTCGGGCCGCTCGGGACGCGGGCCGGCAGAGCGCGGTGGCCTTGCCTTGTCGCCTTGGAAACCGCCGCTACGGCGGTCGTCGCGGGCCTCACGCGGCCGATCGGCGTCCCGATCGCGCGGTGCGGCACCGCTTTCGGGACGATCGCGGAAGCCGGCAGCCTTGCCGCGCCCGCCGCCGGGACCGCCCGCCGGACCGCCGTGGCTGCGGAAGCCCTCCGAGCGCGGCTTGTACGGCTTGGCTCCGGTGTCATCGCTCCCCGCGGGACGGCTGCGACCACGGAAGCCTTCCGAGCGCGTCGGGCGGTCGCCCGCCTCTGCCCGAGCCGCACGCGGAGCGCCAGGCGCTTTGTCCATATCGCGCGGCGGACGACGGTCTTTGTCCATGTCGCGCGGCGGCCGCGGGCTTGGCCGGGCGTCGCCGCGCGTATCCTCGCCACCGAATGCCTCGGGACGCGGGCCGCGCGGGCGCGGCTTCATCCCGCCTTCGGCCGCACCGGCCCCGAACCTCGGCCGTGCCGGGCCCGCATTGCTTTTGAACCCTTCGCTGCGCGACCGTTGCGGCTTGCCGCCTTCGGCCTCACCTGCGGCCGGCCTGCCGCGACCGCGGAAGCCTTCAGAGCGCATCGGGCGATCATCGCGATCATCGCGCCGGCCCGGGGCGGCACCCTCCCCTTCCGGCCTGCCGCGAGGGGCCCCCTTCGGTCCACCGGCGCTGCGCCCACGCGGTGTCCCGCCATCCGGACGATCGCGGAAACCGCCGGACTTGCCGCCGGGCTTGCCACCGTCTGGCCGGCCCCTCGGCCGGTCATCCCGCCGCGACGGCAGGATGGTGACGGCGACCGGCGGCTTGCCCGTACGGGTGATGCGGGCCTCGCGAGACCCGTCTTCGGAAGTGCCGATGAATTCCATCTTCTCGGAGCGGACGGGGCGGCGCTTCGGCTTGGCCCCGCCGTCAGCATCGCGGGTCTGGCGGCTTTTCGTCTGGGGTGCCTCCTCGCCATGCAGGTGATGCACGATCGGGGCATCGAAATCGGCGCCGGATTGCTCGACCAGCCGATCGCCGAGCTGGTCGCGCAGGACCCGGCCGCGGATCTCGCGAACCTCGCCTTCCTCGAGGTCCGCCAGCTGGAACGGCCCGAAGGAGATGCGGATCAGCCGGTTCACCGTCAGCCCGAGGTGTTCGAAGATGCGCTTCACCTCGCGGTTCTTGCCTTCGCGCAAACCGACGACGAGCCAGACGTTGGAGCCGGTGACGGTGTCGATGGTGGCCTCCACCGGACCGTAGGCGATGCCGTCGATGGTAACGCCGTCCTTGAGGCCGGCGAGTTGCTCCGCCGTCACCTGTCCGAACGCCCTCACCCTGTATCGGCGCAGCCAGCCGGTCGAGGGCAGTTCGAGCACGCGTGCAAGCCCACCGTCGTTGGTCAAGAGCAGCAGCCGTTCGGTGTTGATGTCGAGGCGGCCGACGGAGATCATGCGCGGCATGTCGTCTGGGAGCCGTTCGAACACGGTCGGGCGGCCCTCCGGGTCGCGCGAGGTGGTCACCAGCCCCTTCGGCTTGTGGTAGAGGAACAGCCGGGTGCGCTCTTTCAGCGGCAGCGGCTTGCCGTCGACCACGACGCGGTCTCCCGGCTTCAGCACCACAGCAGGCGTCGTCAGCGTGGTGCCATTCACGCTGACGCGACCGTCGGCGATCCAGAGCTCGGCGTCGCGGCGCGAGCACAGCCCGGCGCGCGCCATGGCTTTGGCAATCCGCTCGCCTTCAGCGGACGTCCCATCGGCGGTATCATCGGGCTCGACGGCAGCCGCTCTCGGCTTGCGCGAAGGCTTCGATGTGGGCGAGGGTTTTGCGCGGCGTTTAGCGGGCGCTTGCACGGTATCGTCATCTTGTGTCATGGCGCCTTACTAACAGAGGTTCGGCCAATCTGCGAGCGTGGCGTTGGGCAAGCGGGCCTTGGTAGCGAGGGAATCATGGCGAGCGACTACATGGCGCTGGCTCTCGATGAGGCGCGCGCGGCAGCGGCACGCGGCGAAGTGCCGGTCGGCGCGGTGATCGTGCGTGACGGCAGGGTGCTGGCGTCCGCCGGCAACCGTACCCTCGAGCTCGCCGATCCGACGGCGCACGCCGAACTTCTCGCCATCCGCGCAGCTTGCCGGGAAGTGGCGAGCGAACGTCTTGTCGGCGCCGATCTCTACGTCACGCTGGAACCCTGCCCGATGTGCGCCGCCGCGATGTCGTTTGCCCGCATCCGACGGCTCTACTTCGCCGCTGCCGATCCGAAGGGTGGCGCGGTCGAAAGCGGTGTCCGGCTGTTCGCCAGCCCCACCTGCCATCATGCGCCGGACGTCTATTCCGGCATTGCCGAGGTCGAGGCGGCGGCGCTGTTGAAGGCGTTTTTCCGCGACCGGCGTTAGGCCGCACCTATTTGCCGACCGTCGTCTCGGCCACGTTGGAGGGAGCGGGCCCGGCCGGCGCCGGCGATTGCCCGGCCAACTTGTCCTCGAAGATCTTTAAGAGGTTGCGGGTGAAGCGCTCGGAGAAGCCGGCGAGGAAGCCGATGATGATGTAGAGCTTGAGGCTCAAACCGCTGCCGCCGCCCGCCGGCAGACCCGCACTCAGGTTGATGATCTGGGAATCGAACAGCGCCGCGGTGACGGCGGCGAAGATGCCGCCGACGAAGGGCAGACTGGTACCGGTATAAAGGATGAATTCGCGCGAACGGCCGGTCAGCTTTTCGAATTCGGCGAGCCTGAGCAGGATCGAAACGACGCTGCCGGCGCAACCGAAGATGACGGCGACGAGGATCGGCGCCCAGCCGCGCAGATGATCGACGAGATCGCCAAAGCCGGCCTGGAAGAGGCTCTGGCTGGGTTGAGCTGGCTTTGGGCCGACAAGCGGCGCGGCGACGACGAACACGAGGCAGCACAGGGCGAAGCCGAGCATCACGTAGAGAAATATCCACATGAAGCGGGCGAGCCCGCGCATCACCTCGGTCAGCGGGGCGCTGGTCGATGTTTGGTAGTTGAGTTCGCGCGCGATGTCGGCCGCCGCCTGGCGGTAGCCCGATTTGAACGCCTGCAGGCCGAAGATGCCGGCGCCGTAGAGGTCGCGGTTCTGCTTGCGGGCCAGCGCGCTGGCAAGCAGCACGAAGTTTGCCATGATATTCTCGTCGCGCTCGGCGTTGGCCTGCGCCTCCTCGGTCCGCTGGCCGGTCTGCGCCTCGCGCCGTGCCACTACCATGTCCCAGAGGCGGCCCTCGAATTCGCTGCGGGCAACGCGGAGGTCGGCACTCTGGCGCGGATCGGGCTTGCCGGCGCCGGGCTGGTCCGGGCCGGCCGGGTTCGGCCTGCGGTCGGGATCGGTCTTCGAGCTGGCGGCGATGACCATCTCGGGCCAATCCGGCACCGGTTCGTCCTCGGGGTCAGGCTCGTCCTCCTCGTCTTCATCGGCAGGTGGGGACTGCGGCGTCGTGGCTGTGGGCGAGGGCGGATCGGCCGGGGCACCCTTCATGGCATCGTTGCCAGTTTGGGCGGCCGGAATGCCCGGAGCATCGGAGTTGGGCGGCGCGTCTGCGCCCGACGGAGCGTCCCCGGCGGAGCCGGCAGGATCGATATCAGCCGGTTCGAGCGCGGAGGAGACGGGGCGCCGGGCCTGCCGGATCGATTTCGTTGGTTCCGGGCGATTGTCGTCGTCGGCCATAGGAGACCTCCCGTGTGCCAGTCCGCTTCCTCGTCCTCCTTGTTTATCACATACGCGCGTGACGTGCATAAATCGTCAGCGCAGCCCCCCTACCCGGCAACCCGATCAACGGCCGATCAACACCTGCCGCGCCTGCGGCGCCTCGATCTGCCGCGCCAGGCGTCGCTTGACCTCCTCGCGCATCGGCGCCGCGGCTTCCAGGATCTGGCGCGATTTCAGGAAATCGAGGGCGTGGTACGGGCCGCCAGGCGAGCGTACCAGAATGTCCGGCGGACGCTGCCTGAGCTTCTCCGCCATGATCTGCTGCATCATCAGCTGCGCCGAGCCGACGACGGTGTCGAGCCCACTCGGCAGCGCCCGATCGTCGCGTGGTTCGGGGAAGGAAACGACATCGACGGCAATGATGAAATCGAGATCGTCCGGCAGCGCGTCGATCGGTACCGGGTTCATCACCCCGCCATCGACCATCACCCGCCCGTCGATCACGACCGGCCGGAACAGGCCCGGCAGAGCGATCGAGGCTGCGACCGCCGTCGGCAGATCGCCCTCGCTGAAACGCACTTCCGCGCCGCCATAGAAGTCTGTGGCAACTGCCGTGAAGGGGATCGCCAGATCGGAGAAGCGCGCCGGGATGGCATCGCCTGCGAATACCGACAGGACCTTCAGCGGATCAAGTTTGCCGAGGCCGTAATTGTCGGCGGCCATCAGATCGCTGATGCGGCGCGGCCTGAGTTGCCACAGTTTCGCCAGGGCGCTCGTCCGCGTGCCGAAGGCTGCGAGGAATCGCTCGCGCACGTCGCTGGCCGAGAGGCCCGCCGCCACGCCCGCCCCGACGATGGCGCCGATGGAGGCGCCTGCGATCGCCGCCGGCTTGAGGCCGAGATCGTCGAGCGCTTCGAGAACCGGGACATGGGCGATGCCGCGCGCGCCACCGGCCCCCAGCACCAGACCAATCCGTGGAGTGGACATGATGTTCCTCACGCCATTGCCAAGCCCGACAGATAGGCATGCGGGATGGGCAGGATCAAGTCGAAGGGATGAGGAAGGGCAGCAGGCGGTCGAGCGTCTCGCCTGCATTTTCTTCGACGACGAAATGCCCGGCATCGATCGCATGGCCGCTGACCTGATCCGCCCATTGCCGCCAGATGGTGAGCGGCGAGGCTTCCTCGCCCGCCGCGCTGGTGCGTTCGGCCGGAAAGCCGGCGCCGCCCCATAGCGCCAAGACCGGACAGCCGATGGTGCGGCCCGCTGCACGGTCGGCCTCGTCGAGGCGGCGATCGATGAGCCAGCCGGCACGATAATCCTCGCAACAGGCGGCGACGCGCTCCGGCCGGGCAAAGTTGGCGCGATAGTGCTCGAGCGCCGGCGCCGTGAAGGCATCGAGTGATTTCAGCGCCGTCCAACTGGCCAGCGTGTGCTCGAGATAGGCGATCGGCTGGGCGGCGATCAGGGTTTCCGGCATCGGCCGCGGCTGCGCCAGGAAGAACCAGTGGTAAGTGCGCATGCCGTAGTCGGCGTCCATGCCCTGCCACATGTCGAGCGTCGGCACGATGTCCAGCACCGCCAGACGCGAGACGTGGCCGGGGTAGTCGAGCGCCAGCCGGTAGCCGACGCGGGCGCCGCGATCGTGGCCGACGAGGGCAAAGCGGGCATGTCCGAGCGCCGCCATCAGCGCAACGATGTCGCCGGCCATGGCGCGCTTCGACATCTGGGCACTGTCGGGCTCGATGTCGGCGATGCCGGATTGGCCGTAGCCGCGCAGATCGGGGACGACGACGCGGAACTTCAGCGCCAGGTCGCCGGCAATGCCCGCCCACATGACGTGCGTCTGGGGATAGCCGTGCAACAGCACGAGAGGTGGCGCATCGGCGGCGCCACCGACGCGGGCGAACAGCTTGACCGGGCCGGTATTGATGACCTCGGCGGTGAAGCCGGGAAACAGATCGGGCAAATCCATGTCACTTCCTCCGCCGCGAGGATCGATCGCAAGACTGGCTCTGCTCTGCGGCTGCAAGCCGCAACCTAGTCTGGCAGGCGGCGCAAAAATGTCAGCAGGTTGGATAGCTTCGGCCAGAAGCGCGCCGTCACGCCTTACCCCGGGCGACCGCCCGCCAGCCAATGTCGCGGCGGCAGAAGCCGTCCGGCCAGTTGATCGCATCGACGGCCGCATAGGCACGGGCTTGCGCCTCGGCCACATTCTCACCCAGCGCCGTCACGTTGATGACCCGGCCACCGTTCGACAGGATCCGGCCGCCGTCGGCCTTGGTACCGGCATGGAACAGCGTGACGCCGGGCAGCCGCGCGGCCGCGTCGAGACCACAGATCTCGGAGCCCTTGCGATAGTCGCCGGGATAGCCCTTGGCGGCCATCACCACGGTGAGCGCGGCATCGTCGCTCCACTCCGCCGCCAGACCAGCAAGGCGGCCGTCGCGCGAGGCGCGCAGCAGCGCCAGGAGGTCGGACTGCAGTCGCAGCATCATGACCTGCGTCTCCGGATCACCGAAGCGGACGTTGTATTCGATCAGCTCGGGGCCTTTGGCCGTGATCATCAGCCCGGCGAACAAGACACCCTTGAACGGGTGGCCATCCCTGGCCATGCCGGCGACCGTCGGGCGGATGATCTCCGCCATCACCCGCTTGGTCATCGCTTCGGTCATCACCGGGGCGGGCGAATAGGCCCCCATGCCGCCGGTGTTCGGACCCTGATCGCCGTCGAAGGCGCGCTTGTGGTCCTGCGCCGAGGCGAGCGGCAGAGCGTTCACGCCGTCGGACAGCGCAAAGAAGCTCGCTTCCTCGCCGTCGAGATAGGCCTCGATCACCACCTCCGCCCCGGCAGCGCCGAACTGGCCGGCAAAGCAGGCCTCGATCGCATCTCTTGCTTCGGCAAGCGTCATCGCCACAGTGACGCCCTTGCCGGCGGCGAGCCCGTCCGCCTTGACGACGATCGGCGCGCCCTGCCGTTCCAGATAGGCAAGCGCCGCATCCTTGTCGCAGAAGCGGGCGTAGGCGGCTGTCGGAATCGAATAGCGGGCGCAGAGGTCCTTGGTGAAGCCTTTCGAGCCTTCGAGCTGGGCGGCCGCCTTCGACGGCCCAAAGGCCGCGATCCCGGCTGCTTCGAGATCGTCGACGAGGCCGGCGACCAGCGGCGCCTCCGGACCGACAACGACGAAGCCGATGCGCTCGTTGCGGCAGAAGGCGATGACGGCGGCGGAATCGGTGACGTCGAGGGTAACGCAGGCGGCCAGCCCCGCGATGCCGGGATTGCCGGGGGCGGTAAAAAGGCGGGTCAGATCGGGCGAGCGGGAAAGCGCCAGGGCCAGCGCGTGTTCGCGGCCGCCGGACCCGATCAACAGCACGTTCATGGCTCGCTCCTTCTCCTCGCCGATCGCCCGAGGCGATAGAGGCGGAGCCGGGCC
>JARLIT010000051.1 GCA_031291575.1 Ancalomicrobiaceae bacterium
GAATTCCTCCACCGACAGCGCGCGGAAATCGGGCAAAGCGGTGCGAAGCCGCTCGTGCTCCCAATCCCACCAGGCAAGCGCCAGCATGCGCGCGGCGGTCGCCTCGGGGAACCGCTGCTTGACGACCCGGGCCGGCGTGCCGGCAACGATCGTGTAGGGCGCGACGTCCTTGGACACTACCGCGCCGGCGGCGACTACCGCGCCGGTGCCGATCGACCGGCCGGCGAGGATGACGGCGCCGTGGCCGATCCAGACATCGTGGCCGAGGCTGACGTGGTGGTCGCGCCGCCAGTCGAAGAAGGCCTCGTCATCCGCCTCGCCGTCGAAATAGGCCGATGACCGATAGGTGAAATGCGCCTGGCTGGCACGATGCATCGGATGGTTGCCGGGATTGATGCGGGTCATCGCCGCGATCGAGCAGAACTTGCCGATCGTGGTGTAGATGATGTTGGCATCGTTGACGACGTAGGAATAGTCACCCATCTCGCTCTCCGCGATCGTGGTGCGCTCGCCGACCTCTGTATAGCGACCGAAGCGCACATCGCGTACATGCGCCGTCGGATGAATGAAGGGGTCCATTCCAAGCTTTTTTGCCGCCGACCGCGCCTCTGCGAAACCGTTCATCCCTGCCTCCGCTCGTGTGAAGCCTGCTCGTTCGCATGTTTATCGTGACAGTTCCGTGACGATCCCGTATTATTTCCCGGCTAAATTTCGCCATTGCTTTGCTACTGCCTGAATTGCCGTCATGAAACCGTTGTCGAGCCCGATTACGAGTCACACCCGATCCGAACTGATCGGGACAGGGACATGCTTTCTATCGAAGGGCTTTCGCGACATTTTGGAGCGAAACGAGCACTCGACGACGTCACGCTGAAGGTGGCCGAAGGCAGTTTTGTCGGCGTGATTGGCCGCTCCGGCGCGGGCAAGTCGACGTTGCTCCGGCAGATCAACCGCCTCGCCGAACCCACTGCCGGCCGCATCGTCTTTCACGACCGCGACGTGACGACACTCAAGGGCCGGGCGTTGCGCGACTGGCGCGCCGACTGCGCCATGGTGTTCCAGCAGTTCAATCTCGTCGGCCGGCTCGACGTCCTCACCAACGTGCTGTTGGGCCGCCTCAACAAGGTGCCCACCCTCCCGTCGGTGCTGCGCCTGTGGTCGCGTCAGGACAGAGCGATGGCCATGGCCGCGCTCGAGGCCTTCGACATCGCCAATCTCGCCGCGCAGCGTGCCGACAGCCTGTCGGGCGGCCAGCAGCAGCGCGTGGCGATCGCCCGTGCGCTGGTGCAGGAGCCGAAGATCGTCCTCGCCGACGAGCCGATCGCCTCGCTCGATCCGCGCAACACCAAGATCGTCATGGACGCCTTGCAGCGGATGAACAAGGACTTCGGCATCACCGTCCTGTGCAACCTGCATTCGCTCGATCTGGCGCGCGCCTACTGCGACCGCCTGATCGGCATGTCCGCCGGCCGCGTCGTGTTCGACGGCAAGGCCTTCGATCTGACCGAAGACGTCGCACGCGAGCTCTACGGGCTCGAGGCGGGCGACGTGATGGATGTCGACGAGGAGCCGGCATCCGCCCGGCGGCTCGTCGACGCCTGAGGCGGCTCCACGCCGACCCGCCACAAGGTGCTCACCCCCAAATCTGTTAAACCCGGGAGACCTAGCATGCTGACCCGCCGTCTCGTTCTTGGCGCGCTTGCCGCCGCCGCCCTCGCCACCCCCGTCCACGCCGAGGACTGGAAGGCCAAGTATCCGGAACTGACGTTCGCCATTGTGCCGATCGAAAACGCCGGCGACACGCTTAACCGCTGGGGCCCGTTCGCTGACTATCTGTCGAAGGAACTGGGCGTGAAGGTCACCATGCGCGTGGCGCAGGACTACGCCGCCGTCATCGAAGGCCAGCGCGCCGGCAACATCCAGATCGCCAACTTCGGCGCCGCCTCGTTTGCCCGCGCCAAGATCACCGGCGTGAAGACCGAAGCCTTCGCCACGGATAAGAACGGCGACGGCTCGACCGGCTACTACTCGGTGTTCTATGTGCTCGCCAAGAGCTCGTTCGAGAAGATCGAAGACCTGAAGGGCAAGAACCTCGGCCTCGTCGACCCGAACTCCACCTCTGGCAACAACGTGCCGCGCTTCGAACTCAACAAGCACAACATCAAGCCGGAAGACTACTTCGGCAAGGTCGTCTACACCGGCAGCCACGAGAACGCCGTTCTCGCCCTTGCGCAGGGCTCGGTCGACATGGCCGCCAACCAGTGGACCAGCGACGACGACTCCACACTGCAGGAGATGCTGACCAAGGGCATCCTGAAGCACGAGGACGGCACGCCCTTCAAGAAGGACGAGTTCCGCATCATCAACAAGTCGAGCGCAATCCTGAACGGCCCCTACACCGTTCTTGCCGATCTGCCGGCCGACCTCAAGGCCGCCGTGGCCAAGGCCTTCTTCGACGCCCCGGTGAAGAACAAGGCCGCCTACGACAAGCTGTTCGACGGCAAGCGTCTCGGCTTCACCCCGATCTCCGACAAGGACTACGATCCGACCGTCGAATTGGTGAAGTTCATCGACTCGCTGCGCAAGAAGAGCTGATCGCTCGTTTGCCGGAAGGCGCTTGAGTCCATCCCGAACCATGCGACTTGGGCCTCTCCCCGACCTGGGGGAGAGGCCCAGGCTTTAGCCCGCGCCGAATGCCTTTGGCCCGCGCTTGCGGACACCGTTCGAGACGATCCGATGAGGACCTCCTTGGCTACCGTCCCCGCTTTGCCGCCCTTGAGACTGGCCCAACTCGAAGGCCAATATGCCGGCGCCATCGGTGCCAAGCGGGCGAAGACATTCGTCGGCTTGGCCCTGGTTGTCGGAATGATCGGCTTCTCGGCCATTTTCGGCGAGGTCGACCTCGTCAAGTTCTTCAGCCATATCACCGCCTTCACCAGCTACATCGGTCGCATTTTCGTGCTCGATTCCGGCCCGCACTCGGGTCAGCTGACGATTGCCGATCCGGTCGAATGGTTCTGGGGCATCGCCCGCTGGTCGCGCCTCATCGGCGAGACGATCCTGATCGCCTATCTCGGTACCTTCGTTGGCGGCATCGTCGCCTTCTTCGCCGCGTTTCTCGCCGCTCGCAATCTGGTGCAGTCGCAGGTTGTGCTATTCATCGTCCGACGGCTGCTGGAATTCTGCCGCACGGTGCCGGAAATCGCCTTCGCCATGATCTTCGTCGTCGCCTTCGGCTTCGGGCCGCTGCCCGGCGTGCTGGCCCTGGCCATCCACACCACAGGGGCGCTGGGCAAACTGTTCTTCGAAGTGGTGGAGAATGCCGACCTCAAGGCGATGGACGGCCTGACCTCGACCGGCGCCACCTGGGTCGCCTCGGTGCGCTTCGCCGTCATGCCGCAAGTGCTGTCGAATTTCGTCTCCTACGCGCTGTTGCGGTTCGAGATCAACGTGCGCGAGGGCGCCATCATGGGCCTCGTCGGCGCCGGCGGCATTGGCCAGGACCTGATCGAGGCGATCCGCAAGTTCTATTATTCCGACGTCAGCGCCATCCTGGTGCTGATCGTCATCACCGTCAGCGTGATCGATCTGGCGACGGAAGCCCTGCGCAGCCGCCTGATCAGCCGGGAGGCCGGACACTGATGACTTCCGCCCGCTCCTCCTTCTTCGCTGCCGCCCTCGCCGACCCGCACGCCATCGCGGTGCGCCATCCCGAGATTTTCCGCATCGATTGGGCGACGCGAGCCAAGGTCGTCGGCACGGTTGTCGTCTCGTTCGGCATCGCCGCTGCCGCGGTCGTCTTTCTCGACATCGAGTGGCAGCGCGTGCTCACCGGCTTCACCCGGCTCGGCCGATTCGTCGCGGTGATGCTGCCGCCGACCTATGGCGACACGGATAAGCTGGTCCTCTACCTGCATGCCATGCTCGAGACGATTGCCATCGCCTTCCTCGGCACGCTGCTCGCCTCCGTTCTGGCCTTGCCGTTCGGCTTCCTCGCTGCGCGCAACGTGGTGGCGCAGAAGCTCATCCACTTCGTCACCCGGCGCGGGCTCGATGCGATCCGCAGTGTGGACAAGCTGATCTGGGCGCTCATCTGGATCAACGTCGTCGGCCTCGGGCCGTTCGCCGGCGTGCTCGCCATCATGACGTCGGATTTCGGCCTGTTCGGCAAATTGTTCTCCGAGGCCATCGAGGCGGCCGACCAGAAGGCGTCCGAGGGCGTGGTGTCCTCCGGTGGCGGCCATCTCCACCGCGTGCGCTTCGGGCTACTGCCCGGAGTCCTGCCTGTGCTGATCGGGCAAGTGCTCTACCAGATGGAATCGAACACCCGCTCGGCGACGATCATCGGCATCGTCGGAGCCGGCGGGATCGGCGCGCATTTCCAGGAACAGATCCGCCTGAACGAGTGGCAGCACGTCGCCTTTCTGACGCTTCTGATGCTGATCACCGTCGCCGTGATCGATTATGTCTCGACCAAGGTGCGCTTCGCCATCATCGGCACCGATAAGCTGAACGCGACGCACTGAGGCGCGCCAGTCGCGCGCGCCGACCTCAGTCGGCCGACCCGTCGATGGAGATCACCACTCGCTCGGCGGCGAAGCAGCCGAGATGGTAGGAGATGACCGCTCCGCTCGCCGTCTCCACGTCGACGGCGGCATAGGCGAGCACCGGCTGCGTACGCGGCTGGGCGAGGAACTTTGCCTCTTCCGGCGTGGGCAGGCGGGCGATGACCTCGGTCGAGGCGCGGTGGTAGTCCTCAACGCCGAACGCCTTGAGCGCCTGGGTAAACGAGCGCTCCTGCTTGAACCGTTTGTCGAGGCCGGCGAAGCGACTCATGGCGCAGTGGCGGCGGCCGAGCGAGATCGGCGTCTCACCAGCAAAGCCTGCGATGACAATGACGAGCACCGCGTCGCCCTCGGCAATGCCGAGCTTTCCGGCCAGATCCGCATCGGCGGCTTGGGTCGACACGTCGACGATCGAGCGGTGCAACTCCGTCGTCGGATTGCTCGGGATGAAATCTTGGCCGAAGCGGACACGGCTGCCGCCGAGCCGGTAGCGCACCAGCGCATCGTCGCTGACGAAGGTGCCGCTGCCGTGCTCGATCCGGAGAAGCCCCTCCTGTTCAAGCGAGGCCAGCGCGCGCCGGGCGGTCATGCGGCTGGCGCCATAAGTGGTGGCGATCTGCCGGTCGGAGGGCAATTGCGCGCCCGGCTTGAAGCCACCGTCGAGGATCTCCTGCCGCAGCGCCGTCTCGACGCGGCGCCACAGCGGCGGCTCTGCCTTGTGTTTTCCGTCCAACTCATCGCCCATGGCACCAAGGCCCCCAGTCCGCTTCGGTCGAATTTATGCGCTGCAGCTCGACAGAGGTATAGACCTATTCTTCGACAACAGGTATAGACCTCTCACCGAGTAAGTGGTCTATACCTCTATCGCGAAGGAGCCCGCAATGGCCGAAGCCTCCGCAGTGCCGCCACAGGTCGTTGCCGTCGCTGCCCACCCGGCGCACGCCTTCTCGAAGCCGCCAAAATCCGAGATCCACCTCCTGGCCGGGCTCGGCGTCGAAGGCGATGCGCATTGCGGCGTCACCGTCAAACACCGCTCGCGCGTCGCCCAGGATCCGACCCAGCCGAACCTCAGGCAGGTGCATCTGATCCATGCCGAACTCTTCGACGAACTCGCCGCGCAGGGCTTTCGTGTCGCGCCCGGTGTCATGGGCGAGAACGTGACCACGCGCGGCATCGATCTTCTCGGCCTGCCGCGTGGCGCGCGCCTGACCTTCGGCGACGGCGCGGTGGTGGAGATCACCGGGCTCAGGAACCCCTGCCAGCAGTTGAACGACTATCAGGCTGGACTCACCCGGGCGGTGCTCGACCGCGATGCCGACGGCAACCTCGTGCGCAAGGCCGGCATCATGGGCGTGGTCATCGCTGGCGGCATCATCCGGGCGGGCGACGCCATCGCCGTGACCTTGCCGGAAGGGCCGCACGTGCGGCTTGAGCGCGTATGAGCCGTGTCGGACGCGGGCGGCCAACGTCATCGACCGGTCATGGAGAGGGTTGAAAGCTTGTTGTTCTTGAACGCAGGGAGCGGGAGCCGATGATCGAATCCCCGACGGAAGAGATGCCCGACATCGCGGCACGCCAACGGGCGATGGCCGCCTTCGCCGAGGCGAACTTCGAGGAATTGGCCAGTGTGCTGACGGGAATCGCGGCGGCGCGGAATAGCGTCGACCTCAGGCGCCCGGAAGCCGGGCTCGTGATGTTGCGCGGCCGCGTCGGCGGCGACGGCAATGCCTTCAACCTCGGCGAGGCGAGCGTCGCCCGAGCCTCGATCCGGCTGGTCTCCGGCGAGGTCGGCCATGCCTATGTGCTCGGCCGCGATACGGCCAAGGCGCGACTCGCGGCGATCGCCGATGCCCTTTGGCAGCGCAGCGAGACGCGTCCGACGATCGAGCGCGAACTCGTCGCAGTCGTCGAAGATCGGCTTGGCCAGGCGCTCCGGGCACGCCAGGCACAGGTCGCTGCCACGCGGGTCGACTTCTTCACTCTTGTGCGCGGAGAGGACTGATGCTGGTCGAAACGCTGTTCGCCGCCGCCCCGAGGCCAGGCTTCACCGATCCGGTGATGCAGTCGCAGGCGGTATTCCGCGCCGTGATGGCGGCACTCGCCGAGCCGGGAACCGTCCACGCGCTTGCCGAAGACATCACCGCAGCGATCGATGCGCCGGCACCGATCACACCCGCTGCCGCCGCGATCCTGCTGGCGCTGGCCGATTACGAGACGCCGATCTATCTCGACGAAGCCGCGCGGTGCGGTGATGTCGCGGCCTTCCTCGCCTTCCACTGCGGCAGCCGCATCACGGACATCGCCGCGGATGCTGCCTTCGCACTGATCGCCGATGCGACGGCGCTCGATCGGCTCGATCTGTTCGCCCAAGGCAGCCTTGAGTATCCGGACCGCTCGACCACGCTGATCGTACAGGTCGCCGAATTGGGCGACGTGCCCGGCGAAGGGGCCGTGCGGCTGACGCTCGCCGGCCCGGGCATCGCGGATACTGCCCGCATCGCCTTCGGCCCTGTCCATCCCGGCTTCGTCGCGGCGCTCACGGACAACCGCGCCCGCTTCCCGCAAGGAGCGGACCTGATCCTCACCGACGGCACCCGTCTTGTCGGGCTGCCGCGCACGACCCGGATCGAAGAGGAGGTCTTCTGATGTATGTGGCGGTCAAGGGTGGCGAAAGAGCCATCGACAATGCCCATCGGCTGCTCGCCTCCGACCGGCGTGGCGACACGGATATTCCGGAGATCTCGACCAACCAGATCGCTGGACAATTGAAGCTGGCGGTCGCCCGCGTCATGGCCGAAGGGTCGCTCTACGATCCTGAGGTCGCGGCGCTGGCCATCAAGCAGGCCCGCGGCGACCTGATCGAGGCGATCTTCCTCGCCCGCGCCTACCGCACGACGCTTCCCCGCTTCGGCTATTCCCGGCCCATCGAGACGTCCGAGATGGCGGTTGAACGGCGGATATCGGCGACCTACAAGGACCTGCCCGGCGGGCAGATCCTGGGGCCGACATTCGACTACACCCATCGTCTCATCGATTTCGGCTTGGCGGGGGACGCCGTCCCCGAGCCGCCGGCGGAAAACGCCGCCGGTCTTGAGCCGGCGCCGCATGTGACCAGGCTCCTCAACGACGAAGGCCTGATCGAGCAGAACGCCACGCGTTCGGACGCGCCGCCCCGCGACCTGACGCGCGAGCCGCTTGCCTTTCCGGCCGGCCGCGATCTGCGCTTACAGAATCTGGCCCGCGGCGACGAAGGCTTCCTCTTGGGCCTGGCCTATTCGACTCAGCGCGGCTTCGGCGGCTCGCATCCGTTCGTCGGCGAAATCCGCATCGGCGAGGTCGAGGTGGAATTCTTCGCGGAAGAACTCGGCTTTGCCGTGACGCTCGGCCGGGTGCAGCTGACCGAATGCGAAATGGTCAACCAGTTCAAAGGCTCGGCCAGCGAGCCGCCGCAGTTCACCCGCGGCTACGGTCTTGTCTTCGGCCAGTCCGAGAGGAAGGCCATGTCGATGGCGCTGGTCGACCGGGCGCTCAGGGCTGAGGAATTCGGCCAGGACGTGACGGCGCCGGCGCAGGATCAGGAGTTCGTGCTGTCGCATTCCGACAATGTGCAGGCGACCGGTTTCGTCGAGCACCTGAAGCTGCCGCACTACGTCGACTTCCAGGCCGAACTCGGCCTCGTCCGGCGCATGCGGGCGCTGCACGCGGCGGCGCGCGCCGATGAGCCGGACGAGGCGCCACCGGAAGAGGCGGACGAGCCAGTCGAAGACCGGGAGGCGGCGGAATGAGCACCACGGCAACGGCGACAACGCCCTACAATTACGCCTATCTCGACGAGCAGACGAAGCGGATGATCCGCCGGGCGATCCTGAAAGCCATCGCCATTCCCGGCTATCAGGTCCCCTTCGCCAGCCGCGAAATGCCGATGCCCTATGGCTGGGGCACCGGCGGCGTGCAGGTCACCGCCTCGATCATCGGGCCGACGGACACCCTCAAGGTCATCGACCAGGGGTCCGACGACACCACCAACGCGGTCTCCATCCGGAAATTCTTCCAAAAGACGGCTGCAGTCGCGGTCACCACGTCGACGTCGGCGGCCACCATCATCCAGACGCGCCACCGCATCCCGGAGACGCCGCTGACGGCCGGCCAGGTGTTGGTCTTCCAGGTGCCGACGCCGGAACCCTTGCGGTTCCTCGAGCCGCGCGAGACCGAGACGCGCAAGATGCATGCACTCGCCGAATACGGGCTGATGCACGTCAAGCTCTACGAGGACATCGCCAAGCACGGCCGCATCGCCAAGACCTACGACTACCCGACGATGGTGGCGGGGCGCTACCTGATGGCCCCCTCCCCGACGCCGAAGTTCGACAATCCGAAGATGCACCGCTCGCCCGCCCTGCAGCTGTTCGGCGCCGGCCGCGAGAAGCGCATCTACGCCGTGCCGCCCCACACCGACGTGGTCAGCCTCGACTTCGACGACTATCCGTTCGAAGTGAACAAGTTCGACCGTCCCTGCGCCTTGTGCGGCGCAGAAAACGTCTATCTCGACGAGGTGATTCTCGATGATCGGGGCGGGCGGATGTTCGTCTGCTCCGATACCGATCATTGCGAGACGCGGCGGGCGGAAGGCCACCGCGGCGAGATCCTGGGACAAGAGGAGACGCGGGCATGACGATCGACGACCAGCCGCTCCTCTCGGCGCGCGGAATTTCCAAGATGTACGGGCAGCATGTCGGCTGCACCGACGTATCGTTTGATCTGTTCGCCGGCGAGGTTCTGGCCGTCGTCGGCGAATCCGGGTCGGGCAAGTCGACGCTGCTGTCGGTGCTGTCCACCCGGCTCGAGCCGACCGGCGGCGCGGTTTCCTACCGCATGCGCGATGGCACGATGCGCGACGTGTTCGCCCTCAACGAGGCCGAGCGGCGACTCCTCATGCGCACCGACTGGGGCTTTGTGCACCAGGACGCGCGCGAGGGGCTAAGGATGGGGATCTCGGCCGGCGGCAACGTCGGCGAGCGGCTGATGGCGGTCGGCAGCCGGCACTACGGCGAGATCCGCTCGACCGCGCTCGACTGGCTCGGCCGGGTCGAGATCGACCTCACCCGTGTCGACGATGCACCGAAGACGTTTTCCGGCGGCATGCGGCAACGCCTGCAGATCGCCCGCAACCTCGTCACCCAGCCGCGCCTCGTGTTCATGGACGAGCCGACCGGTGGGCTCGACGTGTCGGTGCAGGCGCGCCTCCTCGATCTGTTGCGCGGTCTCGTCGCCGATCTGGGGCTCGCGGTGATCATCGTCACGCACGATCTCGCCGTCGCCCGGCTTCTCTCCCACCGCATCATGGTGATGCGGGCCGGCCGGGTGATCGAAACCGGCCTCACCGACCAGGTGCTCGACGATCCGCGCGAGCCCTACACGCAATTGCTCGTGTCTTCCGTACTGCAGGTGTGATCATGGCTCCGAGAGTGGAAATCGACGGCGTTTCGAAGTCCTTCGTCATGCACCTGCAGGGCGGCAAGCAGCTGCCCGTAGTCGGCAACGTCAGCCTCGACGTATCGGCCGGCGAATGCGTCGTGCTCGGCGGCCCGTCGGGCGCCGGAAAATCGTCGATCCTGAAGATGATCTACGGCAACTACCGGGTCGATTCCGGCCACATCCTGGTGCACGCCGCCGACGGCCCGGTGGATGTCGCCTCGGCCAGCCCGCGCGAAATCATCCGCCTGCGCCGGCAGAGCCTCGGCTACGTCAGCCAGTTCCTCAGGGCCATCCCGCGTGTCTCGGCGCTCGACCTGATCGTCGCGGCGGCGCGCGAACAGGGGATCGAGGAGGAACGGGCGACGAAGCGCGCCAAGAGCCTCCTGGAACGGCTGAACGTGCCGGAGCGGCTGTGGTCCCTGCCGCCGGCGACCTTTTCCGGTGGCGAGCAGCAGCGGGTCAACATCGCCCGCGGCTTCGTCGCCGATCACCGGGTGCTCCTCTTGGACGAGCCGACGGCCTCGCTCGATGCGGTCAATCGCGCAGCCGTGGTCGAACTCGTGTTCGACAAGAAGCGGCACGGTGTGGCAATGATCGGCATCTTCCACGACGAAGACGTGCGCGAGCGCGTCGCAGACCGCATCGTCGACGTCACCCGCTTCGCCGCCAAGGCCGCCTGAGGGCCGTCCGGCGCAGCTCGCTGGACCGCGCCTATGGCGCCTTCGCAGAGGGCGGGGACGCCCCGGTGACGTCGCCCGCCGCTTCGGGCGAGATGGCCGGATGCAGCAGCGGTCCGGTAATGCGCAGGCCGATCGCATCAGCCGGCTTCGTGCCGTCGGTCGGAGCGTCGCGCGGCGCCATCCGTCCCGACAGCCACAGGCTCGCATCGGCGAGTGACACCGTGCCGGAAAGGTCGAGCCGCAACGATCCGAGATCGGCGATCAGCCGCTTGACCGTGGCGTTGACGCCGGCCAGATCGATGTCGGCGCTCAGGTGCTCGATGGTCGGGGTCTGGTCCGGCAGCACCGCCGTCGGGTTCAGGGAACTGAGCGCGGGCAAGGCCCAGGGATAGCGCGTGGCGATCTGCGCCGCCTCCAGGTTCAGATGACCGTCAAGCCGGTTGACCACCTCGCCGAGCGTCGCTCCTTCCGTCTTGACATCGGCCAGCAGCGAAAGCGAGCCGCGCGACAAGCCCGCCTTGTCGTCGACGAACAGCGACAGAAGGGTCGGAGCGGATACGTCGATCAGGCTGAACCGGCCATCCGCCGTCGCCCGTTCGCGCCCGACGAAGCCGCGCAAGGTCAGCGATCCGGTGCCGCCGAGGAGCCCGGTATCGCTCACTTCCGCATTGAAGCGGCCTTCCTGAACCAGGAGCGCCGCGGCCGGATGCTGCAGGACGATACCGCCGATCGTCAGTTCGTTGACCGAGGCGCGCAGGTCGACGTCGAAGACGGTCAGCGGCTTCGGCTCGATGCGCCAGGCGCGCCAATCGGCGGCGATCGGCTCCGGGCTGTCGGCGAACGTCAACCGATCGAAGGCCAGCGTGCCGCGCAGTTGTGGGCGAGGCGTGTCGAAGGCAAGCGATACGAGTCCTTCCGCCGCGGCCTTGCCAATCCGCAGATGGGCCTCGTTCACCACGGCGGACCAGCCCTGCGACTGCAGCCGACCGGACAGGCTGAGGCTCGGATCGAGGCGGGCGAAGGCGGCGAGCGGGCCGACGGCGGCAGTTTCGATGAGGCCGAGATTGCGGCCGAGCGCGCCGAGACCGCGGCTGTCGACCGACAGCATGCCGTCGAGCCGGAAGGCATCGGACAGCGCCGCCAAGCCGGAGAATCCGACGTTCAGCCCCGGAAGTGCCAGCGTCAGTTCGAGGTTGCAGGCGGCGCCCACCGCCAGACGTCGCGGCGCCAATCCCTGCCAGGCGAGGTTGACCGGTTGGCCGCGCCAGACGAAGGACGCGACGAAGCTGGCGCTGCTCTCCTCGCGCGGCCACCACAGCTCTGCCTCGATCGCGTGGATGGCCTCGACATGGCTGCCGTCCTCCGCGGTGAGCATCACCTCGCCGCCATGCACGAGAATGGCGGCCGGATGCAGCTTCGACAACAGCGAGCGGTCGGGCGTCGAATCTGCGAGCGAGGCCTGGGCGCGCATTTCGAGGCGCGGATGGTCGAGTTCAACCTCGGTGACGCTGAGATGGCCGGTCAACAACGACAGGATGTCGAGCCGTGCCGTCAGCCGCTTGGCGGTGAGCCGCGGCGTGCCGGCGCCGGATCCAGCGAGAGCAGCATCGGCGAAGCTGACGGCAAGGCGCGGAAACAGGTCGACTTCCGGCTGGCCGGAGAAGCTCATGCGGCCCATCAGATCAGCGGACAGGATGGCGGTGACGCGCGATGCGACAATCTCGGGGGAAATAACGGCGCGTATCAGGCCGAGGGAAGCGGCGATCCCGGCCAGGAAAGCAATGATGATGAGCGTCCGTTTCATGCAACCCCGTGGGCTCTAGAGCGCCGGCGGTCCAATCGGAATCAGCTCGGCGCTCTATCCTGTCGATTGGGCATCGGATCTATCCTGGAACTGGCTCCCGCTTCCGGGTCCCATGCTCCAGCCTAACCAACCCAATTCCCTCGATCGGCGCTGGCGCGGCTTGAAAGCATCAAGCCCGATCGCCGCCGGCCGGTCTTTCCTTAGGTGCTTCATCCGTCACATGCCACGTACTGGCACGCGCAGGCGCGTCACGTCGGCGGACAAGGCGCGCTCGCGGAACGGGCTGGCGCGATAGACACCGAGAATGCGGTAGTCGGCGAAAAAAGCGAGTTCCTCGAAGGCGCGCGCCACATGCCGCTCGTCCGGGTGGCCCTCGATGTCGGCCAGAAACTGCGTCGCGGTGAACTGGCCGTTGATCATGTAGCTTTCCAGCCGGGTCATGTTGACGCCGCCGGTGGCAAAGCCGCCGAGCGCCTTGTAGAGCGCGGCCGGCAGGTTGCGCACGTTGAAGACGAAGGTGGTCATGATCGGGCCGAGCCCGGCCGCAGCCCGCAGCGATTCCGGCGACAGGATGATGAAGCGGGTGGTGTTGTGGTCCTCATCCTCGATGTCGGGCGCCAGGATGTCGAGATTGTAGATCTCGGCGGCAAGGCGCGAGGCGATGGCGGCGCGGCTCCTGTCTCCGGCAGCAGCGATTTCGCGCGCCGACCCGGCGGTGTCGCCACCGACGACAGGGGTGAGGCCGAGATCGCGCACATGTGCGCGGCACTGGCCGAGTGCTTGCGGGTGGCTCTGCACCGTCTTGATGTCGGCAAGCGTAGTCCCGGCGAGGCCGAGCAGTTGATGCCGGATGGGGAGGAAGTATTCGCCGATGATGTGCAGGTTCGATTGCGGTAAGAGATTGTGGATATCGACGACCCGGCCGGCGCTCGAGTTCTCAACCGGAATCATGCCGAGATCCGCCGCGCCCGAGCCGATGGCGGCAAAGCAATCCTCGAAGGTCTGGCAGGGAACCGCATCGTAGTCAGGATAGACTTCGCGGCTGGCAATGTGCGAATTGGCACCTGGCTCGCCCTGATACACGATCTTCTTACGGCCGGTCATTGTCCTGTCCTTCATAGAAGCCGCCGTATCACCTTCGCGGATCGGCCTCTCGGTCTTACATGCAGGCTTCTGCGGGTATTCTCCCAAAGTCCTAGGGATCGCATAGCAGATCCGGCGGCAAGCCCGAAGCCCAAAATGCCGTGATAGGCCCGCTCCGCACCGCCGGCGGACCACTCACAACCGCCGGCGACCTCGGCTTTCAGCCCTTTCGGCCGAGGATGGCGCGCGCGCGCTCGAGATCGCCGGGGGTATCGACGCCCAGCGGCACGGTCTCGACGAGGCCGACGTCGATGCGCATGCCGGCCTCGAGCGCACGCAATTGCTCGAGCCGCTCGCGCCGCTCGAGCGTTCCCTGCGGCAGATGGACGAAGCGCTCGAGCGCGGCGCGGCGATAGGCGTAGAGGCCGATGTGGTGATAGAGCGGCCCGCGGCCGGTCGGTGCCGTGGCGCGGGTGAAATAGAGCGCGCGCAAGCGGCCCTCGCCGACCGGCGTGCCGATCACCTTGACCACACTCGGCTCGGTTTTCTCCTCCTCGCGAGTGATCTCGGCGGCGATCGTGGCGATATCGACGGACGCGTCGTCAAGCGGCGCGAAACAGGCCCTGACAGCCTCGGGCTCGATGGTCGGCAGGTCGCCCTGCACGTTGACGATGACATCGAAGCGGCCCTCTGCGTCGAGGCCGAGCATCGCCTCGTAGATGCGGTCGGAGCCGGAGGCGTGGTCGGACCGGGTCAGGATCGCCGTGCCGCCAACTGCCTCAACGGCCGCGGCGATGCGGGCATCGTCGCAGGCGACTGCAACCGGTCCGATGCCGGCTTCGACCGCCCGCCGCCAGACATGCACGATCATCGGCTCGCCGAGGATGTCGGCAAGCGGCTTCATCGGCAGCCGCGTCGCCGCCATCCGCGCCGGGATCAGAACGAGGGCCGAAGGGGAGGTCGCCATGGCATCAGATCCATTCATGCAATAGTCGTAAACTGCCGAAAAGCCCATATACGGCAGCGGCGCGTCCGCTTATACGGCTGGACAGGCATACAGGAAAGCTTGTAGTTTCCGCCGCGCAAAACGTGTTTTCACCCAGCATCGGCAGCAAGGCCGGCGCTGTTGCGGCCGCCCGCAAGATTGGGAGACCAGACCCGATGGAATCCTTGCTGTTCAACAAGATCGCAGGCGCCGGACTGGGCGCGCTTCTGTTTGCGGTCGGGCTCAATCTCCTCGGCGAAGGTATATTCTCGTCCGAGTCGCCGGCCAAGCCCGGCTTCATCGTCAAGACCGCCGACGCGGCGGCTCCGGCCAAGGAAGAGAAGGCCGCTCCGGTCGCGCCGATCGCCGAGCGGCTGAAGACGGCGACAGTGGCGGCCGGCGAGAAAGTGTTCTCCTCGAACTGCAAAACCTGCCACAACGCCGAACAGAATGGTCCGAACGCCATCGGCCCCAACCTGTGGGGTGTCCTCGGCGGCCCGGCGGCACACATGAAGACGTTCACCTATTCGGGCGGCATGATGGATCGCTCCAAAACGGGGGCGATGTGGTCCTACGAGGATATCGACACGTTCCTGACCAGCCCGAAGGCCTTCGTCAGCGGCACCAAGATGACATTCGTCGGCCTGCCGAAGCCGGAAGATCGCGCCGCCGTCATCCAATACCTGCGCTCGAAATCGGCGGAGCCGATGCCGCTGCCGAACTGAGTTCGCACAATCCAGCTCGTTCTGCCGGGAGCCGGACCGCAAGGTTCGGCTCCCGTTGCATTTTGGGGGACCGTCTCGCTTCGGTCCGTCGCCACCGGCCAGCGTCGGACGCGCGAAAACTCCGGTGCCGTGCCCCGATGCCGCCGCGCTGCCGCCTGAATGAGGTTCATCCGCCACGCGATATTTCCGACACAATAGCGTGCGCCGATTGGTTTTCCGCTGAAGGGCGGTAATAGTAGCCGTCGTTGCAAGTCCCGTTGGAGCGATTCACCCTTGAAGATATATCTCGAGACGTTGTCCGCCTGGCGCAGCATTGCAGCTGGCGCGGCGATCGCAATCTTCGGCCTGTCGTTCGTGGCGCAGTCGCCTGCCAGCGCCGAGGAGCCGCAATGGCGGCACGGCGTCTCGCTCGTCGGACAATTGAAGTACCCGGCCGACTACAAGCACTTCGACTACGTCAATGTCGATGCGCCCAAGGGCGGCACGCTGAGATTGGGCGATTCCGGCGGATACGACAATTTCAATGTCGTACTCGCTTCGGTCAAGGGCAATATCGCGCCAGGAATCGACTTCATCTACGAGCGGCTAATGACCGCTTCGCTCGACGAAATCTCAAGCGAATACGGCGATATCGCTGATGCATTGAAGTACCCGGACGACTACTCCTCGGCAACTTATCGGTTGCGGCCAGAGGCCCGCTGGCAGGACGGCGAGCCGATCACGCCGGAGGATGTCGTCTGGTCGTTCGAGGTCGAGACCGCCAACGATCCGCAGCAGCAGTTCTACTATACGCACGTCAAGAAGGCCGAGGTGACCGGCCCGCACGAGGTCACCTTCAGCTTCGACCAGAGCGGCAATCGCGAGCTGCCGCAGATCGTCGGCGAACTCAGGATCCTGCCGAAGCACTGGTGGACGGCGAAGGGCGCCGATGGCAGCCCGCGCGATATCACCAAGACGACGCTCGAGCCGCCGCTCGGCTCCGGTCCGTATAGGATCAAGTCGTTCGAAGCCGGCAAGACCATCACCTACGAACGGGTGAAGGACTATTGGGCGGCAAAACTGCCGTTCGCCATCGGCTCCAACAATTTCGACGAGATCCGCTACGACGACTACCGCGACGAATCGGTCGAGCTGGAGGCCTTCAAGGGCGACAATTTCGACCTCCGGGTGGAATCCTCGGCGAAGAACTGGGCGACGGCCTACGACTTCCCGGCCAGGACCGAAGGCCGGGTCGTGCTGGAGAAGTTCACGGAGCGGGCGTCGGGCGCGATGAGCGGCTTTGTCCTCAATCTGCGCCGGTCTCCCTTCGATGACGCCCGCGTCAGGCTGGCGCTCGCCTACCTGTTCGATTTCGAAGAGATCAACCGCACCATTTTCTTCGGCCAGTACGAGCATATCGACAGCTACTTCTATCCGACCGAGCTGATGTCGCGCGGCCTGCCGACGGGCCGCGAGTTGGAGATCTTGCAGGCGGCCAAGGAAAAGGGCCCTGTTCCCGACGAGGTGTTCAAGACCCCGTTCAAGAATCCGGTCGGCGGCGATTCGACCCTGAAGCGCGCCAATCAGCGCGAGGCGCTGAAGCTCCTCAATGCCGCCGGCTGGGTGATCGACGGCAACCGGCTGGTCAATGCCACGACCAAGCAGCCGCTGAGGTTCGAACTTCTGATCTCCTCGCCGCTGTTCGAGCGCGTGGCGCTTCCCTACAAGTCGGCACTCGCCGCCGTCGGCATCGAGCTCGGCATCCGTCAGGTCGATACCTCGCAGTACATCAACCGCGTGATCAAGCGTGACTTCGACATGATCGTTTCGGGCTGGGCGCAATCGCTGTCGCCGGGCAACGAGCAGCTCGAGTATTTCGGCTCGGGTTCGGCCGATCGCGAAGGCTCGAAGAACTACGGCGGCATCAAGAACCCGGCGATCGACTACGTCATCCACGAGATCATCTACAACAAGGGGCGCGACGATCTCGTCGCCGCGACGAAGGCGCTCGACCGGCTGCTTTTGTGGAACCACTACGTCGTCCCCGGCTGGACACGGCCGGCAACCCCCATCGCGCGCTGGGACCGCTTCTCCTACCCCACTCCCTTGCCGCAGTATTCGATCGGGCTACCGACCATCTGGTGGTGGGATGCAGCCAAGGCGGCCAAGACCGGAGGCAGGTCTTGACGGCGGGGCTCTCCGGCTTCCCCCAGACGCGACGGGCGTTGTTGAAAGCCGCCGCAGCTCTTCCCTTCGCCTCACCGTTCACCAGCCTCACCGCCGGTGCCGAAGAAAGCGAACGGCATGGGCTCTCCTACTTCGGCGATCTCAAATATCCGCCGGAGTTTCCCCAGTTCGACTACGTCAACCGGGAAGCGCCGAAGGGCGGCCGGCTGGTCCGGACGGCCGCCTTCGGGGCGTTCAATGAGAACCTGACCACGTTCGATACATTGAATTCGCTGATCCTCAAGGGCGAGGCCCCGGCGAACATGCATATGCTCGTGTTCGACACGCTGATGGCGCGCGCCTACGACGAGCCGGATGCGGTCTACGGGCTCATCGCCCGCTCGGTCAGGGTCACCGACGGTGGCCGGCGCTACGTTTTCAGCCTCAGACCCGAAGCGCGCTTCCACGATGGCAGCGCGCTCACCGCCGAGGATGTGGTCTTCAGCGTCAAGCTCCTGAGAGACAAGGGGCATCCTGATATCGTCGAATCGATCAAGGGGCTCGCGGCGGCCGAGGTCGGCGCCGACGGCGAAGTGGTGCTGACGTTTGCCGCAGGCGTGTCGCGTGGCATGCCGCTCTACGCCGCCACTCTGCCGATCCTGTCGAAGGCCTATTACACCAGCCACGACTTCGAAAAATCGACGATGGAGCCGCCGCTCGGCTCGGGCGCCTATCGCGTCGGCCGGTTCGAGGCGGGCGTCTACATCGAGTACGATCGCGTCGCCGACTACTGGGGCGAGGATCTCGCCGTCAATCGCGGTCAGAACAATTTCGACGTCATCCGCTACGAGATGTACTCCAACCGCACGGTCAGTCTGGAGGCGTTCAAGGCCGGCCGGTACCTGGTGCGCGAGGAGTTCACCGCACGCGACTGGGCGACGCAGTACGACTTCCCCGCCGTCCTAGACGGCCGGGTGAAGAAGTTCGAACTGCCGGACGGATTGCCGTCCGGGGCGCAGGGCTGGTTCCTCAACACGCGGCGGCCGCAATTCCAGGACGTCCGCGTGCGCGAGGCGCTCGGCCTCGCCTTCGATTTCGAATGGACCAACAAGAACCTGTTTTACGGCAACTATACGCGCACCGCCTCGTTCTTCGAGAACTCGCAGCTGAAGGCAACCGGCAAGCCCAGCGCCGCGGAACTGGCGCTGCTGGCACCGTTCCGCGGCCGGATACCGGACGAGGTGTTCGGCGAGGCGTGGCTGCCGCCTGTCTCCGATGGCTCCGGCCACGACCGCACGCTGTTGAGGCGCGCTTCCGAGCTGTTGAACGCCGCCGGCTGGATATCCGACAAGGGCGTGTTGAAGAACGCCAAGGGCGAGCCGCTGACCATCGAGTTCGTCGAAGACGATCCGGGGCTCGAACGCGTCGTGCAGCCCTATATCCTCAATCTGCGGCTGCTCGGCATCACCTCGACGATCCGCACCATCGACGCGGCGCAGTACCAGGCGCGGCTCGACGATTTCGATTTCGACGTGACCAGCCGGCGGTTCTCGATGTCACCGACGCCGGACGAGGGCCTCAACGTGTTCTGGCGCTCCGACTTCGCCCAATCCAGAGGATCACGCAACTATGCCGGCATCGCCGATCCGGTGATCGACGCCCTGTTGGCGAAGATGCTGACCGCCGCCTCGCGCGAAGAGCTGACCGTCGCGGCGCGCGCGCTCGACCGGGTGCTGCGCTCCGGGCGCTACTGGGTGCCGCACTATTACAAGTCGGCGCATCACATGGCTGCCTGGGATGTCTTTGGGCGTCCCGAGACCGTGCCGCCGTTCGACGGTGACGCGGGCATGAATACGACCTGGTGGGTCGACCAGGCTAGGGCGAAAAAGGTCGGCAAGGGATTGTGACATCTGAAGAACTGGCTGATCGGACGCTGTCGGCCAAGGGCAATTGTGTCAGGATCCCCCTCTGCCGGGAAGGGATGGCCAAACATCAAGTTGCCTGAATTGAACGGAAACTGATCGCCCTCCAATTGAACGGGACCGTAGATCCGCCATGGCCGCCTATATTCTCCGCCGCCTCCTGCTGATCATCCCGACGATCATCGGCATCATGGCCGTCAGCTTCGTCATCGTGCAGTTCGCCCCCGGCGGGCCGGTGGAAAAGATCATTGCGCAGCTGACCGGCAACGACGTCTCGGCAACCGCGCGCATTTCCGGCACCGGCGGCGACCTTGTCGGCGCCAAGGCGGCCTTGAACGCCACCGATGCGACGTCGTCGCGCTATCGCGGCAGCCAGGGGCTCGATCCGGAATTCATCAAGAAACTCGAGAAGCAGTTCGGCTTCGACAAGCCGGCGCCCGAACGCTTTCTCCTCATGATGAAGAGCTATCTGACCTTCGACTTCGGCGAGAGCTACTTCCGCAACATTTCGGTTTTAAAGCTGATCGGCGAGAAGATGCCAGTGTCGATCTCGCTCGGACTATGGCTGACGCTGATTTCCTACGGCATCTCGATCCCCTTGGGGATCCGCAAGGCGGTCACCGACGGCACGCCGTTCGACATCTGGACGAGTGCCGCGGTGATCATCGGCTATGCCGTGCCGGGCTTCCTGTTCGGCATCCTGCTGATCGTGTTGTTCGCCGGCGGCTCGTTCTGGGACTTGTTCCCCTTGCGCGGCCTGCATTCCGACAATTCCGCCGCCATGTCGTGGTGGGACTACATCCTCGACTACCTCTGGCACCTGGTGCTGCCGATCACCGCCATGGGGCTTTCGGCGTTTGCCAACACCACGCTCCTCACCAAGAATTGCTTCCTCGACGAGATCCGCAAGCAGTACGTGACGACCGCACGCATGAAGGGGCTGAGCGAATCCCAGGTGCTCTACGGCCACGTCTTCCGCAATGCCATGCTCCTCGTCATTGCCGGCTTTCCCGGCGCCTTCATCGGCGCCTTCTTCTCCGGCTCGCTGTTGATCGAACAGATCTTCTCGCTCGACGGACTCGGCCAGCTCGGCTTCAAATCGGTGATCGATCGCGACTACCCTGTGGTCTTCGCCACGCTCTACATCTTCTCGCTCCTCGGTCTCCTCATCGGCCTCATCTCCGACCTCACCTACACCTGGATCGATCCCAGGATCGATTTCGAATCGCGGGAGGTGTGAAGCGCATGACCGACGCCGCCATCGCCTCCGCCAAGCCCCGCCGCATGTGGCTGTCGCCGCTGAACCAGCGTCGGCTCGCCAATTTCCGCGCCAACAAGCGCGGCTCCTATTCGCTCTACCTGTTCCTGATCCTGTTCACTCTGTCGCTGTTCGCCGAGGTGATCGCCAACGACCGGCCGATCATCGTCTCCTACAAGGGCGAGTACCTGTTTCCCGTCATCTTCGACTATCCGGAATCGACCTTCGGCGGCTTCCTGCCGCGCACCGACTACCGCGATCCCGTCAACGAGAAGGAAATCGCGGACAACGGCTGGGCGCTGTGGCCAGCGATCCGCTATTCCTACCAGACGGTCAACTACGAGATCCCCGATCCCGCGCCGTCGAAGCCTTCATGGCTGTACGACAAGGACAAATTGTGCAGCCGCTATGCCGACGGCGCCAGCGATGTCCGCTGTACCACCGGCAACTGGAATTGGCTCGGCACCGACGACCTCGGCCGCGACGTGCTTGCCCGCATGATCTACGGTTTCCGCATATCCGTGCTGTTCGGCTTGATCCTGACGGCTGTCTCCTCGGTCATCGGTGTCGTGGCAGGTGCGGTGCAGGGCTATTTCGGCGGCTGGACCGACCTTCTGTTCCAACGTTTCATCGACATCTGGACGTCGCTGCCCGAGCTTTACCTGCTGCTGATCGTTGCAGCAGTGTTGCCGCCGGGCTTCTGGATCCTGCTCGGCATCCTGCTGTTATTCTCCTGGACGCGGCTCGTCGGCGTCGTCCGGGCCGAGTTCCTGCGGGCCCGCAACTTCGAATACGTGCGGGCGGCCCGTGCCCTCGGTGTCGACAACCTGACCATCATGCGCCGCCATCTTCTGCCCAACGCCATGGTGGCGACGCTGACCTTCGTCCCCTTCATCCTCAACGGCTCGATCTCGACGTTGACCTCGCTCGACTTCCTCGGCTTCGGCCTGCCGCCGGGCTCCGCCTCGCTCGGCGAGTTGCTGGCGCAGGCCAAGAACAATCTGCATGCCCCCTGGCTGGGGCTCACCGGCTTCTTCACCATCTCGATCATGCTGAGCCTCCTGATCTTCGCCGGCGAGGCGGTGCGCGACGCTTTCGATCCGCGCAAGACGTTCCAGAAGCCGATACAGCAGGCGAGGACTACGGCGAAGGCATCGCCAGACTCGCCCGACACCGGGTTCACCGCAACCGACCAGCTGCCATCAGATATCCGGTCGTCATCGTACACGCCGTTCCTGGCCCAAGCCGCTCAGTCGTCGGAAGCCAGATTGCCGGCGGACACATCGAGTGCTGCGGACGCCTCCATCTCATCACAGGGCCAACCGAATTGACCGAGGCAGCGACGCCACTTCTTTCCGTCCGAAACCTGGGCGTCGCCTTTCGGCAGGGCGACACGATCTTTTCGGCGGCCGAGGGCATTTCCTTCGACATCGCGCGCGGCGAGACGCTGGCTCTCGTCGGCGAATCGGGTTCGGGTAAATCGGTGACGGCCCTGGCAATCCCGCGGCTATTGCCCTACCCCGCCGCCTTCCACCCCGCGGGCGAGGTGCTGCTCAATGGCCGCGATCTGCTGAGCCTGTCGGATGCCGACATGCGCAAGGTGCGCGGCCGCGACATCACTATGGTGTTCCAGGAGCCGATGACGTCGCTCAATCCGCTGCACACGATCGAGAACCAAGTCGGCGAGATCATGCGGGCGCATTTCGGCATCGGCCAGAGGGAGGTCCGCGCTCGCGTCATCGAACTCCTCTCCCAGGTCGGCATCCCCGATCCGAAATCGCGCCTCAACGCCTATCCGCACCAATTGTCCGGCGGCCAGCGGCAGCGCGTGATGATCGCCATGGCGCTCGCCAACGAGCCGTCGCTGCTGATCGCCGACGAGCCGACGACCGCTCTCGACGTCACGGTGCAGGCGCAGATCCTGAAGCTCCTCGACGATCTGAAACGCCGCCGCAATATGGCGGTGCTGTTCATCACCCATGATCTCGGCATCGTCCGGCGGTTCGCCAACCGCGTGGCAGTGATGACCCGGGGACGCATCGTCGAAATGGGGCAGACCGAGGCGATCTTCACCAATCCGCAGCATGCCTATACGCAGCGACTGCTCGCCGCCGAGCCGAAGGGCACGCCGCCGGCATCGAACCCGACCGCTCCGGTCGTCGCCGAGGTCAAGGACCTGAAGGTGTGGTTTCCGATCCGGCGCGGGTTCCTTCGGCGGACCGTCGGCTACATCAAGGCGGTCGACGGCATCTCGCTCAAGGTCCGGGCCGGGCAGACTGTCGGCGTTGTCGGCGAATCGGGTTCCGGCAAGACGACGCTCGGGTTGGCGCTGTTGCGCCTGATATCCTCGGAAGGCCGTATCGTCGTCTTGGGCCGCGATATCCAGGGACTGAAATCGAAGGCGACGCGTTCCTTGCGCAAGGACATGCAGGTCGTGTTCCAGGACCCATTCGGGGCGCTGTCGCCACGACTGTCAATTGCCGACATCGTCGGCGAAGGGCTCAGCGTTCACCGCCCTGAGATGAGGCCGGCCGAACGCGATGCCAAGGTCGTCTCGGCCCTGACCGAGGTCGGGCTCGAACCGGAGACGCGTTTCCGCTATCCGCACGAATTCTCCGGCGGCCAGCGCCAGCGCATCTCGATCGCCCGCGCACTGGTGTTGGAACCGAAGTTCCTGATGCTCGACGAGCCAACCTCGGCGTTGGACATGTCGGTACAGGCCGAGGTGGTCGACCTGCTGCGCGCGTTGCAGGTCCGCCACCGGCTGGCCTATCTGTTCATCTCACATGACTTGAAGGTCGTGCGAGCGCTGGCCAACGAAGTGATCGTGATGAAGGACGGCAAGGTGGTCGAAGAGGGGTCGACCGAGAGGATCTTCGATGCGCCGCAATCGCCTTACACCAAGGCTCTGATGGCCGCGGCCTTCAACCTCGAAGCGATCGAGGGGGAGGTCAGGCAGTAGGGGCGGATGCCGGCAGTATTTGGCTGCGACGCACCGATTCAACCTTTGGTGTCATCCCGGCGAATGGGCAAGGAACCCATGGCAGCATACTTCCGACTGCTGAAGACCGCGCTTGCCCTTCAATACCCCGCCGCCAGCGTATCGCGGTAGCGCGGATCGGCGGCGGCCTCCAGGTGGTCGGGAAAGACCATGATCGAATTGGTCGAGCCGGAGGCGTTGCCAACGACGATCCTGTGCCCCTTGGCCGCCAGCAGCCGCAGCGTATCCGGCGACAGGCCGGTCTCGACCGAGAGCACGTCGGGCTTCCACTGGTGGTGAATACGCGGCGCGGTGATCGCCTCGGCGATGTTCATGTTGTTGTCGACGACGTTGACGATCGCCTGCAGCGTATGGGTGATGATCCGGCTGCCGCCGATCGAACCGGTCACGAGGACCAGCTTGCCGTCCTTGAAGACGATCGTCGGTGACATCGACGACAACGGCCGGGCGCCGGGGGCGACGCTGTTCATCTCGCCGCCGACGAGCCCGAAGGTGTTCTGGGCACCGGTCTTGGCGGCGAAATCGTCAAGTTCGTTGTTGAGAAGGACGCCGGTTCCGTCGGCAATCAGACCGATGCCGAAGAAATAGTTGAGCGTATAGGTGTTGGCGACGGCGTTGCCGTCCTGATCGACGACGGAAAAATGCGTCGTCTGGTCGCTTTCGTACGGCAGCGGATTGCCGGCGGCAATGTCCTCGGCCGGCCGTGCCCGGTTGGAATCGATGCCGGCGCGCAAGGTCGCGGCATAGGCCTTGGAGGTGAGCCCGGCAACGGGAACAGCAACCCGGTCGGGATCGCCGAGGTAGCGGGCGCGGTCGGCATACGCCGGTTTCATTGCTTCGGCGAGAAGGTGGATCTGATCGGCGCTGCCGGCGCCCAACTTCGCCAGATCGAAGCCTTCGAGGATGTTGAGGATCTCGACCAGGTGTACGCCGCCCGACGATGGTGGCGGCATGGAGACGATGTCGTAGCCGCGATAGGTCCCGGTCACCGGCTTGCGGATGATCGGGTGATAGGCAGCGAGATCGTCCGACGTCATGATGCCGCCGGCCGCTTTGACCGCCGCGACGATTCTGTCGGCGATCGGGCCGCGATAGAAGGCATCCGGGCCGGACCGGGCGATCGCCTCCAGCGTTCGTGCCAGATCGGCCTGCACTAGCGTGCCGCCGCGCGCGATCGGCTTGTCGTCCGCAAAGAATACGGCGCGGCTTGGCCCGAACTTGCCGAGCCGGCTGTCGCGCTCGAGCGAATCGGCGAGCCCGCCCTCGACCGGGATGCCGTCACGGGCAAGTGCGATGGCCGGGGCGATCAACTCGGCGAGCGTGAACTTGCCCGAGCCGTAGCGGGCTTCAGCCAAGGCCAGTCCGGCGACGCTGCCGGGCACGCCGATGCCGAGCCCCGAATCGCGCGACTTCGCCGGATCCGGCTCGCCATTGGCCCCAAGGAACATGTCGCGGGTCGCCGCCATCGGCGCGGCTTCGCGGTAGTCGATGGCAATCGTCTCTCCCGTCTTGGCGATATGCACCAGCATGAAGCCGCCACCGCCGAGGTTGCCGGCAGCAGGCAAGGTGACGGCGAGGGTGAAACCGACCGCCACGGCGGCGTCGACCGCGTTGCCGCCGCGCTTCAGGATGTCGACGCCGACCTTGGTGGCGAGCGCCTCCTGGCTGGAAACGGCGCCGTGCCGGGCGATGACCGGGAGCAGCCGCGCCGTGGCGGAGGGGACGGCGAGGTTGGCCTGCAGCAACCCGGGCGGACCGTTCGATCTGGTCTGGGCGAGGCCAAACGACGGGGCAAGTGCGACGAGGGCGGCAAGAACGAGCCGGGCAAGCAGTCGACGGCCGGGCAGGAGCATGTCTCGCCTCCGGGGCAGGGTTGACGGGGCTGCCTCCGGACGGATCAGCCGGCGAGCAGCCTTGCGGCGCGGGCGAGGATCTCGGCCGCCACAGCTGCCTTGTCCGCCTCCGGCCAGTCTTCCACACCGGTCGCCGAGACGAAACGCACATGGTTGCGATCGCCTCCCATGATTCCGGTCTCCGGCGACACGTCGTTGGCGACGATGACGTCCGCTCCTTTGCGCTGCAGTTTGGCCGAGGCGTTGGCGACGAGGTTCTCGGTCTCGGCGGCAAAGCCGATGACGACCTTGGGCCTGAGGCTCGGATGCCGGCCGATTGAGGCGAGGATATCGGGATTCTCGACGAGATTGAGCTGCGGAACCCCGGCCGGCCCCTTCTTGAGCTTCTCCTCGGCCTCAGTCGCCACGCGCCAATCGGCGACCGCGGCAGCGAAAATGGCGATGTCGGCTGGCAGTGCCGCTTCGACGGCCGCCAGCATCTGCCGTGCCGTTTCGACGCGAACGACGCTGACGCCGGCCGGATCGGGGATCGTCACCGGTCCGCTGACCAAGGTGACGCGGGCGCCGAGCCGCGCGGCGGCGGCGGCAACGGCGTGGCCCTGCTTGCCGGAGGAGCGGTTGGCGAGGAAGCGCACGGGATCGATCGGTTCGTGCGTCGGCCCGGAGGTGACGAGCACATGGCGGCCGCTAAGCGGGCCGGGAGCAGCGTCCGGCGCCGGGGCAACAAGCGCCTCGATGGCGGCGACGATCTCCATCGGCTCGGCCATGCGCCCAGGCCCGAATTCGCCGCGTTCGGCCATGGAGCCGACGTTCGGTCCGACGGTGAAGACGCGCTCCCCCTTCAGCCAGGCGACGTTCCTCTGTGTCGCGGCATTGGCCCACATGCGCGGGTTCATCGCCGGGGCGAGGAGGATCGGCTTGTCGGTCGCCAGCAGGACGTTGGTGGCGAGATCATCGGCGATGCCGGCCGCCATCTTGGCAATGATGTTGGCGGTCGCCGGCGCCACAACGATCAGATCGGCATCGCGCGACAGCTTGATGTGGCCGATGTCGTGCTCGGCGGTCAGATCGAACAGGTCGGAATAGACGCGGTCGCCCGACAGGGCGCCGGCCGACAGGGGCGTGACGAATTCCTCGGCCGCCTTGGTCATCACCACCCGCACGGAGGCGCCGCGCTCCTTCAACCGGCGGATGAGTTCGAGCGCCTTGTAGGCGGCGATGCCGCCGGACATGACGAGGAGGATGCGCTTATCGGCCAGCATGATGGACTTCCGGAGCGACGAGTTCGGGACCCGCACGCTAACCGAGATCGGCGCGGGGGCAAAGCCGGCCCGAGCGCATGCGGGTTAGGCGTTAGCGGGCGCCCACTCCGCCCGCACGTCGGCATCCTCCTCCGCCGGCAGGTGAACCGCGGCGAACCGCGCGAAATCGTCGGGTGGAACCAGCCGCGACAGGGCCCACACGGCCGTCCCGCGCACAATGGCCGAGGGCTCGGCAAGATGGTCGATCAGCCGCGGCACATGGCTTACGTCGCCGGAATTGCCGATGGCAACGAGCACGTTCCGCACGAATCGGTCGCGGCCGATGCGCTTCACCGGCGAAGCGGCGAACAGCGCCCGGAACCCCGCGTCGTCGAGAGCAGCCAGATCGGCGAGCGACGGGCGGCGCAGGTCGTCCCGCGCGGCGAGCTTCGCCTCGGCGCCCATTCTGGCGAACTTGTTCCACGGGCAGACGGCGAGACAGTCGTCACAGCCATAGATGCGGTTGCCGATGAGCGGCCGCAGGTCGCGCGGGATCGGGCCGGGGTGTTCGATGGTCAGATACGAGATGCAGCGGCGGGCGTCGAGCTGGTACGGCGCCGGGAAGGCGCCGGTCGGGCAGGCGGAAAGACAGGCCCGGCAGGAGCCGCAATGATCGATCTCCGCTGCATCGGCCGGCAATTCGACATCGAGAAAGATCTCTCCCAGAAACAGCCAGGAGCCATGGCCACGGGAGACGAGGTTGGTGTGCTTGCCCTGCCAACCGAGACCGGCCGCAGCCGCCAGCGGCTTCTCCATCACCGGGGCGGTGTCAACGAACACCTTCACCCCGACGTCGAGCCCCAATTCGCGCCCGCGCGCGCCGATTCGCCCGGCCAGCTGCTTCAGTTTGCCCTTGAGGATGCCGTGGTAGTCGCGGCCGCGGGCATAGACGGAAATGGCGCCGACGCCTGGCTGTCGCGTTGCCGCCAGCGCGTCCTCGTCGGGACCGTAGTCGAGGCCGACGACGAGGATCGAGCGGACATCCGGCCACAGCACCTCTGGATCGGCGCGCTCGGCCGCCCGCTCCGCCATCCAGGCCATGCTGCCGTGGCGATCCGCGTCTAGAAACGCCGTCAGCGCCGCACCCAACGTCGCGCCGTGGCCGGAAGCAGCGACGATGCGCGGTTCGGTGAGCCCCAAGGCCAGTGCCTCGGCGCAAGCCCAGGTCTTCAGGCGCTGACGGGCGTCCGGCTTGTCGGGCGGCTCTGCCTCGTCCATGGCTTTCCGAGCGCCCCCGCGGCTAGGCCGCCTTCGGCACCGCAAATTCGGCACCTAACCCTTGCAGCAATTCAAGAAAGTTGGGGAAGGAGGTGGCGATCGGCGCGATATCGTCGACGGTCACCGGCTCCTGCCCGGCGAGCCCCAACACCAGGAACGACATGGCGATGCGGTGATCGAGATGGGTCGGCACAGTGCCGCCGCCGATCCGCTTGGCGCCGCCGGTGACGCTGAGCGACGCCTTGCCCTCCTCGACCGTCACGCCGTTGGCAGCGAGGCCGAAGGCAACCGCCGACAGCCGGTCGCTCTCCTTGACGCGCAATTCCTCAAGGCCGTCCATCACCGTCGTGCCTTCGGCAAAGGCGGCGGCGACCGACAGGATCGGATATTCGTCGATCATCGACGGCGCCCGCTCGGCCGGCACGGCGACGCCCTTCAGCCGGCCTGCCCGGACATGCACGTCGCCGATGCGCTCACCGCCGGAGACGCGCTCGTTCTCGATTGTCAGATCCGCGCCCATCTCTAGAAGCGTGGTGAAGAGGCCGGTCCGCAGCGGATTGAGGAGGACGTTTTCCACCGTGACGTCCGAGCCCGGAACGATCAGCCCGGCGACGACCGCGAAGGCCGCCGACGAGGGGTCGCCCGGCACGGTGACGGATTGCGGCTTCAGGTCCGGCCGGCCTTGCAGACGGATGATGCGCTCGCCCGCCTCGTTGACCGTCACCTCGATCGAGGCGCCGAAGCCTTCCAGCATGCGCTCGGTATGGTCGCGGGTGGCGACCGGCTCGACGACAGTGGTGACACCCGGGGCGTTCAGCCCGGCCAGCAGCACGGCCGATTTGACCTGCGCCGAGGCCATCGGCACGCGATAGGTGATCGGAACCAGCGTCTCCGGCCCTTTGAGCGTCAACGGCAGCCGATCGCCTGCCCGGGCGATGACGTCGACGCCCATGCGCCGCAAGGGATCGAGGATGCGGCCCATCGGCCGACGGGAGAGCGAAGCGTCGCCGACGAAGGTGGCGGCGATATTGTGCCCGCCGACGAGCCCCATGGTGAGGCGCGAGCCGGTGCCGGCATTGCCGAAATCCAACACCGACGACGGCTCCAGCAGCCCGCCGACGCCAAGGCCGGCGACGCGCCAACGGCCTTCGCCGAGCCGCGTCACCGTGGCGCCCAGCGCTTGCATGGCGGCTGCCGTGCCGAGCACGTCTTCGGCCTCGAGAAGCCCCTCGATCGCCGTCTCGCCGATGGTGACCGCGCCGAACATCAGCGAGCGGTGCGAGATCGACTTGTCGCCCGGCACGCGCACGCGCCCTTTCAACGGCGGGCAGGCGGCGGCGGACAGCGGCTTCGTCTCGACAGGGTGGGTCATGCTGGATCCGGCACCGGAATGAGAGGTGAAACGGCTTGGCGGAGCGTGACGATCGGAGCGAAGGCGACGGATCGCCCGCCAAACGACCCGGCGACACCTTCCGCCGCATCGACGGCTTGCGCTTCGGTCGGCGTGATCTAGCATGGAGGGACCGGCGCGTCACCTGATCGCCGAGCCGCCGATGCGGCCCGGCACGGGTGCTGCACAGGCCCTCCGAGCGCGTTCCCACAGCTCATTACATATGACAGTCGTGCGATTGCCTTTTGACAGGGGCGCGCGCTGGCATTATGGGGTTCCACCTTCTATCGACAACTAGCTTGAGGCGAGGCATCTGTGGCAAAACCCGAGCTCGGAATTAAGCGGCTCTGCCCGAGCTGCAGCACGAAATACTACGATCTCAACCGCGACCCGATCATCTGTCCGAAATGCGGCACGCCGTTCACGGTCGCCGCCATGGCCATGCGCGCCAAGGTAGCGCCGGTGGCCGAGGAAGAAGAGGAGGAGGTCGAGGCGCCGCCGGTCGACTTCGTCTCGCTCGAAGAGGCGGATGCCGAGGAATCCGGCGAGACCGAGGTGCCTGGCATCGAGGACGAGGAAATCGAGGACATCGGCGGCGACGACGACGACACCTTCCTTGCCCCCGACGAAGAGGACGACGATATCGAGGGAATTGATATCGACGTTGCCGGCGAAGACGAAGAGCCGTGACCGTGGCTTGCCGTGACGGGGGCCCTCGTCGCGGCGCTGGTTCGACGGCTCCCGCCGGCGGCGGCGTTGCGCCGTTGACCGGACGGGCCGGTGCAGCATCCTTCCGATACGGACGCGGCAGCCGGCCCCGCATGGCAGCTGCGCGTCGATGGTCGAGGGGAGCGGTTATCCGGTGCGCTTGCCGGCCTGGTCGGATCGTCCCGCCCGAAGGGTTCGCCGCTGTGGAAGAACGATGAAGAATTTGCGACGCGTCCGACAAAGCCACTTGATCCCGATCGAGGTTCGGCTTAAAGGATGCGCCCAACACGGGGGGCGCCCCAGCGCCCCGCCAATAGGTTTGTTTGTCGGTTGATTCGGGCATTCTGCCCTCACATCGGCGGCGGACTCCAGGCGGCAGATTTTGCTCAGTCACTGCGGTGATCGGGCTAACGTGGGGCTATAGCTCAGCTGGGAGAGCGCTTGAATGGCATTCAAGAGGTCAGCGGTTCGATCCCGCTTAGCTCCACCAA
>JARLIT010000052.1 GCA_031291575.1 Ancalomicrobiaceae bacterium
AGCACCGTATACGAATCGGCGAGTTCCTTGGCGAAGTCGAAATACTGTTCGACCAGCAGAATCGCCATCGTGCCCTTGTCGCGAAGATAGGCGAGCGCCCGGCCGATATCCTTGATGATCGACGGCTGGATGCCTTCGGTCGGCTCGTCGAGGACGAGGAGGCGCGGATTGGTGACCAGCGCCCGGCCGATCGCCAGTTGTTGCTGCTGGCCGCCCGACAGGTCGCCGCCGCGCCGGCCCATCATTGATTTCAGCACGGGGAACAGGTCGAACACTTCCTCCGGGATTTTTCGCGCCTTCGGGGGAAGGCAGGCGAAGCCGGTCTCGAGGTTCTCGCGCACGGTCAGGAGCGGGAAGATCTCGCGTCCCTGCGGCACGAAGGCGATGCCGCGACGGGCCCGTTCGTAGGGAGCCAGCCGGCCGAGCACCTGGCCCTCCCACTCGATCGAGCCGGAGGCGATCGGCTGATGCCCGGTGATGGCCCTCAAGAGCGACGTCTTGCCGACGCCGTTGCGGCCGAGCACGCAAGTGATCTTGGCCGTTTCAGCGGAAACCGAGACCGAGCGTAGCGCCTGCGCCGCGCCATAGTAGAGGTCGATGGAAGAGACATTCAGCATGACAACCTCACGGAACGCGAATGGCCACGGGCGAACAGGGAGGAGAGAGCAGTGAGCAGCCAATATGAATTCTGAAAAGCATAGAATGTCCTTGACGGGTATAGTGGATGGCTAAGTATCTGCTCACTGCTCACTGCTCACTGCTCACTGCTCACTGCTCACTGCTCACTGCTCACTGCTCACTGCTCACTGCTCGCATTCCCCGTTCACTGCGCACTTGTTAGCGACCGAGATAGACTTCGATCACCTTCGGATCATTGGCGACGTGGTCGATCGAACCTTCCGACAGGACGGATCCCTCGTGCAGCACGGTCACCTTGACGTCGAGTTCGCGCACGAAGGCCATGTCGTGTTCGACGACCACCACCGACTTGCCGGACTTGTGGATGTGGCGCAGCAGCGCCGCCGTCTCCATCGTCTCTGCGTCGGTCATGCCAGCCACCGGCTCGTCGACCAGAAGAAGCTTCGGCTCCTGGGCGAGGAGCATGCCGATCTCCAGCCACTGCTTCTGGCCGTGGGAGAGGTTGCGGGCGAGGTCCTTGGCGCGGTGGCTCAGCTTGATGGTCGACAGGAGTTCGTCGATACGGTTGTCCTCGTCCTTGGTATTGCGGTGGAACAGCGTCCAGAACGGCGTACGGTCCGCCTTCAGCGCCAGGAGAAGGTTGTCGCGGACCGTGTGGCTTTCGAACACCGTCGGCTTCTGGAATTTGCGTCCGATGCCGAGTTCCGCGATCTCCGCCTCGTCGAGGCGGGTCAGGTCGGTTGAGCCTTCGAACAGCACTTCGCCCTCGTCGGGCCGCGTCTTGCCGGTGATGATGTCCATCATCGTCGTCTTTCCGGCGCCGTTGGGCCCGATGATGGCCCGCATCTCGCCGGGGCCGATCACCATGGAAAGACCGCGCAGCGCCTTGTAGCCGTCGAAGGAGACGGCGACGCCGTCGAGATAGAGGATGGAATTCTTGGCGATGTCCATGGCCTCACTCCGCCGGTTCGGGAGATGTCGGAACGACCCGCGACGGGCGGTTGCCGAAGGAGAACAGGCCGCCGAGCGTGCCGACGATGCCCTTCGGCAAGAGGAGAGGGCCGGCGACGAACAGGGCGCCGAGCGCGAACAGCCAGAACTCCGGCAGGACGCCGGTGAACCAGGTTTTGCCCCAGTTGACCGCAACCGCACCGATGATCGCCCCGACGAGCGTACCGCGGCCACCGACCGCGACCCAGATGACCGCCTCGATCGAGTTGGCGGGCGAGAATTCCGACGGGTTGATGATGCCGACCTGCGGCACGTACAGCGCGCCGGCGACGCCGGCCATGCAGGCCGACACGGTGAAGACGACCGTTTTGTATTCGGCGACACGGTAGCCGATGAAGCGGGTGCGGCTCTCGGCGTCGCGGATGGCGATCAGCACCTTGCCGAGCTTGGAATTGACGATCGAGGAGGCGAGCCACAGGCCGACGGCGAGGAAGCCGACGGTCAGCGCGAACAACACGCGCCGGGTCGAATCCGCCTGGATGTTGTAGCCGACGACATCCTTGAAATCGGTCAGGCCGTTGTTGCCGCCGAAGCCCATGTCGTTGCGGAAGAAGGCGAGGAGGAGCGCATAGGTCATCGCCTGGGTGATGATCGACAGATAGACGCCGGTGACGCGGCTGCGAAACGCGAACCAGCCGAACACGAAGGCGAGGAGCCCCGGGATGAGCAGCACCATCAGCATCGCGTAGGGGAAGTGGTCGAAGAATACCCAAGTGAACGGCAGTTCCTTCCAGTTGAGGAACACCATGAAGTCGGGAAGGATCGGGTTGGCGTAGACGCCGCGCGTGCCGATCTGCCGCATCAGATACATGCCCATGGCGTAGCCGCCGAGCGCGAAGAACGCCCCATGTCCGAGCGAGAGAATGCCGCAGTAGCCCCACACCAAGTCAAGGGCGACGGCGAGGAGCGCGTAGGCCGCATACTTGCCGAACAGCAGCATATTGCCGGTCGATACGTGCAGCGGGCTGGCGTCGGCGAGGAACGCGTTGGAATAGGTCACGCCGATGCCGATCAGGGCGAGGACGAGGATGGCGATGCCCGTCTTGCGATCGAGGCCGCCGAGGAGGAATGAGGTGATCATGCTTCCACCGCCCGGCCCTTGAGGGCGAACAGGCCCCTCGGACGCTTCTGGATGAACAGGATGATGGCCACGAGCACGAGGATCTTGCCCAAGACTGCGCCGGCCACCGGTTCGAGGAACTTGTTGACGATGCCGAGCGTCATGGCGCCGACGAGCGTGCCCCACAGATTGCCGACACCGCCGAAGACGACCACCATGAAGCTATCGATGATGTAGCCCTGGCCGAGGTTGGGGCTGACGTTGTCGATCTGGCTCAAGGCCACGCCGGCGATCCCGGCGATGCCGCAACCGAGCCCGAAGGTTAAGGCGTCGATCCAAGGTGTCGGGATGCCCATCGCCGAGGCCATCGAGCGGTTCTGTGTCACCGCTCGCATCTGCAGGCCCAAGGGCGTCTTCTTCAGGATCAGGATCAGCCCGGCGAAGACGACGAGGGCGAAGACGATGATCCACATCCGCCCCCAGGTGATCGACAATTGCCCGAGCTGGAACGAGCCGGACATCCAGGAAGGCGAGCCGACCTCGCGGTTGTTGGCGCCGAACGTCGTCCTGACCAGTTGCTGCAGGGCCAGCGAAATGCCCCATGTGGCGAGAAGCGTGTCGAGCGGTCGTCCGTACAGCCAGCGGATGACCGTACGCTCGATGGCGACGCCGACGAGGCCGGACACGATGAAGGCGAGCGGGATGGCGATCGGCAGGGAGAGGTCGAACAGGCTGGGGAAGTGATTGCGGATCACCTCCTGCACCATGAAGGTGACGTAGGCGCCGAGCATCACCATCTCGCCGTGCGCCATGTTGATGATGCCCATCACGCCGAAGGTGATGGCGAGGCCGATGGCGGCCAACAGCAGCACCGAGCCGAGCGACAACCCGTACCAGGCGTTCTGCGCGGTTGACCACAGGGCGAGATTGTTCTCGATCGTCTTGGCCGAGGCTTGCGCGGTGTTGACGACGGTCTTCGGCGCGTCGGCTGGGAGCGAGCGCAGCAGCGCCACGGCATCCTGCGTGCCGGCGACCTGGATGGCCTGCGCGGCGACGACGCGGTCGGCCTCGGCTGCATCGGACTTGAACAGGACGATCGCGGCGCGGGCAATCTTCAACGCGGTCGCGACTTCCGGGACGGTTTCCTTGGCGAGCGATGCATCGATCGCCGGCAACGCATTTTCGTCGCGCGACTTGAACACCGCTTCCGCCGCCTCTCGGCGCTTCTGCGGATCGGGGTTGAACAGTGATAAGGCGCCGAGTGCTGCCTGCACGACGCCGCGCACCCGGTTGTTCTGACGGACGTCGCTGACATCGGCCGGCGGCGTGGCAACCGCATCGCCGGTCGCGGCATCGACGAGGCCGGCGCCTGTGTCGATGTAGACCTTCTTGGCGCTGTCGGAGAATTGCAGCTTGCCGTCGGAGAGGGCCTGCACGATGGCGAGTGCCCGCGGATGGCCCGATGTCGACAATTGCCCGATGGCCTCGATCGTATCGGAATAGCCGTCGGTGGTGAGCAGCTGGATGGTGCCGTCGATATCGGCGGCCAGCACCGGCTGAACGATGGTGACAGCGACGATGGCGACGATCGTCAGCGATAGGCGGCGGATCGCGGCGGCAATCGACTTCAGCATGATGTCTCAATCCGTTGTCGACTTTGGGGAATGGGGTCAGCAAGTGCATCTGGTGCAAGGAACGTGCGAGCCCAGCCACGCTTGCCTTTGTCATCCCCGGGCTTGTCCCGGGGATCCAGCATCGACCGTACTGATGGCGGGATCCTCAAGTCTGGATCCCCGGGACGAGCCCCGGGGATGACAAATCTTGCCCGGTCCCGCGAAGGATTCGAAGCGGGCTACGTCACCCGCTTCGTCTGCCTGGAGATCAGCCGCCGCACTTCTTGGTGACGGAGTTGTAGTTGCCGCACTTCAAGGTAACCCAATCGGCGACGAGGTCCTTGGAGCCTTCGAGGTAGGCGCTCCAGGCGGCGCCGGGGACAAGGTCCTTGGTCTTCCACACCACGTCGAACTGGCCGTCGGCCTTGATCTCGCCGATGAACACCGGCTTGGTGATGTGGTGGTTCGGCAGGACCTTGGCGATGCCGCCGGTCAGGTTCGGCGTCTCGATGCCCGGGAGGGTGTCGATGACCTTGTCCGGATCGGTGGTGCCGGCCTTTTCGACCGCCTTGACCCAGGCGCTGAAGCCGATGACCGAAGCTTCCATCGGGTCGTTGGTCGTGCGCTTCGGGTTCTTGGTGTACTCCTGCCACTTCTTGATGAACTCGGAGTTGGCCGGGTTCTTGATCGATTCGAAGTAGTTCCAGGCCGCCAGATGGCCGACGAGCGGCTTGGCATCCAGACCGGCGAGTTCTTCTTCGCCGACCGAGAACGCCACGACCGGGATATCGGTCGCCTTGATGCCCTGGTTGCCGAGTTCCTTATAGAAGGGAACGTTGGCATCGCCGTTGATGGTGGAGACGACGGCGGTCTTCTTGCCGGCCGAGCCGAATTTCTTGATGTCGGCGACGATCGACTGCCAGTCGGAATGACCGAATGGCGTGTAGTTGATCATGATGTCCTCGGGGGCAACGCCCTTCGCCTTCAGATAGGCCTCGAGGATCTTGTTGGTGGTGCGCGGGTAGACGTAGTCGGTGCCGGCCAGCACCCAACGCTTCACTTCGCCGCCGTCCTTCGACATCAGGTAGTCGACGGCCGGGATCGCCTGCTGGTTCGGCGCGGCGCCGGTGTAGAACACGTTGCGCTCGCTCTCCTCGCCCTCGTACTGCACGGGGTAGAACAGGATCGAGTTGAGTTCCTTGAACACCGGCAGCACGGACTTGCGCGACACCGAGGTCCAGCAGCCGAACACCACGGCGACCTTGTCCTTCTGGATCAGCTCGCGTGCCTTTTCAGCAAACAGCGGCCAGTTCGATGCCGGATCGACGACGACCGCCTCGAGCTTCTTGCCGAGAACGCCGCCCTTCTTGTTCTGCTCATCGATCATGAACAGAATCGTGTCCTTCAGCGTCGTCTCCGAGATCGCCATCGTGCCCGACAGCGAATGCAGGACGCCGACTTTGATCGTATCTTCCGCGTTCGCCACGGACACCGTCATCGCGGCGCCCGCGAGCGCAGCCGCCACGGCAGCGCTTGAGGCAATGGATTTCAACCAGGACATAGATCTCTCCCCCAAAGGCAGGATGGTCGTTCACGCCCCCTCAACGGGAGCGCTTGGGGGAAACCTTCACGGCAATGCACCAAAAGCCCCATACGTCGATTGACGCAGTTTCGCGGGATGAGAGAAATTGATGCGAGGGGTGTTCACTGCGAGGGCGGAGCGATGAAGGAATAGGCAGGGAAGGTGCTCCGCGCCGTGGCGTCCGTACCGGCGGAAGCCCACCTTGCCCGCATGACGTGCCCCCCAGGGCCGCCGGCTGTCGTGGCAGAGGCGAGTGGGTCCTGGCTTTCGCCAGGATGACAACCGGGGCCGAGACTGCGCTCTTGTCGATGGTTCGAACCAGTTTGCTGCGAGATCGACCCAGTCCGGGTTCGACGCCTCGATCAGTTCGACTTTCCAAGCCCGCCGCCAATTCTTAAGTGCCTTTTCCCGGGCTATCGCCTCTTCGATTAACGTGAAACCCTCAATGCGGACGAGACTATGCACCTTGTATCGCGAGGTGAACGACTTGGAGGTCTGTTGTCGGTGCTCCCAAATGCGACGCTCAAGATTGTTCGTCACCCCGATGTGGAGTGTGCCATTCTTGCGTGAGGCGAGGATGTAGACGAAGTAATTGGGATCGGACATAGGCTGATCGCGATGCTTCGGCAACTTGCAATATATATCACAGGTTGTCATTCCGGCGAAAGCCGGGATCCACTCGCAGTGCAACGCTGCTTGCCTTTGCGACGGATTGCCGGTCGCGCGTCAGGCCCAATTTCCCTGTCCCCAACGGAAGGCGATCTTCACAACGCCGCAAGCACCCCGCCGCTCCCGATTGGAACGCTCCTTGCGTGCTGAGGGAGAATCCCGGCCCGACCCCGGCCTGCATCCAATACCCCTGGGAGCCCCATGGCCTCGCGTCAGCGCATCCTGCCGATCCGCCGGGAGTACAATCGGTTCGTCGCCAATCAGACGCTCGAAGACTATGCGCTCAGGTTCACAGCGAAATCAGCGCGGCGCTGGTCGCCGCTGCGCATCGCCCAGACCGCGATCGGCGCGATTTCGTTCCTGGCGCTGGAAGCCATCGGCGGGGCGATCACCCTGGCGCATGGGTTCGTCAATGCCGCCGCGGCCATTGTCGTCGTCTCCCTGATCATGCTTGTTACCGGCCTGCCGATCGCCCGCTACGCGGCGCGCTACGGCGTCGACATCGACCTCCTTACCCGCGGCGCCGGCTTCGGCTACATCGGCTCGACGGTGACCTCGCTCATCTACGCGAGCTTCACCTTCATCCTGTTCGCCATCGAAGCCTCGATCATGTCGTCGGCCTTGTCGCTCGCCTTCGGCGTCCCCCTGTGGATCTCCTACATCCTCTCCTCGCTCGCCGTCATTCCGCTGGTCATCTACGGCATCACCGCCATCAGCCGCTTCCAGTTGTGGACGCAGCCATTCTGGATCTTCTTGAACATCGCGCCGATCGTCGTCATCGTCTGGTACGACTTCCCGCAGGTCACCGCCTGGCAGCAGTTCGGCGGGCTCAACACCGGCGGCCAGCCGGGAACGTTGTGGGAGAGTTTCGACATCGTCCGCTTCGGGCTGGCCTCGTCGGTGATCCTGTCGTTGATCGCCCAGATCGGCGAGCAGGTCGATTTCCTGCGCTTCCTGCCCGCCGAGGGCGCCAAGGCGGGCGATCGCAACTGGTTCACCGCGCTGTTCCTGGCCGGCCCCGGCTGGGTGGTCTTAGGCGCGCCGAAACTCTTCGCCGGATCGCTCCTCGCCGTCCTGGCGCTGCGCTACGGCGTTCCGGCAGAACATGCCGGCGAGCCCGCCTACATGTACGACGTGGCGTTCCAATACATGCTGTCGCCGAAGCTGGCGGTCGTCCTGACGGCAGCCTTCGTCGTCGTCTCGCAATTGAAGATCAACGTCATGAACGCCTATGCCGGCTCGCTGGCGTGGTCGAATTTCTTCTCCCGGCTCACCCACAACCACCCCGGCCGCGTCGTCTGGCTCATCTTCAACGTGGCGATCGCGCTCCTCCTGATGGAGCTCGGCATCTACCGCGCGCTGGAAAAGACGCTCGGCCTGTTCTCGATCCTGGCGGTGTCGTGGCTCGGGGCGATCGTCGCCGACCTCGCCATCAACAAGCGGCTGGGCTTGGCGCCGCCCGGCATCGAGTTCAAGCGCGCCCATCTCTACGACGTCAATCCGGTCGGCGTCGGCGCCATGATCGGCGCGGCGACGCTCGGCATCGCCGCCGCCGCCGGTCAGTTTGGCATTCTGGCCGCGGCCTTCGCGCCCTTCGTGTCGCTGGCAACCGCGCTTGTCCTGGCCCCGCTGATCGCCTGGGGGACGCAAGGACGCTACTACCTCGCGCGCAAGCCGCGTGCCAGCTGGGCCAAGCTCACCACCATCCAATGCCGCATCTGCGAGCACGACTTCGAGCCGGAGGACTCGGCCTTCTGTCCGGCCTACGGCGCGCCGATTTGTTCCTTGTGCTGCTCGCTCGATGCCCGCTGCGGCGACCTATGCAAGCCGCACGCCCGCGCCTCCGAACAGGCCCGCGTGGCGCTTTCCGCCATCATGCCGAAATTCCTGCGCCACCGCGTCAGCCAGCGGCTTGTCGAGTTCCTCGGCATGCTGATGCTGCTGACCGCCGTCATCAGCCTGGTGCTTCTCGTCATCCATTTCCAGGTCGGTGCGAGCGAGGACGGCGTGGTCTCGCGCGCCCTTTGGGCGGCCTTCTTCGTCGCGCTGATCGTTGCCGGCGTCATCGCCTGGTTCTTCGTCCTCGCCCACGAGAGCCGGCGCGTGGCGGAGGAGGAGAGCCGGCGGCAGACGGCGCTGCTGATGGCCGAGATCAAGGCGCACGAGAAGACCGACGCTGCGCTGCAGAAAGCCAAGGAGGCGGCGGAGGCGGCCAACTTCGCCAAATCGCGCTATCTGGTCGGCCTCAGCCACGAACTCCGGACGCCACTCAACGCCGTCATGGGCTACGCGCAGGTGATGGAGCGCGATCCCGACTTGCCCGAGCCCCGTCGCGACAAGGCGGTGAAGGTGATCCGCCGTTCGGCCGAACACCTGTCAGGCCTGATCGACGGGCTCCTCGACATTTCCAAGATCGAAGCCGGGCGGCTGCAGCTGGCGCGTAATCATGTCCGGCTCTCGGAATTCCTCGCCCAGATCGTCGACATGTTTCGCTTCCAGGCGGAGGCCAAGGGCTTGCGCTTCCACTTCCACCGGCCCGAGCGGCTGCCGGACGTGGTGGCGACGGACGAGAAGCGCTTGCGGCAGATCCTCGTCAACCTGATTTCCAACGCCATCAAGTTCACCTCGGAAGGCGAGGTCGAACTGACCATGACGTTGCGCAACCAGGTCGCGGCCTTCACCATCCGCGACACCGGGCCCGGCATCCCGCACGACGAACTGCAAAGCATTTTCGAGCCGTTCGGGCGCGGACGCAGCGCCTCGGGTCAGCCGGGACTGGGCCTTGGGCTGACGATCACCAAGATGCTGGCAACGCTGATGGGCGGCGACATTTCGGTATCGAGCCAGGAAGGCGAGGGGAGTTCGTTCCGCGTGCGCCTAATGCTCGGCACCGTCACCTCGCCCGAGGCGGCGCCGCTGGGGCCCTTGATGATCCGCGGCTATTCGGGACGGCGGCGCACCGTGATGGTGGTCGACGACAACGCCGAACACCGCGACCTGATCGCCGAGATCCTGGAGCCCCTGGGCTTCATCGTGCTGTCGGCCGAGGATGCGCCCTCCTGCCTGACGCTGGCCGCGGAAATCCCGCCGGACCTGTTCCTCCTCGACATTTCCATGCCGGGATTAAGCGGCTGGGAACTGGCGCGCGAACTCAGGAAGGCCGGTTTCGCCCAGGCTCGCATCATCATCCTCTCCGCCAACATCGGCGAGACGCGGCCGCCGGAAGTCGACGACCCCCAGCACGACGACGCCATTTCGAAGCCGTTCGATCTGAGGACGCTGGTGGAACGGCTTGGCACGCATCTGGGACTCGAGTGGCTCGACAAGCCACCCACCGAGGTCGCCGCTGCGGCGGATGTGCTTGACCGGCCGGCGGAACACGCGGCCGAACGCATCGAGCCGTCACTTGCCGCTCTCCCCGATAGGCCGCCGCTCGATCCGGCTGACATCCACGAGTTAATCGAGTTCGCCCGGATCGGCTACCGGCGCGGCATCGAGAAGAAGCTGGCCGAAATCGCTGCCGGTCGTGGTTCCGGCGCTGCGCTCGAACAGCTCGGCGACCACCTCGCCCGTTTCGACATGGGGGGGCTGATCGCCGCTCTCGAGGCTATGGCGGAACTCGGTGCCGAACGCCCTGTGGCCGCGGAGCGGCGGTCAGCGATGGGGGCCGACGTCGATGCGTGATGCGACGAGCCGCGACATCATCCTGGTCGTCGACGACAGCCCCGAGACGCTCGGCTTCCTGACCGAGGCGCTCGAGGCGACCGGCGCCATGGTGCTGGTCGCCGTCTCAGGTCAGGAGGCGCTCGACATCGCCCATCGCATCACCCCCGATGTCGTGCTCCTGGATGCCGTCATGCCCGGCATCGACGGCTTCGAAACATGCCGGCGGATGAAAGCGTCGAGCGCCACCGCCCACGTGCCGATCATCTTCATGACCGGTCTGACCGAGACCGAAGATATCGTGCGCGGCCTTGCTGCCGGCGGCGTCGACTACGTGACGAAGCCGATCGTCATCGATGAACTCATTGCCCGTATCCGCGTGCATCTGACCAATGCACGGCGCGAACTCTCCGCGCGTCTCGCTCTCGACAGCGCCGGCCGCTATCTGATGGCGGTCGACCGCATCGGCCATATCCTGTGGGCGACGCCGCAGGCGGTCAGGCTGTTGCAGGAGGTAATGCCGGACGTCGGGGCGGGGCAGGCGCTGCCCGAGCCGGCGCGCTCCTCGGTCGCCGCCGGGCATCTGTCTGGCATGATCGTTCTCGGCGAAGTCGGCAGCCGCCGTCTGGCCCTGTCGGCCTTGGGCCGCGCCGGCGACGACGAGTTCCTGTTCCGCCTGATGAGCGACGATGTCGGCGGCGAGGAGGCGGTGTTGAGGCGGCGCTTCGCCGTGACCTCGCGCGAGGCGGAAGTCCTGGTGTGGATCGCGCGCGGCAAATCCAACAAGGACATCGGCGACATCCTCGGCATGAGCCCGCGCACGGTGAACAAGCATCTGGAAACGATCTTCGCCAAATTGGGGGTGGAGAATCGCGCCTCCGCCGCGGTGCTGGCACTCCGGACCATTAATGAGACGGCGGGGTGAGCGCGGTCCCGGCCTCTGGCCGGTGTCATCCCGGCGAAAGCCGGGATCCATTGGCGTCTCAACCAGATAGGGGTGGGCGTTAGGGCTCGTGACTAACCGCGCTGTCCTGCCTGATGCGCTGACATTGGATCCCGGCCTGTGCCGGGATGACACCCGCGGACCGATCACGCCTTATCCTGCCGAACATGCAGAAGCCGGCACCCCGTGCCCGAGGCGCCGGCCATCCCGCATCAGAGAGACATCACAGCTTGTAAGCCTGTTTCGCCAGCCGGTAGCTGAGGTCGTAGGCGAGCTCGAACGCCTCGTCCTCTTCCATTCGGTGTTCGGCGACGAGGCGGGCGAGGAAGGCGCAGTCGCAGCGCCGGGCGACGTCGTGCCGCGCCGGGATCGACAGAAAGGCACGCGTATCGTCGTTGAAGCCGACGGTGTTGTAGAAGCCGGCCGTCTCCGTGACCTGCTCGCGATAGCGCCGGATGCCTTCCGGGCTGTCGTGGAACCACCAGGCCGGGCCGAGCTTCAACACGGGATAGTGGCCGGCGAGCGGGGCGAGCTCGCGCGAATAGCTCGTCTCATCAAGTGTGAACAGGATGATGGTGAGGGACTTCTCGTTGCCGAAGCGGGAGAGGAGCGGGCGAAGCGCGCCGACATAATCGGTCGGGGCCGGGATGTCGCAGCCCTTGTCCTTGCCGAAGGTCTCGAAGATCAGCCGGTTGTGGTCGCGCCAGGAACCGGGATGGATCTGCATGACGAGCCCGTCTTCGAGGCTCATCCGCGCCATTTCGGTCAGCATCTGGGCGCGGAACAGTTCGGCATCGGCCGGGGTGGCGTTGCCTGACTTGATGCGGTCGAACAGATTTTCGGCCTCGAGCCCGTTGAGGTCGGCCGTTTGCGCGGTGCGGTGGCCGTGGTCGGTCGAGGTCGCGCCGACGGACTTGAAGTAGGCGCGACGGTCAGCGAGCGCAGCGAGATAGCCGGCAAAGGTTCCGGTATCGCGGCCGGTGATCGCGCCGAGATCGGCGAGGTTCTTGGCGAAATTCGGGAATTCGGGGTCGACGACCGAATCAGGCCGGAACGCCGTGACGACGCGTCCCTTCCAGCCGCTGGCCTGGATCTTGCGGTGATGCCTGAGATCGTCGAGCGGGGTCTCGGTGGTGGCGAGGACCTCGATGTTGAAGCGCTCGTAGAGCGCGCGCGGCCGGAATTCGGGCTTCGTCAGGCTCTCGGCGATGATGTCGTAGAGCTTGTCGGCATTGTCGGCCGACGGTCGCTCGGTGATGCCGAACACGGTCGAAAACGCATGGTTCAGCCACAGCCACGACGGCGTGCCGCGATAGAGATGGAAGTTCTCGCAGAACTTGCGCCAGATCTTGCGCGGGTCGCCTTCGACCGGTCCGCCGTCGAGCCGCGGCACGCCGACTTCCTCCGGCCGAATGCCCTGACTGTAGAGCATGCGATGCACGTAATGGTCGGGCACGATGAACAGTCGCGCCGGATCGGGGAACGGCTGATCTTCGGCAAACCAGGATGGATCGGTGTGTCCGTGCGGCGAGATAATCGGCAGGCCGGCGACGGTCTGATACAGCCGCCGGGCGATGTCGCGTGTCGTCGGATCGGCCGGGAACAGCCGATCGGGATGCAGCGCGAAGGGTTGCGTGGGGGAGGGGGGGCGGCGGACGGGCAGTGTCATCGTGGAAGCCTTCCTGGGCCAGATCGCGAATGCGTATTCGCCCCTGGCCGCTTTTGCAATTGTGCCCTGGACATTCGTTCGGAATGTTTTCATGGTCAAGTGGTCAGGCCACCTGTCTGGTGTATCACTGAGCCGGCTGCCTCGTCCGGTGGTCGCTCATCGATGCCTTCGGCTCGCCCACGGCCTCCTGGGCCTGCCGAATGGCCGCCGGCGCAGCCGCGATCTCTGGTGGAACAGGCTTCAGGGGGCTTTTGTTCGCAAACCGGAATAGCGGCTGCGCCGTAGCCAAAAACTTGCTAGTGGTCCAGACGTTCCGATCCTGCGCCGTGACTCGGGTTCCCATCCGGCCAAGCGGGCGTCGGGCGTTCACTACCATGTCGCCGGGCACAGACGACCCGCGAGCAGCCGGGAGACGCCAGATCACCATGCCTCTCACAATCGCTGTCATTGCCCACGACGAAAAGAAGGCCGAACTGGTCGAATGGGTCGCCAGCCACCGCAACCTGCTCGCCGGTCACCGCATGATCGGCACCGCAACGACCGGATCGCGCGTGCGAGCCCATTGCCCCGATCTCTACCTGGAGACGGTGAAATCCGGGCCGCTCGGCGGCGACCAGCAGATCGGCGCGATGATCGCGACCGGCAAGATTGATCTGCTGATCTTCTTCCCCGATCCGCTGACCCCGATGCCGCACGACGTTGACGTCAAGGCGCTGCTACGCCTCGCCCTCGTCTATAACGTGCCCTGCGCTTTCAACCGCGCCAGCGCCGACCTCATTACCGAGACCTTGTTCAGTCTGAAGCGCGAGGCTTGACGTCATGAGCCAGCTTAGTGTCCCTTATCCTCGGACAGGATCGATGCCGCGTATCGCGGGTGCCGCTGCGGACCGGTCGTGCCGGCGCGACATGGCGGTGCGGCTTCGGTGACTACCCGGATGCCCGGCTGCGCCCGGATCAACTAGGCTGGCAGATGATTGGCCAGAAGGAAGTGATCGATGCCGTTCCAACCCATCGATTCGCAGCGTCTCTATCAGAAGGTCGCCGACCAGATCGGTGAACTGATCCGCGCAGGCGAATTCAAGCCGGGCCATCGTTTGCCGCCGGAGCGCGATCTGTCGAAGCAGCTGGGCGTGAGCCGACCGGTGGTGCGCGAGGCGATGATCGCCCTGGAGTTGGCCGGGCTGATCGAGGTCAGGACCGGGGCCGGGACCTTCGTGCGCGAGGCGGCGAACGGGGCGGAAGCGCTCGGCGACGTCGGCCACAGCCCTTACGACATCCTATCCTCGCGCATGGTTATCGAGGGCGAGATCGCGGCGATCGCCGCCCGCGAGGCCGGACCGGACGCGGTCGCTACACTGTCGAGGCTGGTCGACGCCATGGCGCGGGCCGGTGTCGAGAGCGATCCCGACCTCGATCGGCAATTTCATGTCGGCATCGCCGACGCCACGGGCAGTGCGGTCCTGGCCGCCGTCGTCGGCTGGCTGTGGCAGATGCAGTACGCCCCCGTGTTTGCCATTCTCTCCGAGCGCGTACATCTGGCCGAGAACCTCGAAGCCACCGTACAGGGGCACCGGGCGATCGTTACGGCGCTCGAGGCGCACGACGCGGCGACCGCGAAAGCTGCGATGTGCGAACATCTCGCCCAGGTCCGCGACATCATTACCGGCGAATCCTTGGTTGCTGCGGCGCTGGCGGCAGAGGTTCAGTAGGCGCGGCTGTCGGCGAGCACGGAAACGGCGGTCCTCAAGATGATCTGGATGTCCAGCCAGATCGACCAATGCCGTATGTACCAGAGGTCGTAGGCGACACGGCGCTCCATGTCGGCCGTCTGGCGCGTCTCGCCGCGCGCCCCGTTGACCTGCGCCCAGCCAGTGATCCCGGGCTTGACGTGATGGCGGTAGGCATAGGCGGCGATGATCTCGGTATACTGGTCGTCGTGGGCGAGCGCGTGCGGGCGCGGACCGACGATCGACATGTCGCCGCGGATGACGTTGAAGAGCTGTGGCAATTCGTCGATGCTGGTCTTGCGCAACAGTCGGCCGAGCGATGTGACGCGCGGATCGTTGCGGCTCGCCTGCGGCACGTCGGGGCCGTCCTGCATCACCGTCATCGAGCGGAACTTGACCATCTCGAACACCCGGCCGCCGAAGCCGCGCCGCCGTTGGCGAAAGAACACGGGTCGGCCGGTCTCGATCCATATGGCGGCGGCAGTCATCAACATCAGCGGAGCGAGGAGCACCAGCGCCGCGGACGCCACGCCGAGGTCGATTGCGCGCTTCAACGCGCAGTCGAGCCGGCTCAACGGCGCGCGCTGCACTTCGAAGCCGTTCAGCCGGCCGTAACGGACGTGCCGCTGCTCGATGAGGGCATTGATCGGCGCATCCGCCACAAGCATGACCGGCGCCGGCAGCGGATCGAGCGCGCCGAGCAATGTATGCAGCCATGCCTGCTTCTGCCAGGGAACAAAAACCAGGATCGAGCTGGCCCTGGTGCGAGACAGCGCCAATTTGAGCGCGGCGGCGGCGGCGGAGCAATCGTCGGCGAAGGTGGTCGTCGTCGCATCGATCAGCTCGGAGGCGACGATTTCGATGCCCTCCCGCGCCAGGCCGCGTTGCATGTCGTCGAGCGCCTGGGCATCGCCGATCATCACCGCAAGTGAGCGCAGCACCGACAGTTTGCTTCCGGCGAGCCGTGCTCTCAGCCATCTGGCCGCCCGGTAATGCACGGCGAGGAGCATCAGCGCCCCGGAGGAAAAGAAGAATGCGATGCCGACCCGCGAAAAGGTGGAACTGACCTTCATCATGAAGGCGGTCACGGCAAGGAAGCCGAAAGTGGCGAACCAGGCGATCAGGATCTGGCGAATTTGCGCGTCTGGGTTGGACAGCCGGTCGAACCGGTAGGCGCCGCGCAAGCCCATGAAGGCCGTGAACGGCAGCGCGGCGAGCGCTGCTGCTCCGGCGAAGGAGCCGAACCACTCGTGATCCCACAGGATGTAGCGGTCGGTCAGCACCGCCAGCGCCAGAATGGCCGAGACGTCGATGAACACGACGAGTGACTGGATGAGTTCTTTCGTCAACCGGAGGCGCACTGGAGAGCGCAGCGAGCCAAGAACGCCCGCCCTCTCTTCGATCTGGCTGAAATCGCTATGGAACATACAAACACCACGCAAACCGAATTTAATATATTATTTACTTCTGATTTGGCTCCAGGTCACGTGCTGACGCGAAATTGTTGCCCTTAGGGTAAATCGGGAAATATGCGGATGCGCCACGGTCAGTTGAAGTCGAATGCCGTGGCAACGACAAGACCGTCGTCGCTGCATGAGCATTCCGTGAATCCGAGCCGTGAGGCGGCGACGCCCGGCAACGCCCTGACGTTCCACAAGGAGACGTTCGGCAGCCTGAGCCTCACGCTAAGCCTGAAGGGAAAGCTCTTCAGCGATTTCGATTTCGGCGCCATCGCCGGCAAGGTCGCCCCGTTCTTCAGGCCGAGTTGCAGCATGACCTGACCAACAAGACGACGGCGGGCGTCTCCCCCCGACGGGGCGCAGTCTCAAGCAAAACGGCCGGTTCGCATGGCGGGCGCCCCGCCACTGCGACCAGCCGTCGGGGCGTCCGGTCTTCACCGCGGCTGGATCAGAGACCTCACGCCCGGCGGACTTCGTCAGTCGAATCGTCGTCGACGTCGTCGATCGTGTCCTCGTCGTTGATCGCGTCGGCGAAGCACACCAGCTGACGGGCCTTGACGAATTCCGTGTCGCGGATCTCGAACAGCGTGTGCAGCAGCGCATTGATGTCGTCGGCGTAGAACGGCTTGCGCATGAAATGCTTGATGCCGACGTGGATGGCTTCGCGCTCGACCTTCTCGTTGCCCTGCGCGCTGATGAGCACGATGATCGTCTCTGGGCGATCGTAGAGGATCGTCCCAGCCGTCTCGATACCGTCGATGCCCGGCATGTTCAGGTCGACGAAGACGCAGTCGAATTTCCGCTGGGTCGCCAGCGCGATCGCCGCGTGCCCGTCACTGGCCTCGACAGGGGTCAGGTTGAACAGGCTGCGGGCCACGACCTTCTTGATGATGGAGCGGCTGGTGGAGGAATCGTCGGTAACGAGGACCGTCCGAGGCTTTGCGATATGCAGGCTTTTCAACAGGATTTCGGCAATGCTGCGGGAACTGAACGGCTTCGGCAGAATTTCGTAGACGCCGAAACGCCTCAGGAATTCGACAGTCTTGTGCGAGGTGTCGGCGGAAATCGACACGATGATCGGCGCCTTGCGGCCATCCAGGATCTTCGACAGACGTTCGATGAACTGGAACCCGCTGATTCCGGGCATGTTGAGGTCGACGAACAGGATTTCCGGAATGCGGCTGCCGAGGAAGCGCGCCGCTTCGAGTGCATTCGGACACTCGAAGACTTCGCACGATGGCATGATCTCGCTAATCGCCTTGCGCAAGACGTATCGAATTACGTCACTGTCATCGACAACCAAAGCAGCGAACGTCACTGTTTCCTGCCTATGTTTCAATTTTGTGTGTCTATAAGATATTAAAATGCAGCTCCGCGTCAATGAATTGTCCGAGGAGTGGCTACCGGTCGTTCTCGTTTAGGTGATATTGCACGCTAAAATAGAAAGTATGTACGTAGTTATACAATCATTCCGAGTGTTCCGATCCACTGCCCGGAAGGATCGTCGGTCGACCGGTCGTTAATCGATCGTAGGTAGTATCCTGGAGGGCAATACGGCCGCGAATCGGTCGATCGGATCGGACAGCCCAGCGCCGGAGACGGCCGCGCACAAAAGCCAGGCAGCGGCGGCCGCGGTCGTCTCTTTCAATTCCATCTCGATCTGGCATTATCGATCTGCAGTACGGTAAACCGCTTATTTCAGCTTCGGGATTTTGCATGGCGCTGCGACTGGCGATCACCCAAGGCCATGATCTATTGAACGGAGTCCCGGACGCTGCCGTCGTCGGTCCGGACCGGCCGTTCGTCATTGGACGCGACGATCGCTGCGATTGGGCGCTGCCCGACGCGGCCAGGCAGATTTCCGGCAGGCATTGCGAGATCGGCTTCATCGACGGCGCCTTTCGCCTGCGCGACCTCTCCACCAACGGCACCTTCCTCGACAGCGCCGAGGAGCGCGTCGAGGGAACCCCGGTGCTGGCTCCAGCGGCGCGCATCCGCATCGGACCCTACGTCATCACCGTCACCGAGGTGTCGGCCGACGTCGCTGCGCAGCGCACCGATCCGCCGAGCCCGACCGAAGCGGCACAGGGCGCTCCTCCGGCGGCGCGTCCGGTGCTGCGCCGCAACGCCGACCCGGCGGCCGCCATCATGGCGGCACGGGCGCATCTGGCCGAGGCCGCACCGAAGGCCGTCGACGACGATGATCCCGGCAGCCAGACCTATCTGACCAAGATCCGGCCGGCGCCGTCGCGTCCGACGCAGCCGTCGAGCGCGGTGAACCGGCCGGGCGAACCGGTGGCGGCCGCACGGACCGAGCGCCCCGTTACGACCGCCGCCAGCGCCCCGCCGGCTGCCCCGGCCGCTCCGGAGGTCGCCACCGCACCGGTATCAACTGAGCCGGCAGCCGCCCCACCTGTCGTCGCGCCGCCCTCTGCCGCATCTCCGGGTGCCGATCCGCAGGCGCTTATCCGCCGCGCCGCCGCCGGTCTTGGGATCGATCCCGCTCTGCTCACCGGCATTGATCCCGGCGATCTCGTCGAACGCCTCGGCGTGCTGGCGCGGTTCTCGGCGGAAAGCCTCAAGGCCCAACTCGACGAGAAGACCGCCCGGACACGCAAACTGCGCTTGCGGCTTCGCCTCGGCGGCCGCTCGGTCGGTGCCAACCCGCTGAAAGTGCATGCGGTCGAACAGGCGCTGGCGCAGATGCTCAGGTCCGACGCCGCCAGCCCGGCGGGTGCGGCCAAGGTCATGGCGCGCTCGCTTGAGGAAGTGACGCGGTTCCGCGCCAAGGTCGATGCGGCAGTCGCCGCGGCCGTGGCGCAACTGGCGGGCGATCTCGCGCCGGACGCCATCGAGGTGCATTGCGCCGATTTTGCGCCGCCCGATCGGCTCGCCGAGACTGCTTGGGAGCTCTACCGCATTCTCTGGAACGAACTCGATGCCGATTGGCGGGCCGGCTTTGCCCAGGCGTTCGACTACCACGTCGCCGAAGCCTTCTCCGGCGAAGCCTGAACGTCGCGGCGGTGGTGGACAGCCGACCGGACGGCGTTCGGGTTTGGAGGATGCGGCCCGCCGAACCCGGTTGACGGGATTGATTTGACGATCGGACGTTTGCAGCCGCCAGCGCCGCGCATCGGCCCTTCGTCGGACCGGAATTGTGGCGAACCAGTTTCAGATTGCATTGCGGCCACGCGGCAGGAGGCATCGATGGCACTGGATTTCTTTGGCTATGATGGGGTGGAGGCACCGCAGCCCGTCGATTTCAACAAGAACATCCTGAAGGGCCTCGGCGAAGAGGATTGGGACAAGGTCCTCTCCTTCGGCGCGCACCGCCGCTACCCCGCCGGCAGCGCCATCCTCAAGGCCGGGAGCCGCGAGGCGCTGCTCTATTTCATCGTCACCGGCGCTGTCCGGCTGTCGGCCTCGGGTTTGCGCACCGACGAGATCCTCGGCGAAGGCAATGTCTTCGGGCTGCAGTCCTTCCTCGACGGAGAGCCGAGCGCGATCGAGGCGCTCGCCGACGGGCCGGTCGAACTCCTCCTTCTCGGCCCCGAGGCCTTCGACCAGATGGCCGCCTGGCATCCACGCATCGCCATCCAACTGTTGCGCGATGTCGGCGCCGATCTGGCGAACCGCCTGCGCAAGCATAACGATTTGATCTGATTGATAAACCGCCCGAGCCTTCCCTCCATTTCAGAGCGAGCGGCAGATGAGCATCGACGCAACGGCAGGTCCCCGCCCGGGCTTTTTCGACAATTACACCAAGTACAGGCGGCGGCTGCCGCAATGGTTCTGGCTTGCCGGGCGCGGCTTCGCCTTTCTCTACGGCCTCATCCTCATCGGCATGCTGGTGTTCGACGAGCCGGTCGGACTGAAACTCTTCTGGGGCATCACCATCCCGTCGCTGCCGATACTCCTGGTGGTCGCCCCGGGCGTGTGGCGGCAGGTCTGCCCGATGGCGTTCCTCAACCAGATCCCGCGGCAATACGGCTTCTCGCAAAGCCGCGACCTGCCGGAGGTCTGGCGCAGTGCTGCCTTCGGCATCGCCGTCGCCTTCTTCGTCGCGGCCGTCTCCCTGCGCGTACCGCTGTTCAATCACAATGGCTGGGCGCTGGCCGCCGGCCTCGTCTTCACCCTGGCGCTCGCCTTTGTCGGCGGCCTCGTGTTCAAGGGCCGTAGCGGCTGGTGCGGCACCTTCTGTCCCTTGGGGCCGATCCAGCGCACCTACGGGCAGGCGCCGCTTGTCGTCGTCTCCAACGGCTATTGCACCACCTGCGTCGGCTGCCAGAAGGCCTGTTACGACTTCAATCCGCGCGCTGCCGTATTTTCGGACGTCTATGACGACGATCCGCGCTATGCCGGCCAGCGGCGGCTGTTCATGGGGCTGTTGCCCGGCCTGATCGCGGGCTTCTTCCTGCAGGGGCCGGCGCCCGATTATTCGATGCTCACCTACGTCGGCATCGTCATCGCCTCGTGCTTTGCCTCCTCCGGCTTCTATTGGGCGGCGGTGAACTTCCTACCCGTGCGGCCGTATCACCTCTCGGCCGCCTTCGGCGCCATCGCGCTCGCCCTGTTCTACTGGTTCTCCGGCCCGACCATCGTCCGGACCGTCGTCGATCTCGCCGGCGCCGCGCCGAGCGATGCCGCCATCATCGTTGCCCGCGCCATCGGCGTCGTCGCGGCCTTGGCGCTCGTCGCCAGCGGCCTCAGGAGCGAATGGCATTACCGCGCCAGCTTGCGCGAGGCCGCCGCCAAGACCGACGGCAGTCGGGCGGTGTTGAAGTCGCGCGCAGCGGCCGGCGGTGGTGCCGAAGTGACCGACCGCGAGACCGGCATCACCTTCAATGTCGCCGCCGATGCCTCGCTCCTGGACGCGGTGCAGGCGGCCGGCCTGAAGATCAATTACGGCTGCCGGGCCGGCGTCTGTGGCGCCGATGCGGTGGCGATCTGCGATGGGGCGGAGCATCTCTCCGCCCCTTCCGAGGACGAACTGGCCACGCTCAGGCGCCTTGGCCTGGAGGGCAGGGCTCGTCTCGCCTGCGTCTGCCAGGTGAAGGGCCCCGTGGTGATTGATCGCGACCCGAATTCCGCCCCCGCCGCCAAGCCGAGCGCTCCGGCTGAAGCGAAGGAGGATCGCGGCCGTCTGGCCGGGGTGTCGCGCGTCGTCATCGTCGGCAACGGCGTCTCCGGCATGGGCGTCGCCGAGGCGCTCAGGCGCGAAAGCCCGTCGATGGCGATCGAGATCGTCACCAACGAGACGCTGCATTTCTACAACCGCATGGCCATCGGCCGCCTGATCTACGGCACCTCCGGTCTCGACGGCATGCAGCTGGTGCCGGATAGCTGGTTCTCGCAGAACCGCGTCGACGTCCACCGCAATACCGTCGCCGCAGCCATCGACCGCGACCGGAAGCGGCTGATCCTAGCGACGGGCCAGGCGCTCGCCTACGACAAGCTGGTGCTGGCGACCGGTGCCCGCGCTTCCTCGCCCGACCCGGACTTCCTCGAGCGCGCCAACGCCTTCGTGCTGCGAACCGCCGACGATGCTCTCGCCGTCCGCGACTTCGTGCAGGCGCGCGGATGCCGGCGGGCCGTCGTCATCGGCGGCGGCGTGTTGGGCGTCGAGGCAGCCGACGCGCTGCGCCATCTGGGGCTGAAGGTGACGCTGCTGCAGCGCGCCGACCGGTTGATGAACGCGCAATTGGATGAGGGCGGCGCCCAGAAGCTGACCAACTATCTGGAAGGGCTGGGCATCGAAGTGGCGCTCAATGCCTCGATCAAGCGTTTCGACGGCGAGGCGGCCATTTCGTCGGCCTGGCTGGCGCATGGGCCGCGCGTCCGCGCCGACCTCTACGTCGCTTGCCTCGGCGTCCAGGCCAACACCTATCTGGCCGAGACCGCCGGCCTCGATGTCGGCCGTGGCATCCGGGTGAATGGCTCGATGCGCACTTCCGATCCGCATATCTATGCGGTCGGTGACGTCGCCGAACTGAAGGGTCCGAGCGGGTTGTGGCCGATCGGCGCCGCGCAGGCCCAGGCCGCCGCCGCCGACATCCTCGGCGACCACAAGCCCTTCGAGATGCCGCGCATCGTGCTGCAACTAAAGTGCGACGGCATCGACCTGCGGTCCTACGGCGATCCCGGCCCGAAGCCCGGCGACGAGATCTTCTCGTCGCACCCGGACGATCTCGCCTATTGGCGCATCATCCAGCGCGACAGCAAACTGTCCGGCGCGGTCTACGTCGGCCCGCCCGGCTCCTCGAAACACTTCACCCGCGTCATCCAGAAGGGTTTCGATCTCGCGCCCTTACGCGACGATCTGCGCCGCGGCATCATCGACGGGATGAAGACGCTGCAGTGATCCCCTGCCGGCAAACGCGGAGAAATGGCTAGGTTCGTCATTGCGAGGCGAAGCCGAAGCAATCCAGGAATCTCGGAAAAGACGCTGGATCGCTTCGCTCGCAATGACGGCCATACATCGGGCTTTGCGGCCCAGGCATGCGTCGCCTCACGCGTGCTCGCTGCCCTTTGCCGCCTCGACCGCCGCGTCCGCTTCCACCTGACTGCCGAAGCCGTTGTAGAAGGCGTTGAGGAGCACCGCCGCAATGGCAGCCAACAGGATGCCGGAATCCAGCAGCGGCTTGAGGACGGCCGGCAGCTGGTTGAAGAAGTTCGGCGCGACCAGCGTGATCATGCCGACGCCGACCGAAATGGCAACGATGAAGAGATTGTTGCGGTTGGCCTTGAAGTCGACGCCTGAGAGGATGCGGGCTCCCGTCGCCGCCACCATGCCGAACATCACGATGCCGGCGCCGCCCAGAACCGTCTGCGGCACCGCTTCGGCCAGTGCCGAAAGCTTCGGGCAGAGGCCGAGCGCCAGCATGATCAGGCCGCCGGTCGCCGTCACCCAGCGCGAGCGCACGCCGGTGACGCCGACAAGGCCGACGTTCTGCGAGAAACTGGTGTAGGGGAAGGTATTGAACACGCCGCCGATGATGGTGCCGAGGCCGTCGGCCCTGAGGCCGGCGGTCAGCGCCGCACGGTCGATCTTGCGGTCGGTCATTTCGCCGAGCGCCAGGAACATGCCGGTCGATTCGATCATGACGACGATGAGCACCAGGCACATGGTCAGCGCCGGGATGATCTGCAGGGTCGGTACGCCGAACTGGAACGGCAGGACGAGTGCGAACCACGGAGCGGCGGCGACCTTGGCAAAGCTCATCATGCCGAACATCGAGGCGATGAGACAGCCGACGACGATGCCGATCAGCACGGCGATGTTGGAGATGAAGCCGGTGGTCCACTTGGTGATCGCCAGGATCAGCAGCAGCACGAACAGCGCGATGCCCATGCCGTCGAGGGCGCCGTAGGCCGGATTGATGGGCAGCGCCAAGGTGCCCTCGAGCATCTTTGGAGCAAACGTCGGCAGGCCGCCGCCGGCCCAGTTGATGCCGATGCGCATCAAGGAAATGCCGATGACGAGGATGATCGTGCCGGTGACGACCGGCGGGAAGAAGGCGAGCAGGCGCGAGACCAGCGGCGCCACCAGGAAGGCAAAGATGCCGGCGACGATGACGGCGCCATAGATGCCGAGAATGCCGACGTCGGGGCTGTTGGCCATGGCGAGCATCGGGCTGACCGAAGCGAAGGTCACACCCATCATCACCGGCAGCCGGATGCCGACCTTCGGCAGGCCGATGCTCTGGATCAGCGTGGCAATGCCGCAGGCGAACAGATCAGCGCTGATCAGCAGCGCCACCTGTTCCGGCGGCAGCTTCAGCGCGCGGCCGATGATCAGCGGCACGGCGACCGCACCTGCATACATGACGAGCACGTGCTGCAGGCCCAGTGCCAACAGGCGATGCGGCGCCAGAAACTGGTCTACCGGATGTCCTCTATCTTCCATGGCGTCCCCCAAGTCCGATGGCCTCGAATGTCGAATGAGATGCATTCACCGAGCCAAGTCCGATCATGATCGCATACGAACCGCAGCGATAGGTGTTCTGACTGCATCTGTTCAGGCGAGCCCGGCCCGCCCGCAAGTCTCTACGGATCGCGCGAATTTGCAAGCAAACGGGAATACTTACGAGCCCGGACGCGGCAGAGGCGGGGGAACGGCAGGGCAGGGGCACAAATTCGGCCGGACGGCGGCAGGCGGCTCAGCGGACCCGATCACGCCGTCTCGTCGATGCCGCGCACGAGCAGTGAATCGCAACGGGCGCCCGCCAGACGGTGGGCCAGGATGGCCTGGTATTCGGGCGAACGGTACCAGCGCAGAAGGTCGCTCTCGCTCGGAAAGCGGATGAGAATTGTCCGTCCCTGCGGCGGAGTTCCCTCGAGCACGATCGGATCGGTATCGACGGCCAAATATCTGCCGTTGAAGCGCGCGAACACCTCGTCGCAGCCTTCAAGGTATTTCCGATATTCGGCCGGATCGTCGATCCGGATGTGGGCGACAAAATAGGCCGTCATGGATCCTGGGGCCGTTTGCGGCGTCGATCATAGTTTACGCCGAGGCATTCGCCCAATCGAGAGGGGCGTCGGGGCCGGTCACCCTTTTCGGCCGCGCGGTCGCTGGACTGAGCCGCGGAACACGATGTCGACCGGCCAGATTTCCTGGTGGTCGGCAACGTTCGCACCTGTGCCCAGCGCCCGCGCCACCGACTCGATGTGTTCGCCCGCCTTTCTCAGCGACGAGAACGTGGTCGTCAGCGGCGGCACCATGGTGGTCGGACGGATCGAGGGCACGCCGTCGTCGTGGGCAATCAACGAGACGTCGGCCCCGATCGTCAGACCGAGATCGGCGACGGCTCGGCCGATCCCGAGGGCCGACAGCATCGACGAGCACAGCAGGGCGGTCGGCGGTTCGGCAAGCGACAGGATATCGTGGGCGAAACGGTAACTCGATTCCTCGGTCAGAATGCCCGATCGGAGATACGACGGCGGTGCGGACAGGCCGCGCGCTTCCAGCGCCCGGCGCCAGCCCGCTTCGCGGTCGGCGGCGAAATTGAGCCACGGCGTGGCGTTGATCAGGCCTATCCGGGTGTGGCCGAGATCGATCAGCAGATCGGTTGCCCGCTGAAACGCGCCGTCATTGTCGATATCGAGGTAGGCGTAGGGTTCGATACTGTTGGTTCGTCCGTGCAGGACGAAGGGCACCTTCATGCTGCGGAGCTGATTGACGAGAGGCTCTTCCCGCATCGGCGACGACACAATGATGGCATCGACCGATTTCAGCCGGGCCATGCGCTGGATCGGATCGGGCTCGGCTTTAACCGGGATGATCAAGAGATCGGATTCGTTTTCGGTAATCCCGACCGCTAGGCCACTGAGGAATTCGGCGAACAGCGGATCGATGGACATGCTGTGACCGAACGGCAACGTCAGGCCGATGGTGCCGGTGCGCCCCAGCGCCAGCCGGCGCGCATTGGAGTTCGGATGATAGCCATGGGTGAGGGCGGCCTCGGCGACGCGCTTGCGCGTCTCTTCGCCCACCTCCGGATAGCCGTTCAGCGCCCGGCTAACGGTTGTCTGCGACAACCCGAGATGCTCGGCCAACTGCTTCAGGTTCATGCGTATTTCTCCCTCCGACGACCGGGGACCGAGGGGCGTTCGTTGGCGCCGGAGCTTCGGCGGCTCCGATTCATGCGCGTTTTGGAGGCTGCCTTCTGCCAGAGAGGCAGCTCGGCGTCATCGTACTCAAAGCGCTTTGAAAAATCGAGTGCCATTATTCCTGTCACAGTGTGACATCAATTCCTCATATGAATGCCGATCGTGTTCGTTTCACCATAAGGTTAGCCGAAATATTCGGCGACGCGACCGCCTGTCGCAGGCAGTTGAAGCGACAAAATCGCGCAGAGCCTTGACAGTGACAGGTGATCACGTCAATCTGTCTCAAAGCGCTTTGAAGCGGATATCAAACCGCAATGGCGTCTTGAGAGAGGGATCGCCGCATTCGTGCCGGGCCAACGTGTTGGACCTGGGTGGCTGGCGACTCCTGTCGCAGCGGCTAAGCCGCTTCGGTCAAAGACGAAGACAATCGGGAGGCAGTCACGATGACATCCGAGATTTCCCATCAGTCGCATTCCGCCCGCAGAATCGCGAGCAGCGGCGCCGCGGCTGCTGCAGCCGTGCTGTTGTCCGGCCTCGCCCTGTCGGTGAGCGCGCAAGCGGTCGAAGTGTCGATCTCCTGCGGCGCAGTCGGCCAGGAGCTGAAATTCTGCCAGGAAGGCGTCGACGCCTGGGCGAAGAAGACCGGCAACACCGTTAAGGTCATCTCCACGCCGAACGAGACCACCGAGCGTCTGGCGCTCTACCAGCAGATCCTGGCGTCGGGCACCGGCGATATCGACGTCATGCAAATCGACGTCATCTGGCCGGGCATCCTCGGCAACCACTTCATCGATCTGAAGTCCTATTCGAAGGGCGTCGAGGCCGATCATTTCAAGCCGATCATCGACAACAACACGGTCGGCGGCCGACTCGTCGCCATGCCGTGGTTCACCGACGCCGGCGTGCTGTACTATCGCAAGGACCTGCTGGAGAAGTACGCTCTGAAGGCTCCGGCCACCTGGGAAGATCTGATCGCGGACGCGACCAAAATCCAGGAAGGCGAGCGCAAGGCCGGCAACGACAAGTTCTGGGGCTTCGTCTTCCAGGGCAAGGCCTACGAGGGGTTGACCTGCGACGCGCTCGAATGGGTCGATTCCTACGGCGGCGGCGCTCTCGTCGACGACAAGGGCAACATCACCGTCAATAACCCCAAGGCCATCGCCGCCTTCACCATGGTGGCCTCGCTCGTCGGCAAGATCTCGCCCGACGGCGTATTGAACTATGCCGAGGAGGAGGCCCGCGGCGTGTTCCAGTCCGGCAATGCCGCCTTCATGCGCAATTGGCCCTATGCCTGGTCGCTCGGCAACGGCGCCGACAGCCCGGTCAAGGACAAGATCGGCGTTGTGGCTCTGCCGAAGGGTGGCGATGCCGGCAAGGCGACTGGCTCGCTCGGCGGCTGGGAACTGGCCGTTTCCAAATATTCCAAGCATCCGGCCGAAGCCGCCGATCTGGTCATGTATCTGACCAGCAAGGAAGAACAGAAGCGGCGCGCCATCGGCGGCAGCTACAATCCGACGATCGCCGCGCTCTATAAGGACCAGGAGGTCTTGACTGCGGTGCCGTTCTTTGGAGCGCTCTACGACACCTTCACCAACGCCGTGGCGCGTCCCTCCAAGGTCACCGGCACCAACTACAACAAGGTGTCCAACGCCTTCTGGAACACTGCCCACGACGTGCTCGCCGGCAAGCTGAAGCCCGCCGATGCGGTTGTCCAGCTCGAGAGCGAATTGAAGAAGATCAAGCGGTCCGGTTGGTAATCGGCCGGTCGGGGCGGGGCTGGGCAGGCCAAGCATCCTGCCCGCCCGCTGCACCAATGGTTCCGTCCTTGCGAGGCGAAGCCGAAGCAATCCAGAGTACTACAGTCCGGCTTTCTGGATTACTTCGCTTCGCTCGCAATGACGAATGAGATGAATGACCCTTCCGCCTGACCCGTCCGTCCAGTTGGGGTGTCATCCCGGCGAAAGCCGGGATCCAATGCCGGTACAACGGGGCAGACTGGCGCAGCAAGATCGAACGTTTTCGCGCTGTCCTGCCCGGCGGAAAGGATAGTGGATCCCGGCTTTCGCCGGGATGACACCGGTTGGAGAGAGCGGTCAACGATCAGGGCCGCCAGTATGGGACAAGCTCGTGCTGGACGCGGAATGAGCCGGCGAGCTTGGGATGCGCGGCAGCAATCGAGAACATGACAGGGGGGGAATCCATGTCCGGCCGATCTGCACTGACGCGGGCACGCGTTCGAGCTGCCTGGAGCTTTCTCGCCCCCATGCTCATCGTGTTGGCGCTGGTGGCCGGCTGGCCGCTCGTGCGCACCATCTACTTCTCCTTCACCAACGCCAATCTCTCCGATCTCTCGAACGTGAAGTTCATCGGCTTCGAGAACTATCTCGCCGTCTATGACGGCGAATGGGCGGGGCTCCTCGCCGACGGCTACTGGTGGCGCGCCGTCGCCAACACCATCCGCTTCACCATCGTTTCGATCGCCCTGGAGACCTTTCTCGGCTTCGTCGTGGCGCTGGTGTTGAATGCCGAATTTTACGGCCGCGGCTTGGTGCGCGCCGCCGTGCTGATCCCCTGGGCCATTCCGACCATCGTCTCGGCCAAGATGTGGGGCTGGATGCTGCACGACCAGTTCGGCATCATCAACGACCTGCTGATGCGCCTCGACCTGATATCGGCGCCGATCGCCTGGACGGCGGACCCCAATATCGCCATGTGGGCGGTCATTCTGGTCGACGTCTGGAAGACCACGCCGTTCATGGCGCTGCTGATCCTCGCCGGCCTGCAGATGCTGCCGGGCGACATCTACGAGGCCGCCTATATTGACGGCGTTTCGCCCATCCGCGTGTTCTTCAAGGTGACGCTGCCGCTGGTGTGGCCGGCGGTGATGGTGGCGGTGATCTTCCGCGCTCTCGACGCCATGCGCATCTTCGACCTGATCTACGTGCTGACATCGAATACGCGCGAAACCGCCTCCATGTCGATCTATGCGCGCCAGCAACTGGTCGACTTCCAGGAAGTCGGCATGGGGTCGGCCGCTTCGACCCTGTTGTTCCTGGTGATCGCGCTATTCACCATCATCGCCATTTTCGTCGGCAAGGTGAAACTCGGGCAGGAGAGCTGATGCAATGAAACCGGCAAAACTCTTCGGCAGGATCGCCTTCTATGCCCTCGTGGTGGCGATCGTGGTGTTCGCCGTCTTTCCGTTCTACTACGCTATTCTGACATCGGTGAAGTCCGGTCAGGCGATGTTCGAGATCTCCTATTGGCCGAAGAGCTTCGATCTGGCCAACTACATTGCGGTATTTCGCGAGCAGCCGTTTGCCCTCAACCTGATGAATTCGATCGTGGTCGCGGTCGCGGTGGTGGCGATCTCGCTGTTCCTCGGTGTGACCGCCGCCTATGCCCTCGGCCGCATCAACTTCCGCGGACGCGGCGTACTGCTGCTCACCGTGCTCGCCGTGTCGATGTTCCCGCAGGTGGCGGTTCTCTCCGGCATGTTCGAGCTCATCCGCTTCTTCGGCATCTACAATTCGCTCCCCGGCCTGGTGCTGTCGAACCTGATCCTGACGCTGCCGTTCACGGTCTGGGTGTTGACCACATTCATGCGGGAGCTGCCGAAGGAGCTGGAAGAGGCCGCCTTCGTCGACGGCGCCACGCCGTGGATCGTCGTCCGGCGGGTGTTCCTGCCGCTGATGTGGCCGGCCCTGGTGACGACCGGGCTGCTCGCCTTCATCGCGGCCTGGAACGAATTTCTGTTCGCCTTGACGTTCACACTCTCCAACGAAATGCGCACCGTGCCGGTCGCCATCGCGCTCATCACCGGTGCCAGCCAGCACGAACTGCCGTGGGGCAACATCATGGCGGCCTCGGTCATCGTCACCTTGCCGCTCGTCGTGCTGGTTCTCATCTTCCAGCGGAAAATCGTGTCGGGCCTGACCGCGGGTGCGGTGAAAGGCTAGCGGAGCGAATTTGACATTTGAGTCCCAGCGAGTTGCGCGACAAAACTCAAATGTCAAATTAAAAGCTCCACTAGAATCAATGAGTTGCTAGTGGTTCTGGGACTCCGACATTTGCGTAAGTGCGTCGGCAAGTGGGAAGCAAATGTCGGAGTCGGACCACTAGCCGGTCGCCAGAGTGGTCGAGCGACCGCAATGACAGGGATCTTTCATGAATAGCAAGACAGAGACATCAGGTGAGATCGTCGGCCGCGACCCCGACTGGTGGCGCGGCGCGGTGATCTACCAGATCTATCCGCGCAGCTATCAGGACTCAAACGGCGACGGCATCGGCGACATTGCCGGCATCGTTTCGCGCCTCGACTATGTCGCTTCGCTCGGCGTTGACGCCATCTGGCTGTCGCCGTTCTTCACCTCGCCGATGCAGGACTTCGGCTACGACGTCGCCGACTATTGCGACGTCGATCCGATGTTCGGCACGCTCGCCGATTTCGACCGGCTGGTCGTGGAGGCGGAAAAGCGCGGCATGCGCATCCTGATCGACCTGGTCCTCTCCCATACCTCCGATCTGCATCCCTGGTTCAAGGAAAGCCGCGAGAGTGCCGACAACGGCAAGTCCGACTGGTACGTGTGGGCTGACGCCAAAGCGGACGGTACGCCGCCGACCAACTGGCTGTCGATCTTCGGCGGCTCGGCCTGGGAGTGGGACACCCGCCGCTGCCAGTATTATCTGCACAACTTCCTCACCACCCAGCCGGACCTCAACTTCCACAATCCAGCGGTGCAGGACGCAGTCCTCGACGTCGCTCGTTTCTGGCTCAAACGCGGGGTCGGCGGCTTCCGTCTCGATACGGTCAATTTCTATTTCCACGACAAGGAGTTGCGCGACAATCCCGCAGCTCCGGCGGGAACCGAAGTTTCGACCGTGCCGAAGTCGAACCCTTACGGCTTTCAGTTGCATCTCTACGACAAGAGCCGGCCGGAGAACCTGACGTTCCTCGAGCGGCTGAGGGGCGTGATGGACGAATTTCCCGCCATCACTTCGGTCGGCGAACTCGGTACCGACAATGACGTCTATGCTCTGACCGCGGCCTATACCGAAGCGGGCAAGCGGCTGCACATGGCCTATTCGTTCGATCTCCTCAGCCCGCGCAACACCGCCGGCCACATCCGCGCCGCGACGTCCGCGATGAACGACGGAATCGGCTCGGGCTGGCCGAGTTGGGCCCTGTCGAACCACGATTTTGCCCGTGTCGTTTCGCGCTGGGGCCACGCTGCGGAGGCCGACCGTTTCGCGCCGTTGGGCTTGGCGCTTGTCGCCTCGCTGCGCGGCAGCCCCTGCGTCTACGAAGGCGAGGAACTCGGCCTCACCGAAGCCGACGTGCCCTACGACAAGCTGCAGGACCCCTACGGCAAACGCTTCTGGCCGGCGTTCAAGGGGCGCGACGGCTGCCGCACGCCGATGCCCTGGACTGCGGAAGGCCCGAATGGCGGCTTTTCCTCCGGCGAATCCTGGTTGCCGGTGGCGGCCGAGCATCTCGCCCGCGCGGTCTCCATCCAGGACGGCGTGCCCGGGTCGGTCCTCGAACGGGCGCGTACCTTCCTAAACTGGCGCAAGACCCAGACAGCGTTGCAGAAGGGCAGCATGCGCTTCCTCGACGTGCCCGAACCGCTGATCGCCTTCGAGCGGTCTTGGGGCAACGAAAGCGTGCTCGTCGTGCTCAACCTGTCGGGCGCGCCGGCGACAGCCGAAATCGCCGGGCTGCCGGCAGCCAGCGCACTTGAGGGGCACGGCTTTACCGGCGCCCACGTCCAGGATGGTAGCCTGACGCTGCCGGGCTTCGGCGCCTGGTTCGGACGGACGGAGTAACAACGTTTGGCCCGGCCTGAAGTCAGGGGCGGGTTACGGTGAATTGCATAGGATGTCATCCCCTCGACTGGCTCCGCCAGTCTCGCCGGGGATGACGCTGAACAATCGTTGAGCCATTCGTGGTTCAGGCAAGAACAGGAATGGGGGAGGAAGCGATGGCCGACGTTGTTCTGAAGGCGGTGCGCAAGTCGTTCGGCAAGCTCGAAATGATCCACGGGATCGATCTCGCCATCACCGACAAGGAGTTCGTGGTCTTCGTCGGCCCATCCGGCTGCGGCAAGTCGACGCTGCTCAGGCTCATTGCCGGGCTGGAGGACATCACCTCCGGCGACCTCCTGATCGACGGCGTCCGCGCCAATGAGCTGACGCCGAAGGAACGCGGCATCGCCATGGTGTTCCAGTCCTATGCGCTCTACCCGCATATGACAGTGTTCGAGAACATGGGCTTCGGGCTGGAGCTGTCGAAGGTCGGCAAGGCCGAGATCGACGAGAAGGTCCGCCGCGCCGCCGCCAGCCTCGAACTCACGCCGCTTCTCGACCGCCTGCCGAAGCAACTCTCCGGCGGTCAACGCCAGCGCGTCGCCATCGGCCGGGCGATCGTGCGCCAGCCGAAGGTATTCCTGTTCGACGAACCCTTGTCGAACCTGGATGCCGCGCTGCGCGTGCAGACCCGGATCGAGATTGCCCGACTGCACGAAACCATGGGCGCCACGATGGTCTATGTGACGCACGACCAGGTCGAGGCGATGACGCTCGCCGACCGGATCGTCGTGTTGAGCGCCGGCAATGTCGAGCAGATTGGCACGCCGCTGGAGCTCTACGAGTATCCGGACAATCTGTTCGTCGCCGGCTTCATCGGTAGCCCGCAGATGAATTTCCTCGAAGCCCGCGTCGCCGAAGTCGGCAGCGGCGGCCTGACGCTGACCGCTCCGGACGGCACTCCGATCGAGACGCTGGTTGCGACCGACGGCGTCAAACCCGGCGACAAGGTCAAGCTCGGCATCCGGCCGGAGCATCTCGAATTGGCGGAGGTGGGCGAGACCGGCACGATTTCCGGCGATATCGAGGTGATCGAAGATCTGGGGGAGAGCCATTTCATCTATGTGCGCTATGCCGGCGGCACGCTGTTGACGTTCCGCGCCAACGGCCTGTCGACGGTGAAGCCGCATTCCAAGATCGCGCTGCGTCTGCCGCCCAACTGCTGCCACGTGTTCCGCGCCGACGGCAAGGCTTTGCGCCGGCGGGGGTAGAGCCAAACCGCATCCGGCGGACGTGCGCCGGACAGACTCACTTGCCGGACAGACCGTATTTGCGGATCTTGTCGAACAGCGTGGTCTTGGCCATTTGCAGATCCTCGGCTGTACGGGCGAGGCTCATGCCGTTGCGCCTCAAGGCCTCCGAGATCAGCGTGCGCTCGAAGGCTTCCATCGTCTCGGCCAGGGGCCGACCCGGTGTGGTGTCGACGATGCCGGCGGGCAAGCCTCCCTCGACCCCGAGCACCCAGCGGTCGGCCGCATTTCTCAGTTCGCGCACGTTGCCTGGCCATTGGAAGGACATCAGCGCCTGCAGCCGCTCGCTGTCGAGCCGCGGCGGCGGCCGGCCGTAACGTCTGGCGGCGAGCCCGGCAAAATGCTCGAACAACAGCCCGATGTCGTCGCGGCGTTCCCGCAGAGGCGGCAGCGGCAGGGTGGCGACGGCGAGCCGGTAATAGAGATCGGCGCGGAAGCGCCCCTCGTCGCTGAGCGCCTTCAGGTCTGCCTTGGTCGCGGCAATGATGCGGCAGTCGAGCGCGATCAGTTGGTTCGATCCGAGCCGCTCGATCGTCCGTTCCTGCAATACCCGCAATAGTTTGATCTGCATGGCAAGCGGCATGGACTCGATCTCGTCGAGGAACAGCGTGCCGCCGTTGGCGTGTTCGATCTTGCCGATGCGGCGCTTGGCGGCGCCGGTGAACGCCCCGATTTCGTGGCCGAAGATTTCGCTGTCGATCAATGATTCCGGCAGGCCGCCGCAATTGATGGCGACGAAATGGCCGTCCCGGCGCGGGCTCGCCTCGTGCAGGCAGCGCGCCACTAGTTCCTTGCCCGTCCCGGTTTCGCCCTGGATCAGCACGTCGGCCGATGTCGGCCCGAGGTCGGCGATGCGTCGGCGCACGATCTGCATGGCGGCGGAATGGCCGATCAGGTGCGCCGCGCTGCCGGCGCTCTCGTCGAGCTTTTCGCGAAGCTCCCGAACTTCCAGCACCAGCCGCCGCTTTTCCAGCGCCCGCCGCGTCACCTCGACGAAATGGGCCGAGGAAAACGGCTTCTCGATGAAATCCTGCGCCCCCTCCTTCATCGCCTGCACGGCGAGTTGGATGTCACCGTGACCGGTCATCAACACGACAGGCAAATCGGGATCGAGTGCGCGGATACGGCCCATCAGCGCCATGCCGTCCATGCCGGGCAGGCGGATATCGGTGACGACGACGGCCGGGCCGGTGTCGGTGACGGCCCTCCAGCCGGCTTCGGCGCTGTCGACCGCTTCGGCAGCGATGCCGTCGAGCTGCAGCGCTTGCCGGCAGCCGCGCTGGACCGCCGGATCGTCCTCAACGATCAGCACCTTCAGCTCATCCGACATTAGGCCTCCTGCAACTCTGCCGCGGCGAGATCGAGGATGAACGTCGTGCCGCCCAACTGGCCGTCGGCGGCTGTCAGCGAGCCGCCGAAATCGCGTGCGATGCCCGCCGATATCGCCAGCCCCAGGCCGAGCCCGCCGCCCTTCTCCTTGGTGGTGAAGAACGGCTCGAACAGGCGCGCGCGCGCATCGTCGGACAGCCCGGGACCATTGTCGATGACGGCGATGTGGATGCGATCGCCGAGGCGCTCTGCCGATACGACGAGGCGCGGTCCGACGAAGCCGTCGAGCGCATCGAGCGCGTTGGCGATTAGGTTGACGAGGATCTGTTCGAGCCGGTTGGCGTCGGCAAGCACCGCGACGTCGGCCGGTTCGACCGCGACGCCGGGCTTGACGCCGCCGCGGGAGAGCCGCCGATCGAGGATCAGCAGGGCATTGTCGATGGCGCGGGCGACCGGCACCGGCCGGAGTTCACCCGACGATTTCCGCGCAAACGACTTCAACTGGTTCGTCAGCGCGCCCATGTGGGTGACGAGCTCGCCGATGAGGGCGAGGTTGCTCGTCGCGTCCGCCATCTGGCCGCGCTCAAGAAATATCACCGTATTGTCCGACAGCGTCTGCAGGGCAGCGAGCGGCTGGTTGAGTTCGTGCGCCAGCCCCGCCGACATCTGGCCGATCACGGCCAGCTTGCCGGCATGGATGAGCTCGTCCTGAGCGGCTTTGAGCGTGCGGGTGCGCTCCTCCACCTTCAATTCCAATTCGTCGTGGGCGCGCTGCAACGCCTCGCGCGCCTTCAAGCGCTCGAGGATGCGCTGGCGTCGCTGCGTCCAGGCGACGCCGAGGATGGCGAGGAATGCCCCGCCGACGGCGGCGAGCGCCGCATGGGTCCATGCGGTGGCGGCAACGTCGCCGTAGGGCGAGAGGACGGTCAGCGTCCAGCCGTTGCCGATGAGCGGTTCGGTCTGTGCGACAAAGCGGCCGGAAACGGGGAACACCGGCGCTGCTTCAGTATGCGGACGCACCAGCGCGACGAGTTCGGCGTGGCGACCGTCGAGCGACTGCTCGGTCGAGAGCCCCAGCGGCGGCAGCGGCCGGGCGTTGTAGTGCAGCGAATGGGCGAGGTCACGCCGGACCGCCTCGCTGAGCGGCCGCACGGCGGTGAATTTCCACGACGATACCGAGGCAAGGATGACGACACCGTTCTCGTCTGCGACGAACACCGGCGCCTCGACCGTGGTCCAGGATTGCTCGAGCTGTTCGAGGCTTACCTTCACTACAGCGACGCCCTGGGGCTTGCCGTCGATGAGGATCGGCGAGGAGAGGTAATAGCCGGGCTCGCCCTTGGTGGTGCCGATGCCGAAGAAGCGGCCGTTGCGGCCGGCGATGGCATCGCCGAAGTACGAGCGATAAGTCAGCGTTTCGCCGAGGAAACTGTCCGGCCTGTTCCAGTTCGACGTGGCGATGACGTGGCCGCGCGCGTCGAGCACGTAGATCGACAGCGAGCCGGCGCGCTGATTGAGCTGCTCGAGATAGCGGTTGACCGCCGCGACGCGCGCGGCGTTGGCGTTGAGGATCAGATCGACGACGTCGTGTTCGAGGCCCAGGGTGGCCGGAAAGAAGGCGTATTTGTCGATTTCGCGCTCGAGGCTCGCCTCATAGAGATCGAGCCGCTGCCGGCCGCGTTCGATGAGGGCGTCGATGCCGCGGTGCTGGCTCAGTTCGAAGGCGCCGAGCCCAAGAATGAGCGCGAGCACAGCAATAGCCGGCATCAGCCAGCCAGAATGGCGTGGAAGGGGGCGGAGCGGCATCGGCGCGGGTGTCTCTGCAGGACGATCGGCACGGCGCGATGCAGAGAGCAGGGGACGCGTTCGTCTCGTCTGCCGCACCGTCGGCGCTGCGTTAGCCTGGAATGCCGCTTGTTGCATTGATCTAGGCAGGTCTCATCCGGTCGTTTGCATGCGTCCGTCGTCTCTCGCGCCGGAGCGGCGGCGAAGGGAGGTTGGAAGGCGGATGGGTCGGAAGGCGCCGTCCTCGCCTTCCGCCCGACCGCGTCACGCCGTCTGGGTGAGCGGCTCTGCCTCGACTTCATCGCCAGCTTCCTCGGTGCCAATGGCGTTCTCCCATTTGGCGATGACGGCGGTGGCGATCGAATTGCCGAGCACGTTGGTCGCGGTGCGACCCATGTCGAGGAACACGTCGATGCCCATGATCAACAGGACGCCGGCCTCCGGCAGGTTGAACATCGGCATCACGGCGGCGACGACGACGAGGCCGGAGCGCGGCACGCCGGCGATGCCCTTCGACGACACCATCAGCACCAGAAGCATGGTGATCTGTTGCCAGAAGCTCATCGGAATGCCGTAGGCCTGCGCCACGAACAGCGAGGCAAACGTCGTGTAGAGCATTGAGCCGTCGAGATTGAACGAATAGCCGAGCGGCAGGACGAAGCCGATGACACGCTCGGAAACGCCGAAGCTCCTCAGCCGTTCCATGACGAGCGGATAGGCCGCCTCGCTCGACGCCGTCGAGAACCCGAGGATCATCGGCTCGCGGACGGCGGACAGAAGCGGGAAAATCCTCGCCTTCAACACCAGGAAGCCGAGCCCTGACAGCACGGCCCACAGGACGAGGAGCGCGATATAGAAGCTGCCCATCACCTTGCCGTAGACTGTCAACACGCCGAGCCCTTGCGTGGTGACCACATTGGCGATCGCCGCGAACACGCCGACAGGAGCGAAGATCATCACATAGCCCGTGACCTTCAGCATCACCGGCACGCCGTCTTCGATGGCCTGGAACAGCACCCGCGCCTTGGTGTGGCGCAATTGGCCGAGCGCCAGGCCGAAGAACACCGAGAACACCACGATCTGGATGATCTCGTTGGTGGCCAGCGCCTCGAAGATGTTGCGCGGGAAGACGTGCGTCATGAAGTCCTTGAGGTTCAACGACGACGTCTTCAGATCGACCGCCGCATTGGCTGCCGGCAAGGGGATGCCGACATTGGCGCCGGGCTGCAGCACGTTGGCGATGACGAGGCCGATGAAGAGCGAGATCAGCGAAGCCATGATGAACCAGGCGAGCGCCCGCCCGCCGATGCGGCCGACCGTCCTGGCATCGCCCATGCCGGCGAGACCGGCAACCAGCGTGCAGAAGATCAAGGGCGCGATGATCATCTTGATCAGCCGCAGGAAAATGTCGGTCAGCATGGCGAAGTAGCCGGCGATCTCCTTCGCCTCAGCCGGCGTCGCCGCAAACTTGTTGCAGGCATAGCCAACGGCGATGCCGAGGATGAGGGAGAGAAGGATCCAGGTCGTTAGCCGACTTTTGGTCGGACTGGCTGGGAGCGCTTGCATGGTCTCGGGTTCCTTGGGCTGATGTGTCTCTTGTCGGACCGGATGATGTGGCCGGGCTGGAGTGGTCGGCCGGCGCCCGTTTCTGGGCCCGCCGCGCTCAGCGGACGGACCGTCATTGCGGGCTTGGCGGACCTGCGCAAGCTCCGTGCCAGACGAAGCCCGTCGCGCCATCGGTTAACGTATTGATAACTTCGTGAAATTCGCAAGTGGCATGACACCTCGTTCGGGTTTCCGAATGGCGCGGCCCGTCCGTTAATCGGCTAGAGACCGTCCGGAGCCGGAGCGGATGGCATCCCGCGCGGCGGGAGTCCGGTAACTCTCTGGAAAGAGGCCGGTTTTCGCGAAGAGCGCAGCGTCATTCGGATTTCCGAATGACGCTGGGCCTGCATTCGGTCGGGCGAACGCCGCTGCGACCGTCGTCCCTCGGGGCGTCCCGGGCGGCGCCGTCCGGCTCGCCTGCCATGCGGCGCCAATATGATGGCCGATATTGCACTTGCCGGCGGCCCCCGTCATGATCGGCGGGGAGGAACAACCATGCCGCGCCACCTGTTTGAACCCAGTGGGTTCCACAATGTCCTCGGCTCGCTGGAGCCCGCCTTCACCATCGCCGACGGCGATACGGTGGTGACCACGACCATCGACGCCTGGGGATTCGATGGGGCAGGGGTCAAGCGCGCCGAACAGCCCAATCCGATGACCGGACCGTTCTTCGTCTCCGGCGCCGCGCCCGGCGATACGCTCGCCGTGACGATTGACCGCATGACGCCGAACCGCGATGAAGGCTGGACGGGCGCGCCCGTCGCGCCGAACGTGGTGACGCCCATGGCCGCGACCGAGCTGCCGAAGCGCATCCATGTCCGTTGGAAGATCGAGCGCAATCGCGGCGTCGCCACATTGATCGATGCGCCGCCGGCGCTGAAGCGCCTGGAACTGCCGCTCGAGCCGATGCTCGGCTGCTTCGGCGTGGCGCCCGAACTCGGCCAGGCATTTTCCACCGCAACCTCCTCGGCAAACGGCGGCAACATGGACTACCGCCGTTTCGGGCCGGGCACGACGGCCTATTTTCCGGTGTTCGTGCCGGGGGCGCTATTCTTCCTCGGCGACGGCCACTTCTGCCAGGGCGATGGCGAGATCGTCGGCACCGGCATCGAGACCTCGTTCGAGGTCGAATTCACCGTCAGGGTGCTGAAGGGAAAGACCATTTCCTGGCCACGCGGCGAGACGGCCGAGGACATCTTCGCCGTCGGCAACGCCCGACCATTGGATGAGGCGCTGCAGATCGCCACAACCGAGATGCTGGCTTGGCTGGCGAGCGATTACGGCCTCGACACGATGGCTGCGAGCCATCTCCTCGGTCAGGTGGTGCGCTACGACATCGGCAACGTGTTCGATCCGGCCTACACGGTCGCCTGTCGGGTCCCGAAACGCTGGCTTGCAGCGCTTGCCGGATGAGCAGCCCCCGTCGGGGCGTCGCGACCTAGGTTTGCACCGGCCGCCCGCCTGACGCCGTCCGGCGGGCGGCCGGTGCGAATTTGGAAACCTACCATATTGACCGGGCGGTCCGAGGGCGTAGCCTGAACGGGCCGTCCGCGATCGACTTCGAGAGTCGGTGGGTGAATCGTCCTGAGCGACTCTACCGCACATTGTGGGTCGTCGACGGCAGGAGCCGGGGAGTCCCGCCCCCGCTCGATGTCGGCCGCCTGAAGGGCCCACCCGGAAGCGCGTTCGGCGCTCGTTCGATTCCATCGGCCTGTGAGAGGCCGCTCACCGTGGCGAGGATGCCGCTGATGCCATTGTCGGGCTATCTTATTGGCGTCGCGGCACTGTTGCTGCTGACGCTGGCGGCGCTTCTGCCCCGGCCCATCCGGGCCGGAACTGTCGTGATCTACGGTGGATCGCTCGGCGTCACGGCCGTGCTGTTTGCCTCGGCGCTTTGGCAACTCCTGTCGGGCGCCGACTGGATGGCACTGAGCCTGCCGCTCGGCATTCCCTGGCTCGGGGCCAATTTCCGCCTCGATGCCCTCTCCGCCTTCATCCTGGCTGTCGTCGATTTCGGTGCCGTCGCGGCGAGCTTCTACGCGCTCGGCTACGGCCGGCACGAGCACGAGCCGGAGCGGGTGCTGCCGTTCTATCCCGCCTTCCTCGCCGCGATGAACCTTGTGGTTCTGGCCGACGACGCCTTCGTCTTCCTTCTGTCCTGGGAGATGATGTCGCTCAGTTCCTGGGCGCTCGTCATGTCGCACCATCAGGTTCCCGGCAATGCGCGCGCCGGCTTCGTCTACATCGTGATGGCGAGCATCGGCACCTTCGCGCTGCTTCTGGCCTTCGGCCTGATGGCGGGCGACGTCGGCGACTATGCATTCTCGACCATGCGGGCGCACGCCTCCGAACGCACGGTGACCGGCGTCGTGCTGGCGCTCGCCCTGTTCGGGGCCGGCTCCAAGGCGGGACTCGCGCCCTTCCATGTCTGGCTGCCACTCGCCCATCCGGCTGCTCCGAGCCATGTCTCGGCGTTGATGAGCGGTGTCATGACCAAGGTTGCGGTCTATGGCTTCTTGAGGATCGTGTTCGACATTCTCGGCGCGCCCGCTTGGTGGTGGGGCCTGCCGGTCCTGGCCGTCGGCGCCATTACGGCGGTGATCGGCGCGCTTCTGGGGCTGACACAGAACGATCTGAAGCGCGTTCTCGCCTATTCGACCATCGAGAATATCGGCGTCATCTTCATCGCGCTGGGCCTTTCGCTCGCCTTCCGGGCGCACGGCTACGGCGCGGCGGCGGCGCTGGCGCTGACGGCTGCCCTGTTCCACGTCTTGAACCATTCGCTGTTCAAGAGCCTCCTATTCTTCGGCTCCGGCGCGCTGTTGACGGCGACCGGCGAACGCAGTCTCGCCCGGCTCGGCGGTCTCCTCAACCGCATGCCGATGACCGGCTTGTTCATGCTCGTCGGCTGCGTGGCGATTTCGGCGCTTCCCCCGTTCAACGGCTTCGTGTCGGAATGGCTGGCGTTCCAGGCGATTCTGTTGTCGCCGGTGCTGTCGTCCTGGGCCTTGAAACTGATGATCCCGGCGGTCGGTGCCATGCTGGCGCTCGCCGCCGCACTCGCCGCGGCGGCTTACGTCCGCGTCTTCGGCATCGCCTTTCTCGGTCGGCCGAGGAGCGATGCGGCACGCAACGCCGTGGAGGTCGACCGTTTCTCCTTGATCGCCATGGGCACGCTTGGCGTCCTCTGCCTCCTGACCGGCGTCTTGCCCGGCCTCGTCATCGATGCCCTCGGCCCGCTCGTCAGCCAGCTCATCGGCACGGCCATGGCCAACCAGTCGCAGCTCGGCTGGCTGGCGATCGCCCCGATCGCCGAGAGCCGGTCGTCCTACGATGGCCTCCTGGTCTTCCTGTTCATCACGACGTCGGCGCTCATGGCAGCCGCCATCATCCATCGCTTCGCCTCAGACGTCTCGCGCATCGCGCCGCCCTGGGATTGCGGCTTCCCCGATCCCGATTCGGCGACCCAATACACCCCGGAGAGCTTTGCCCAGCCGGTTCGCCGGGTGTTTTCCGGGCTGGGCTTTGCCGCATCGGAAACCGTCGACATGCCGCGGCCGGGCGACCAGCGGCCGGCCCGTTTCGAGCTGCGGCTGAAGGATCTCGTCTGGGACTACGGCTATCAGCCCGTCGTCAGCACCGTTTTCACCATCGCCGACATACTCAACAGGCTGCAGTTCCTCACCATCCGGCAGTATCTGAGCCTCGTCTTCGCTGCGCTCGTCTTCCTTCTGCTCGCGCTCGCCATCTGGACCTGACGCCATGAACCTCTTCGGCAATCTCACGATCCAGATCCTGCAGATGCTGCTGGTGCTGTTGCCGGCACCGCTGCTGACGGGGTTCATCCGCAAGGTGAAGGCACGGCTCTTGAGAAAGAAGGGGCCGCCGCTCCTCCAGCCTTATCGCGACATCATCAAACTGGTCGGCAAGGAAGCGGTCGTCGCCGACAGCGCCTCCTGGCTGTTCCGCGCGGTGCCGTATCTGGTCTTCGCCGCGACCTGGGTAGCGGCGGCCCTGGTGCCGACGTTCGCCACCGGGCTGCTGTTCTCCTGGTCGGCCGACCTCATCGCCATCATTGCGCTGTTGGGCTCGGCGCGCTTCTTCCTGGCGCTCGCCGGCATGGACGTGGGGACGAGCTTCGGCGGTCTGGGCTCGAGCCGCGAGATGATGTTCGCGACGCTGGCCGAGCCGGCGATGATCATGATCGTTTTCTCGCTTGCCCTCATCGCCGGTTCGACCCAGCTTTCCAACGTCGCCGAATTCATGCTGTCGCCGGCCGTGGGCTTGCGCGTCTCGCTGGCGCTGGGCCTGATCGGTCTCGTCATCGTGGCGATTGCCGAGAACGCGCGCATCCCCGTCGACAATCCGGCGACGCACCTGGAGCTCACTATGGTGCACGAGGCGATGGTCTTGGAATATTCCGGCCGCCACCTCGCCATGATCGAACTGTCGGCTGAGCTGAAGCTGAGCCTCTACGTCTCCCTGATCGCCTGCGTCTTCTTCCCCTGGGGGCTGGCGCCGGTCGGTGCCGGCATCGCGCCCCACCTGTTCGGCATCGCCGCCTATATCGGCAAGCTGGCGGTGGCCGGCGTGGCGCTCGCCGTATTCGAAACGTCGATCGCCAAGATGCGTGTCTTCCGCGTGCCGGACTTCATCGGCGTCGCCCTGATGCTTGGGCTTCTGGCAACATTGTTGCGCTTCATGTCGGGGAGCCTGTGAGATGGGCGGTCTTTATTTTGATATCGCACACCTCTTCGCCGGTGGGCTGGTGCTGATCAGCTTCATCCTGCTCTATCAGGATCGGCTCTATGCGCTGCTGAACGTCTTCGCGCTGCAAGCCTTCGTGCTCGCCCTGTCGGTGGCCTGGCAGGCCTACGTGCAGGATGCGCCGCATCTCTACATCACCGCCGGCATCACCATCGCCTTCAAGGCGATCGCCATTCCTGTGGCGTTGCACCGCATGGTTTCCCGCCTCGGCGTCCACCGCGAGGTGGAGACGGTGGTGCGGCTGGTGCCGACCATGCTCGCCGGCATCGCGCTGGTCGCGCTTTCCATGGTGGTGATGCTCAGGGTGACTGGCAGTGCCGATCCTCTGGCCCGCGAGGACCTCGCCTTCGCGCTGTCGGTCGTCCTGCTCGGCATGCTGATGATGGTGACGCGCTCGAACGCGGTGTCCCAGGTAGTCGGCTTCATGTCCTTGGAGAACGGCCTGATCCTGGCCGCCACCGGTGCCAAGGGCATGCCGCTGGTGGTCGAGATCAGCGTCGCCTTTTCCATCCTCATCGCGCTCATCGTCATCGGCATCTTCCTGTTCCGCATTCGGGAAAGGTTCGATTCCGTCGACCTGCAGGTGCTCGACGACTACAGGGGCGAATCGCGATGAGCGGGTTGATGGTCTACAATGTCTACGTGATCTTGGGGCTTCCGGTCATCACGGCGGTTGCTCTGGTCATCCTGCAAGGCTACCGGCTGCTCGCGCGAATCAACGTCGTATCTTCCTTTCTCACCTTCGTCGCGGCGCTGACCCTGTTCGCCTATCGCCCGGAAACCGGCACCTACCTCCTCGTCGATGACCTCAACATCGTCTTCGTCGTGCTGAACACCTTCGTCGCCTTCACCACCAGCGCCTTTTCCGCTTCCTATATCAGCCACGAACTGGAGACGCGCCGGCTGACGGTCGGGCACCTGCGCTTCTACCATGCGATGTATCAGCTCTTGCTCGGCGCGATGAACCTGGCGCTCGTCGCCAACAACATCGGCCTGATGTGGGTGTCGATCGAAGTGGCGACGCTGACGACCGTCGTCATGGTCGGCATCTACCGCACCCCGGCGGCACTGGAAGCGGCGTGGAAATATTTCATCCTGGGGTCCGTTGGCATCGCCTTGGCGCTGTTCGGCACCATCCTCGTCTATATGGCGGCCCGGCCGGTGGTCGGCGAGGGCATGAACGGCATGGTGTGGACCGAACTGATCCAGCACGTGTCGAAGTTCGATCCGGCGATGCTCAATCTCGCCTTCGTGTTCCTGTTGCTGGGCTACGGTACCAAGGTCGGCCTCGCCCCGTTGCACGCCTGGCTGCCCGACGCCCACGCCGAGGGTCCGACGCCGATCTCCGCGGTGCTGTCCGGCCTGTTGCTGAACGTCGCGCTCTACGCGGTGTTGCGCTTCAAGCTGCTGATGTCGGCCAACCCGGGAGCCTTGGCGCCCGGACCGCTGATGGTGTCGCTCGGACTGTTGTCGCTGATCTTCGCCGGCTTCATGCTCTACCGCCGCGGCGACATCAAACGGCTGTTCGCCTATTCCTCCATCGAGCACATGGGCATCATCGTCTTCGCCTTCGGCATCGGTGGCACACTCGCCAATTTCGCTGCGCTGTTGCACATGACCATGCACAGCCTGACGAAATCGGCGATCTTCTTCGCCGTCGGCCATGCCGCGCAGGCCAAGGGCACGCAACAGCTGGCCAAGATCCGCGGGCTGACCGTCACGCATCCTTTCCTCGGCTGGGGGCTGGTCATCGGCGTGGCGGCCATTGCCGGTCTGCCGCCGGGCGGGGTGTTCATGAGCGAGTTCCTGATCGTCTCCTCGACGGTATCGCGCTCGCCGGTGCTGGCGCTGCTGACGGTGTTCGGCCTCGTCATTGCCTTCGGGGCGCTGCTGTTGCGCCTCCATAGCGTTGCCTTCGGCGAGCCGACCGGGTCGCGGGAGCCGATCAAGGCCTCCTACCTGCCGATGATCGCGCATCTGACGCTCGTCATAATCGCCGGCATCTATCTGCCACCGCCGCTGGTCGCCTGGTTCCAGCATATCGCCGCTTCGCTGCACTGACGGGAAGGCCACCCATGGAGACGTCCTTCCAAGAGTTTGCCGCGATCGAGGCCGTAGCGCACCACCATCCCTGGCCGCGCCGGCTGGTCGAGGCCGAAATGTGGCTCGATCTCGCCGCCCGGCTCGCTGCGGGCGAGGGGACGTTCCTCGCCTTGTGGGGTGACGTCGGCGCCGTGCATCTGGCGTTCCTCGATGCCGGCGCGACAGCGGTCCCGGCGGTCGCCAGCCTTGCCTGTCGCGACGGCACGTTTCCGTCGGTCGCGGCGCTGCTGGCCTGCGCCATCCGGCCCGAGCGCGCCATCCGCGATCTGTTCGGGCTGACACCAATCGGGATGCCCGACGAGCGGTATTGGCTCGATCACGGCCGCTGGCCCGAGGGGAGGCCGTTCCATCCGCCGGAACCGGCCGAGGCGAGCGCGGCGGTCGTCCCGCCCTACCGGTTCCTTGCCTCGACCGGTCCTGGCCTGCACCAGATCCCGGTCGGGCCGGTCCACGCCGGCATCATCGAGCCCGGCCATTTCCGCTTCACCTGCAACGGCGAAACGGTGGTCCGCCTGGAGGCACGGCTCGGCTACGTGCACAAGGGGCTCGACCGGCTGATGGCCGGGGCAACGATCGAGCGCGCCGCCAAGCTTGCTGCCCGCACTTCAGGGGATTCGACCGTCGCCTACTCGTTTGCCTTCGCCCGCGCGGTCGAGGCTGCACTCTCCGTCGAGGCGCCGCCACGCAGCCAGTGGCTGCGCGCGCTGATGGCCGAGATCGAGCGTCTCGCCAACCACCTGGGCGATATCGGCGGCATCTGCAACGACGCGGCCTTTTCGCTGATGTTGGCGCATTGCAGTTCCTTGCGCGAACAGGTGCTCCGGACGGCGGAGACGGCGTTCGGCCACCGCCTGATGATGGATGCGATCTGTCCCGGCGGCGTGACGGTCGATGTGAAGAAGGATGGCATGGCGGCCGTGCGCGGTCTCCTGAAAGTGGTCCGGGCGCAATTCGCCGAACTCGTCGAACTCTACGATAATACCGCGAGCCTTGCCGACCGCACGGTGGCGACCGGGCGGCTCAGTGCGGCCCTGGCGCGCGACTTCGCCGCGGGTGGGTTCGTCGGCCGTGCCTCGGGCCGCTCGTTCGATGCGCGCCGTGATCTACCGTACGCCCCTTACGACCGGCTGCACTTCGAGGTGCCGGTGCTGACCGAGGGTGACGTCAATGCCCGCATCTGGATCCGCATCCGGGAAGTCGGCGAAAGCCTCGACCTGATCGAGCAGATCCTCGCCGGCATGCCGTCCGGACCGATCGCCGTAGATCTTCTCGGCCATATCATGGGGGTCAGCGAAGGTCTGGCGGTCGTCGAAGGCTTCCGCGGTGACATCCTCGCCTGGGTCCGGCTGGCTGCCGACGGCACGGTCGAGCGCGCTTACTTGCGCGATCCGTCCTGGGCGCATTGGCCGCTGTTGGAAGCCGTCATCGAGGGCAACATCGTCGCCGACTTCCCCTTGTGCAACAAGTCGTTCAACTGCTCCTATTCGGGCCACGATCTGTAAGGACAGCCATGCGTAGGATCTTGTTCGAAAACGTGTTTTCAAGAGCTCTGACGGAGCCGGCCCCCGCGGTCGACGATCCCGAACTGCTCACCCTGGCGGCGCAGCTGAAAGAGGGCATCGACCGCACCTTCGGCGGCTCGCTTTCCATCCGTCAGGTCGATGCCGGCTCGTGCAACGCTTGCGAACTCGAGATCCATGCGCTCAGCAATCCCTATTACGACCTCGAGCGCTTCGGCCTGAAGTTCGTCGCTTCTCCGCGCCATGCCGACGTGCTGCTGGTCACCGGACCCGTCACCCACAACATGCGCGAGGCTTTGGAGCGGACCTACAACGCCACGCCCGCGCCGAAATGGGTCGTCGCATCGGGCGCATGCGCCATCGACGGCGGCGTCTTCGCCGGTTCCTATGCCGTCGTCGGCGCGGTCGACGCCGTCGTTCCTGTGGCCATCCGCATTCCCGGCTGTCCGCCGTCGCCGAAGACGTTGATCAGGGGGCTTCTGGCGCTGATGGCCGCGCAACCGGCCGGCTGAACCGGCGTGTCTCTTTGCGCGAGCGGCCGTCCGGCCCTCATTCGACCTTGCGGCGGAACATCCAGGCTGCCGCCGTCATGGTGACGATCGCCACCGCCGCCATCGGCCAGATCTGCTCGGCGACGAGGGAAAATGGCGTATCGCGCAGGAACACGCCCCTGACGATGACCAGCATGTGGGTCAAGGGATTGATGCCGGCGAGCGGCTGCAGCCAGTCGGGCATGTTCTGCACCGGCGAGGTGAAGCCGGACAGAAGCATCGCCGGCATCATCGTCACCATGATGCCCATCATCGCCTGCTGCTGGTTGGAGACGAGCGAGGAGATGAACAGCGCGATGCCGGTAATCGCGATCATGAACACGGTCAGGGCAGAGAACAGCACCACGATCGATCCGGTGGCGTGAATGCCGAAGCCGACATGGATGATCGCCGTCATGATGGCGCACTGGGCGAGGCCGATGATCAGTCCGGGGATGGCCTTGCCGATCACGATTTCCAGCGGTTGCAGGGGCGAGACGAGTAGCTGTTCGAAGGTGCCGAGTTCCTGCTCGCGCGCCACCGACATGCCGACGATCATCATGACGAGCGCCATCGGCAGGGTGGCGATGAGGATCGGCGCCATCGCCGCGCGGTAGTCACGGTTGGCATTGTACCAGGAGCGGTCGATGACCTCGCTCGGCAGTGTGATCTCGGCTCCGAGCCGCCGATCTGTGGAAAACTGGTTGACGATCAGACCGATGTAGTTGTTGACGATCTGGGCACTGTTGGACTTGCGGCCGTCGAGCAGCACCTCGATCGACGGGCTCGCGCCGGCCGCAAGCGCGCGCGAGAAGTCGTCGCCAATGTGGACGACCGCCATCACCTCCTGCGCGTCGATCGCCGCTTGCGCCTCTTTCACGCCGGTGTAGCGGCGGATCTCGGAAAAGGCCGAGGCCCGCTCGAAGCGGCTGATCAGTTGGACCGAGGCGGCTCCCCAGTCGTTGTTGACGACGCCGATGGGGACGTTGGAGACTTCCATCGTCGCGGCGAAGGCGAACAGAATGAGCTGCAGCAGGGGCGGGACGATCAGCGCCATCCGCGCCTTGGGCTCGCGGAACGAGGTGAGCAGCTCCTTGATGACGAGGGCGATGAGGCGCGTCCACATGTCAGTCGGGCCTCTCCATCAGTCGAGCCGCTGTCGGGTTTTGAGCGCCGTCAGCACGAACAGGATCGTGCTCATCAGCGCTAAAACCGCTGCGCTCGGCACCAGCACCGAGGCGATATCGCCGGCGAGGAAGATCGTATTCAGCCCGCGCACGTAGTAGGTGGCCGGGATGATCCTGGCGACGATCCTGAGGATCGTCGGCATGCTCGACACCTCGAACAGGAAGCCAGACAGGAAGACCCCCGGCAGAAACGCGACGATCATCGCCAACTGGCTGGCGAGGAACTGCGTGCGGGCGACGGTGGAGATCAACAGGCCGAGGGCGAGCGCCACGGCGAGGAAGACGGCGGTGAAGCCGACCAGCGCCAGAAGCGAGCCACGTAGCGGAATGCCAAACACGAACAGCGACGCGACGACGCAGACGCCCATCGCCATCAGCCCGAGGACAAAATTCGGCACCAATTTGCCGATGATGAGTTCGAGACTGCCGACGGGAGTGGCGAGAAGCGCCTCCATCGTGCCACGTTCCCATTCGCGCGACACGACCAGTGCGGTCAAGAGCGAGCCGATCATCATCATGATGAGCGAGATCGAACCGGGAATGAGGAAGCGGCGGCTTTCCAGTTCAGGATTGAACCAGAAGCGGGAGTCGACCGTTACCTGACCGGGCATCGTTGCCGTCTGCCCGCTCGAACGCTGCATCTGCCAGACTTGCCAGGCGCCGTTGACGTAACCGGTGGCGAGCCCCGCGGTGTTGGGATCGCTGCCGTCGGTGATGATCTGGATGCCGGCGGTGTCGCCGCGCGCCAACCGTTCGGCGAAATCGCCGGAGACGACGACGATGCCGTTGAGGCGCCCGGCCGACAGCTTGTCGACGAAGGCGCGGCGGTTGTTGGCGCGTTCGACGTCGAAGTAGGGCGAATTCGCCAAGGTTGCAGCGAAGTCGCTGGCCTCCGGGCTCAACTCCTCGACGACGAGACCGATCTTCAGGTGGCTGGCATCAAAGGAAATGCCGAAGCCGAACAGGAACAGGAGAAGCGCCGGCAGAACGAAGGCGACGACGAGGCTCGACCGGTCGCGCGCGACCTGCAAAGTCTCCTTGCGGATCAGGGCCGCGATCCGCCTGAAGCTGCCGGATCGGGTGCGATATGCGCTCATGCCGCCGCCTTTGCTTGGGTCTGCTCCTGCGCCTCGATCAAGGCGACGAACGCGTCTTCTAGCGTCGGGTTGGGCAAGGTGTCGGACCGGATCGAGGCCTGCAGCGCTTCCGGAGCGCCGATGGCGATGCATTTGCCACGGCTGATCAAGGCGACGCGATCGCAGTATTCGGCCTCGTCCATGAAATGGGTGGTGACCATGACGGTTACCCCGCGCCCGACCATGCCATTGATGAAGCTCCAGAATTCGCGCCGCGTCAGGGGGTCGACGCCGGACGTCGGTTCATCGAGGAAGAGGACCGGTGGCTCGTGCATGACGGCGGCGGCGAGCGCCAGGCGTTGTTTGAAGCCGAGCGGCAGGCCGCCGGCGTTGTCGTTGACATGGCCGGCAAGATCGAAGGCGGCAATCACCCGCTCGACCGCGGCGCGCTTGCGTGCGCCCGACAATCCATAGGCGCCGGCAAAGAACTGGAGGTTCTGTTTGACCGAGAGATCGCCGTAGAGCGAGAATTTCTGTGCCATGTAGCCGAGGCGGGCGCGGGCGGCGGCCGGCGCCGAATAGAGATCGAGCCCGTCGACGCGTGCAGCTCCTGAGGTCGGACGCAACAGCCCGCACATCATCTTGAATGTGGTCGACTTGCCGGCGCCGTTGGGACCGAGGAGGCCGAAGATCTCGCCGCGCCGGATCTCGAAGCTGATGCTGTCTGCGGCGGTGAAATCGCCGAAGCGCCGGGTCAGCGCCTTCGCTTCGACCGGCGGCGCGCCCTCGTGGTTTCCCCGGACGTTTGTCTCCAGCGTCAGCGTGCGTTTCGGCTGGCCGCCGAGGAGCGCGACGAAGGCGTCCTCGAAGCGCGGCGCGATCGGCGTCACCGTCACATCGCCGCCCGGCGCAAGTGCCTCTGCCGTCGGCGCTTGTTGTCCTTCGGCGATGACGAGGCGCACCGCCTCGCCCTGCATGACACCGTCAACGATATCGGGGCGGTGGATGGCGCTGGCGAGGAGGTCGCGCCGTCCGCTTCCGGCCCCGCGTACATGCACGACGCGGCCGGCCATGGTGGCGGTGAGCGCATGCGGATCGCCGGAATAGAGCACCTTGCCCTCGTTCATGACGATGACTTCGGCGCAATTCTCCGCCTCGTCGAGATAGGCCGTCGACCAGACGACGCCGACGCCGTCCTCGACCAGCTGGTAGACCATGCGCCATAGTTCGCGCCGCGAAATCGGGTCGACGCCAACGCTCGGTTCGTCGAGGAGGAGGAGTCTTGGCGACTTCAGCATGGCGCAGGCGAGCCCGAGCTTCTGCTTCATGCCGCCCGACAGTTTGCCGGCGAGCCGGTCGGTGAAGCGGGCAAGATCGGTGAAGGCGAGGAGCCGTTCAAAGGTCGGCGCACGCTCCCGGCCGACGACCCCTTTGAGGTCGGCGTAGAGCGTCAGGTTTTCGAGAACGGTCAGATCCTCGTAGAGGCCGAAGCGCTGCGGCATATAGCCGATGGCGTCATGGACGGCAGTAGGATCCGCGATCGTGTCGAAGCCGCAAACCGTGATGTGGCCAGCAGAGGGGGTCAAGAGGCCGGCGATCAGCCGCATCAAGGTGGTCTTGCCGGCGCCGTCCGGGCCGACGAGGCCGGTGACCTGGCCGGGCAGGATGGCGGTCGACAGTTCGGTGATCGCCGGCTCGCCACTGGCGACGAAGCGCTTGGTGAGGCCGTCGATCTCAGCGAGGGAAGCGGTCACCGGCCTATCTCCCTGTGGCGGTATCGGCCAAGGCGGCAGTGGCGGTGGGGAATGTGACGGTGACCGGCATGCCTTGGCGCAAAACGCCCTGCGGATCGTCGGCGACGATGCGGATCCGGTAGACCAGTGCCGTGCGGAGTTCGCGCGTCTCGACCGTCTTCGGCGTGAATTCGGCCGTCGGCGAAACGAAGCCGACATGGCCCTTGATCAAGGCCAAGCCCGCGGTGTCGGTTTTGATCGACACGTCCTCGCCGGGACGGATGCGGCCGAGGTCGGTCTCGGAGACGTAGGTGCGTACCCACACGGGCGACGTCAGACTCAACACGAAGACCGTCTCCCCGGTGTTGACGATGGCGCCGGTCTCGCGCGCCCGGGTCAAGACGATGCCCGCGCTCGGCGCATAGAGGCCGGCATCGGAGAGCTGGCGCTCGGCAATCTTCAGCTGCGCCTCGCCGCCGGCGAGCTGAGCGCGAGCCGCCGCGATGTCCTCCTTGCGGAATCCGGCCTGCATCAGGGTGAGGCCCTGACGGGCGGAATTGAGCTGCGCTTGCGTCTGGCTGTATGCGGCTTGCGCGTCGTCATACGCCTTGCGCGTGCCCGATGCGGTCTGCATCAGGGATTGGGCGCGGTCGAGCCCCAGCCTGGCGTTGTCGAGCGCCGCCTGCCGTTCGGCGACGGCCGCTTCGGCCTGGGCGATCTCCTCCGGCCGGTTGCCGGCCTCCAGCTTGGCAAGATTGGCCCGGAGCTGGTCGCGCTGAGCCTTCAATTGGGTAATCGTGTCTTCGAAGTAGACGGGATCGAGCACGGCGAGCCGCTTGCCGGCGAACACGGGGTCGCCCTCGTCGACATCGAGCGTCTTGATGCGGCCGGCAACCTTGAAGCCGAGGTTGACCTGGCGGACCTCGACGTTGCCCTGCAGAGTGAGATCGCCGCCGGTCTCGGGCGGGCGCTGCCACCACCAATAACCGCCGGCGGCCGCGACGATGAGGACCAGCACGATCAACGGGCGGGGAGGGCGTCCGGCCATGGTCAATCCTCCTTCGGCTGGGCGGCGGCAGTGCGCATCAGGAGCTGCCGGTGGGTGTTGAGCAGATCCGCCACGTCGAGCGGCTGGTATTTGGCGAATAGCCCGTTCCAGATCAGCGCCATGATCAATGGCGCGAAAACGAGATGCGGGAACCGCACCAGCTCGTCCGACGAGATCTCGCCGCGCTTGTAGGCGTTCTCTGCGATGCGGCGGATGATGCCGAGCCCCTTCGAGATCACCATGCGGTGGTAGATCTCGGCGATGCGCGGGAAACGGCGGCCTTCGGACAGTACCAGCCAGATCACGTCGCGGCGCCAAGTTGCGATGACCTCACTCTGGAAGAAGGCGAACACGGTCTCGAGCACCTGATCGAGCGGCATCGTCTCCGCCTCCGCCAGCGCCTCAAGGCGGGCGAGCACCGGCGAAATCGCGGCGACCACGATCTGCTCGAACAACTCCTCCTTATCCTTGAAGAACAAATAGATCGTGCCCTTGGCGACGCCGGCCTTGGCGGCGACGTCATCGAGCCGCGCGGCGGTGAAGCCTTCCGCCGCGAATACGTCGAGTGCGGCATCGAGGATCGCCTGCCGGCGCTGTTCGGAGGCTTGCTGGCGCTTGGTTTTGGGGGCTGACATGGGCGATGCTCCGGCGAGGCTCCACCCGGGATCAGGACGCCCGAGGCCCCGGGGGATTGGCTGCGCAACGGTTTACGCCGAAGTTGACTGACTGTCCAGTCAGTAAGAAAGTGGAGGTCAGGGCTGAGCGGGCATCCCCTCTGAGGGCGCCGTCGGGACGGGCGGATGGGGAAGGGGCGGGAGGCTTGGGGTGACCGTGGGCGGCATTGCAAACGCTCCACCCTCGGACCGTCTGCGGATCCGGGGTGGAGGAGGCCGGAATTGGATCGGGTGCCGCCAGGGGTCAGCGCAGGCCGCGGCTGCGGATATTGTCGAGGAGGACGGCCAGAAGGAGGATCACGCCGCGCACCAGATACTGGTAGAACGCCTGAATATTAAGGAGATTCATGGCGTTCTCGGCAATTCCTAAGATCAGCACGCCGACGATCACGCCGGTAATCGCCGCACGCCCACCGGCGAGCGACACGCCACCGAGCACGCAGGCCGAGATGGCCGACAGTTCCAGCCCCGTCGCCGCATTCGGCTGGCCGGAGGTGATGCGCGAGGCGAGCAGGATGCCGGCAACGCCGCACACCAGGCCCTGCAGCGCGAAGATCCAGATGCGGGTAGCGTCGACGTCGACGCCGGCGAGCCGGGACGCCTCGGGATTGCCGCCGATGGCCAGCGTATTGCGGCCGAAGACGGTGCGGTTGAGGACAAAGCCGAATATGGCGAACAGGATCAGCATCACCCATACCGGTGTCGGCACGCCGAGGGCTTTCGACAGCGCCAGCCGGTAGAAGATGGGATCGTTGATGCCGACGGCGCGGCCGTCGGAAGATATGAGTGCCAGCCCGCGCACGATCTGCATCGTGGCGAGCGTGGTGATCAGCGCGTTGATCCTGAGCTTGGCGATGACGACGCCGTTGACGAAGCCGACGAAAGCGCCGCAGGCGAGCGCCGCTAAGAGGCCGAGCGGGATCGAGCCCGTCGCGTTCGATGCCATCACCGCCACCATGCCGGCAAATGCCACAATCGAGCCGACCGACAGGTCGAAGTCGCGCGAGGCAAGGCACAACATCATCGTGCAGGACACGATGCCGATGGTGACCACCGACTGGAACAGGCCCAGCATATTGCGGTCGGTCAGGAAGTTCGGCACCGTCGCGGAGACGAGCGCGAAGGCGGCGATGAAGATGACGACGAGACCCTGCTCGCCGAGCAGGAGACGTTTCAGAAAGCCGGCCATCACGATGCTCTTCTTGTCGGTTCGGTCATTGAACGATCCGGCAGCGCCGCCGCCAGGATCGTATGCTCGTCGAAGTCGGCGCGCTCGAAGCTCGCGACGATGCGGCCCTCGCACATGACGCTGATCCGGTCAGAGATGCCCATCACCTCGGGCAATTCGCTGGAGACGACGACAATGGCGATCCCGCGCTCAGCGAGCGAATACAAGAGGTCGTAGATCTCCGCCTTGGCGCCGACGTCGATGCCGCGCGTCGGCTCGTCGACGATCAGCACCCGGATGTCGGATTCGGCCAGCCAGCGGGCGAGGACCACCTTCTGCTGGTTGCCGCCGGACAGATTGACGACGTCCTGGCGGGCGGACGGGGTGCGGATGCGGAGCGTCTTGATGAACTTTTCCGCCGTCTCCGTCTCCTTGGCCGGCCGCGTCACGCCGAAGGGTGAGAAGTGGCGCCGCGCCGAGACGACGATGTTCTCGGTCACCGACATGCCCTGGATGATGCCATCGTATTTGCGGTCCTCCGAACAGAGGACGAGGCCGGCCCGGATCGAGCGCTTTGGATCGCGGCCGGACAAGACGACGCCGTCGATGTCGATCCGGCCGCCCCAGCGCTTGTCCGCGCCATAGACGAGCCGCATCAGTTCGCTGCGCCCGGAGCCGACGAGACCGAAGAATCCGTGGATCTCGCCAGCCCGCGCCGTGAAGCTCGCCGGCTGCGGCAGGTGCTTGCCGCTGATCTGATCAACGACGAGCCGCGGCTTACCCAGCGACCGGCCGCGCCAGCCCCAGATATCGACGATCGCGCGCCCAACCATCTCGGAGACCAGCATGTCGCGCGTCAGTCCGTCGATCGAGGTATGATGCGCGGCAAGCCGCCCGTCGCGCAGCACCGTGCAGCCGTCGCAAAGCCGGAAGATCTCGTCGAGACGGTGGGAAATGTAGACGACGACCTTGCCCTGCGCCTTCAGCCGGCCGATCAGGTCGAACAGAACCTCGCTTTCGCGCGAGGACAAGGACGAGGTCGGCTCGTCGAGGGCAATGACGCGGGCATCCATCATCACCGCCTTGGCGACCTCGATCATCTGGCGTTCGCCGAGCGAAAGTTGCGAGACCGGGGTCTTCGGATCGACGCTGATGCCAATTTCGCGCAGTTTAGCGCCGACATGCGCGATCATGCCGCGAAAATCGATGACGCCGGCGCGCGCCGGGAAGCGCCCGAGCGTGAGGTTCTCCGCGACCGTCAGGCTCGCCACCAGCTGCAATTCCTGATGCACGACGACGACCCTGGCGGCAAAGGCATCGCGGGTCGAGGAGAAATGCTGCACGTCGCCGTCGATGCGGATCTCGCCGTCGTCGGCTTCGGTGTCGCCGGAGAGGATGCGGATCAGCGTCGATTTCCCTGCGCCGTTTTCGCCGACGAGGCCGTGGATGGTGCCCTTGGGCACTGAGAAGGAAATGTCATCGAGCGCCCGAACGCCGGGATAGGTCTTGCCGATGTGGGAAAACGCCAGGAATTCGTCCATCTCGCGCGGACCCTTGGGGGAAAGGGCCGGCGCCGGACCCGAGCCCGGCGCCGGTCAGGTTGCTTGGGAGAGATCTTACTCGATGCCGAGGCTCTTGCGGACTGCAACATAGTCCGTGCGAAGCGCCAACTGGCCAGCGGTCAGCGTCAGCTTCGGCGGCTCCTTGGCGTTGGCGATCCAGTCGTACATCAGCAGCGCGGTCTCGTAGCCGTGCCGCTTCGGCGAGATGATGACGGTGCCGAAGAAGCCGGTTGCCGTCGGCTTCTTGAACTCGTTGATCGCCGATTCCGCTCCGCCGATGCCGACGCCGATGATGCTGTTAGTCGGGATGCCAACGGATTCCGAGGCCCGGACAGCGCCGAGCACTGCCTCGTCGTTGAGGCCGAAGGTGACCCAATGCTTGACGTCAGCGTGCTTGTTGAGGACGACGGTCGCAGCGTTGAGGGCAGCTTCCGTGTCGGTCTTGGCTTGCGGCGCATCGAAGATGTTGGCAACCGGCAGACCGGCGGCCTTCAGCGATGCGATGGCGCCTTCGACGCGATCGACCGCGGTCGGCAGCGCGTCATAGGAGATGCGGGCCGCTCCAACGGTCTTCCAGTCCCAGCCGCGGTTCTTGACTTCGGCTGCGAGAGCTGCGCCGACCGCTTCGCCGATCTTGGCAGCGGAAATGCCCATGTGCGGCACGGCCTCGATCGGCTTGCCGTCAGCGCCGACGAGGCGATCGTCGACCGTCATCAATTTCAGATTGTTGGCAGCCGCCTTGGCGACGATGCCCGGTCCGAGCTTGACGTCGGGGGTGCAGATGATGAAGCCCTGGGCTCCCTGCGCGCCGAGATTGTCGATTGCGGAGAGCACCTTCTCGCCGTCCTCGGCGCCGATCTTGACGAGGGTGAAACCCTTCTCCTTGGCGGCGACCTCGGCGAATTTCCACTCGTCCTGGAACCAGGGTTCCTCAGGCTGCTTGACGATGAAACCGATCTTGATGTCGGCGGCTTGCGCCGCGGTGACGAAAGCCTGGAACGCCAGACCGGCGATCGCCAGGCCCTTCAGAATGCGGATCATGATTTCCTCCTCGGTCGTTTTGTTGTCCGATCGTCTTCCAACCCCGCCGTTGACGGGCGGCAAACCTCAAGTGGAACGTGGGCGGCAGATCGCCGGGCGGGTCCGCCAGCCCGATCCCTGCCGCAGGTGCCAGCCGCGGACGCCGGCCGGTGCGCATGTCCCGGTCAGACGGGATCGTCTGCCGATCAGGGATATGCCCCGGATACAATGGCTTGAGCGTGTTCCACCGCTCGGATCGCATCGATCCGGACGGAACGCTCTCTCCGCGACGGACGCTTCACGGGACGGAACGATCGCCTACCATTCGAAATCGACCGTCCTCAGGATGCGAGGATAGGGGCAAGCCGCTAGGCCCGGAATGGCCTCAACCATCATTCCCATGGACGAAACTCTGATTATGACTGCACGCGAACGGGTGCAGCGCGGCAATCGCCGAATTGGTCGGGAACGACGCCGCCGAGCCGGAACGGCGGCTCGCCGGCTGCAATGCACGGCTCAAGGGCGGGATCAGCGCAGGATCTCGAACCGGATCGACCCGGCCAGTGTCTGGTCTCGGTCAAGCGGCACCAGCCCGCCGAGGTCGGGCAGGCGGAACGCTGCCGGCGAATGGCTCATCGGCTCGAAGCAGAACCAGTCGCCGGCTCCTGTCGGATCGAAGCGGGCATCCGGCCGGAACAGCTGATAGCGGCCAAACAGCGCATCGGCAGCGATCCCGACGCCAAAGCCGCGCTCCGGCCAGCGGATTTTGGCAGACCCGCTCCAGCCCTCGAAGCCGTTGTTGATCCAGCGCTCCGGCAGGGTCTTCGGGCGGCAGAAGTCGAGTTCGTCCGGCAGTCCGGCCCGCTCCGTCGGCAGATAGCCGGGCCCCTCGAGCCAATAGCCGGCGGCGGGTGCCAGAAGCGTCGTGGCGGCCGTCAGCGGGAAATAGCCATGCAGCCCCAGCCCGAACGGCAGACGCCGACCGCGATTGGTAACCGAGAGCGCCACGACGATCTTATCGGCCTCGACCGAGACGATCTGATGCGCCTCATAGGCGTAAGGGCTGGCGGCCGACGCGGCGACGGAAAGCGCCAGATCGACGAAACGCGGCGACACCGCGGCCACCGTCCAGTCGGCGAGCCAGCCGTCGCCATGCAGGCGGCAGGGATCAGCGGTGTTCGGTGCCAGCCGAAATTCCTGGTCTTCAAATGCAAAACGGTTGCCGGCCAACCGATTGCCGAAGGGGACGAGCGGAAAGCATCCGGCGGCCGTCGCTGTGACCGCTGCCTCCGGTCCGGCCGGCCGTAACACCGGCAGTCGGCGGCCGGCCACGAGCCAATCGCAGGCGAGGATCGCGGCGAACCGAGTCGAGACGGTGACCTCGAGATCTCCAGCGCCAATGCGGATTTCGGGCATACGGCACCTCGTCATCTCTGCCGGGCGGGCGCGATCGGGCGCCCGGCGGCAATGGCATTCCGCTTAAGGAGCTGCGCCGCCGATGTCAGCGAGAAGCTCGGCTGCCAGCGCGTGGCTCGGATCCTTCTCCAGCACGCCAACGAGCTGTTGGCGCGCCGCCATCGGATCGCCCGCGGCAATCGCGGCCTCGGCGAGCATGATGTCGGCGGCGATCGTCTGGCGCAACTGCGGGTCATCCTCGAACAGCAGCATGGTCGGCAGCGAGGTGGCGAAATAGTCGATCTTCGCCGGCGTCTCCTTCAGCGCCTCGGCATAGGATTTCAAATCGCCGATCAACCGGTCGGCGGCCTCGGTCCGCCCGAGCCGGCGCATCGCCAGCGCCGAAAAGTAGGTCTTGTCGGAGAAGGCACGTACCTCCATGCCGAGGAAGTCGCCGGCGAAATCGGCTGCCCGCGCCCAGTGGCGGCTGGCGGCCGCCGTGTCGCCGGCAGCCGAACACGCTTCGCCCAACCAGTAGTGGACGTCGCTCTGATTGGCGAGGAGATGCCGGGCTTCGCCGAGGGAGTGGGGTGCCGAGAGTGCGGTCTCGAGGAGCCGGCGTGCCGTCGCGGCATTGCCCGCCTGGAGTGCCCGCCGCCCGAGGATCGAATGGGTTCTGACCCATTGATCGAGCGCCAGCCCTTCGCCGCCCTCCCAAGGCTGGAAGCGTCGGCCGGCAAGAAGCTCTGCCGCCTCGCCGGAGCGTCCAAGCCGGTTGAAGAGGGCCGACAGTTCGATGGTGAGGTCGTCCCGCCGGTCGACCAGATCACGGCGGCGCTCCAATTCGGCGAGCCGGATGCCGGGAGTCCGGCCGACCCGCTTCCACAATTGGTCGCGCTCGTAGAAGACGCGGCCGTCGTCAGGGGCTGCCTGATGCGCCCGTTCGTAGCAGGCAAGCGCGCGCTCCGGATCGGCCAGCACGTTGAAGAAACCGATGCCGAGGTTGCGCCAGGCGATCGAGAATGTCGGATCGAGTTCGACCGCGCGCTGCCACAGGCTGATGGCCTCGACGTGACGGCGTCGGTCGTAATAGAGATTACCAAGATAATATAATGAGTTGGAGTCGTTTATTCGAGTCTCGATGGCCGCTTCCAGCGCGATCGCATCCTCGATGCGGCTGGGGAAGCAATAGTCGCTCGGGGCTCTCGCCGCCGCGTCGCGCAGGCGCTGTGCCTCGACCGTGGCGCCGAGGCCGTCGGCGATGAGGGCGGCATGGTAGAGCGGCATCGGCTCTGCCGCCGCGCCGTTCACTTCGGCATAGGTGCTGAGGACGTCGAGCGCGGTCTGCCGCTCGCCGGCGCGGGCGTAGTCGAGGGCGAGATCGAGGGCGAGCTGCGCGTCGGTGGCAACCGGTCGGCCCGCCAGATGCCGTGCCCAGGCATCGAGCGGATCGAGCGCCAGCGTTGCGGCGAGCCGCGTGGTCGCTTCCGTCCCCCGACCGAGATGTCTCAGGCAGATCACCTCGATGTCGCGAGCCCGCAGGTTGTCGGCGTCGCGCCGGAGCGCGGCACGGATATGGTCGAGCGCCTTGGCATGATCGCCGCGCGCGGCGTCGATCTCGCCGAGCGCCAGCCTGGCGGGACCGACCCAGGCGGCATTCCAGCAGGCCTTGTAGAAGGCATCATAGGCCTCCTCGATGCGGCCGACGTACCTGAGCACCAGCCCAAGGCCATAGAAGGCCTCGCCGTCATAAGGGTTCGGATTGCGCCGGGTCAGTCGCTCGATGGCGCGGCGGAAACAGGCCTCCGCGGCAGCGAATTCCACCCGTCTGAGGTGCCATTTGCCCATGGCGACGTTACAGCGGATGTCGAGGGGATCGCGGCGGAGCGCCTCGCGCCAATAGGCGTCGGGCGCGCGGGTGGCGTGCCGGTATTGATCGAGATGCACGCCGGTGATCCACAGTTCGTCGGCGCTCGCGATGTCTTCGGGCGGTGGCGGTTCGTCGGCTGGCTCGATCGGTTCGGCGTCGCGAGCCGTCTCCGGGCGATGGGCGGCGAGTTCGCGGCCCGCGCCGTCGCGCACGGTCACGCTGAGGCTCTCGGCATCGGTGCCGTCGGGAAGCGCAACAGTCTCGATCACCGGCTCGGCAGGATCGAGGTCGCGCTGCCAGGTCACCAGGATCCTGCCGGCTGCAGCAACTTCGATCTCGGCGCCCACCTGGGCCTCGACCACCTGCACGCCAATCCGCGCGCGATCGTTGCGGACGCCGACACTGATTGCGGCTTGGGTCGTCGCTGCCGTCGCCGGGCCGATGCGGCGCAGCGGATACCAGTGTTGGCTGAACGTCTTGGTCTCGCCCGGCGCCAGGAACGAGAAGTCCGGCTGGTTGTCGGTGAAGGCCCCGGCCATGATCTCGATGTAGGGGTGATAGACACCGGCCTCGTCCGGATCGGTCAAATTGCGGTCCCAGGCGTAGCCGAAGTCGTGATTGCCCCAGGTCCACTGCTTCTTGCCCGGCGCGATGTGATGGTCGGCAATATGGACGATTCCGGCCTCAAGGCCGTGGTCATAGCCGCCGAAGAAATCGCCGCGGCTGCCGACGCACATGTAGCTGGTCGGCACCGGGATATTGGCGTACCAGCGCAGATCGTTGGCGGCATAGTCGCCCGGCGGCACGAATTGCGCCGGCACTTCGTCTGCCGGCACACCGTCGCGGCCGCGCCGTGCATAGTCGACGCCGTAGTAGCGGTCGGCACAGTGGGGAAAAGCGCTGGTCGCCCGCTTGGCGTGATCGGCGATGGTGGTGACGTCGCCGGGGAAGAAGCTCTGGTAGCGCTCGTTGACGTCGGTCGCCACATTGGCCCACCACAGGAACGTCTGCGGCAGGTCGGTGCGGTTGTAGAGGCGGACGCGAAGTTCGACCGCTGCCCGACCGGGCTTCAGCCTGATGCCGTGCATGCCCTTCATCCGGTTCATCGGTTCGTGCTCCGACAGCCAGACCGTGCGGCTGCCGTCGGCCTCCTCCTCGATCGCCACTTCGACTGGCATGTAGGTCGAGGGGCGGTGATGCTGCGGCCAGTTGAACTCGATGCCGCCGGACACCCACGGACCCGCGAGCCCGACCAGCGCCGGCTTGATCACCGGATTGCGGTAGACGAGGTCATAGCCGTTGAGCTTGTCGAGGATCGCGTAGATGCGGCCGCCGAGTTCGGGAAGGATGACGACGCGGAGGAACTCGTTTTCGATATGGACGGCCGACCAGGCCCGCAGCACCGGCGTCTCGGCGATCCGGTCGATGAAGGGGAGGGGATAGACCCGGCCGCTCGATCCCTGGAACACGCGCTTTTCCAGAAACATCGGATTGAGATCGGCCGGCGCCGGTTCGTAGGTCGGCAGCGTCAGCGGCGCGAACCAAGCCTTGACCGGCCCGTCAACGGTCGCCGGGGGCTCGGGGAGGGCAGCGCGGGTCATGTCGGTCTCCTGCCGGTCGGCCCTTGCGTACGGGGCTCTCGCATTGCCGGTGACGCTACCCGCCGGACCCGGGCAGCGGAATAGCTGGAACGATGGACATCATAGACGATCCTCTGGTAATTTGAGGTTGCGATGAACGATCAAGACCCCAGGATCAAAGAAGGTTTTCCCGGCCAGCGTTCGGTCGTGCTGCCGCGCCCGGTGGTGGCGGCATGGCTCGACAGCGATCCCTTATGGGGCCTGTTGCCGAGCGACGTCGGCTATTATCCCCGCGCGCAATGGCATTTCGTCGCCCGTCCGGAAGGTATTGCGCAGGCGGTGATGATCTATTGTACCGATGGCGAGGGCTGGGCCCGCTTCGGCGAGACTTTGGTGCGCGTCCGCCCTGGCCAGATCCTGATAACGCCGCCGGACGTCGGCCATAGCTACGGCGCGCACGAATCGATGCCATGGACGATCTACTGGGTTCATCTGGCCGGGCCGAAGGTGGCGACGCTCACCCGACTGTTCGAACTCGAGGCCGGCGCGACGGTGCTCACTCCCGGCCGCGACCCGGCGATCCCGCCGATGTTCGAGCGGATCATGGCGATCCTCGGCGCCGGCTATACGCCGGACAATCTCCTCTCCGCCTCGATGACACTCGGTCAGTTGGTGACCCATCTCGTCGTTACGCGCCATCGGGATACGCATGAGGACGACAATCTCGACGTCCGCATCGGTCGGGTCATCGAGACCATGCAGGCCAACCTGGCCAAGGCGCTGCGGGTTACCGATCTCGCCGCCGCGGCGAACCTGTCGCCGTCGCATTTCTCGGCCATATTCAAGAAGCGCACCGGCTTTTCCAGCCTCGACTTCTTTACTCGGCTGAAGATGCAGCGCGCCTGCTTCCTGCTCGACACGACGGAGAAGTCGATCAAGGCGGTCGCCGCCGAACTCGGCTTCGACGATCCCCTGTATTTCTCGCGCTGCTTCCGGCGGGTGCACGAGTGTTCGCCGCTGCAGTACCGCGCCATCCGCAAGGGCTGACCCCGCTCGTCGCGCCGACGGAGCCGTAGCTGCGGCGCCGCGCTGTCGGGCCGATCGCCTTCTGGGTTGAACTTCAGCGAACGCTGATTTGATGCGCGCCAAGGTCGCGCAGGGAGGGACTCTCTGGCGCACTCGTATCGTCACTTTATTTGATCGATTGGCGTCTATTGTTGGAGAGGAGATGGTAAATATACGTATTACTCAGACGAGTTAGAGATTTCGAGCCTCGCAATACCGCAACTGACCGAATTGCGGTGCTGTCCGGCAGGGGCTAAGATTCACCAAGAAGCTGAAAACAGCTCGAAACGACGAGATCAACCGATGGCGCTTTTCCGCCCAAACAGCGGGAAGACGGAGATCTCTCGGAAAACGGGAGTAAAACGAACAAGAGGGCAGACATGTCCCGTGACAACCTGCACACCGCTAAAAGCAACCGTACCCGCAGAGGTCCGGTGGAGTGTGATTGTCGGTGCCGGCGGAGCCAAGTCCGCCGGGCGGATCGCGTCGCCGACGCCTCATCGAACGATTCCAATTCGTTGATTGCCGGCTGGCCTGCCGAGTGCCCGTCTGTCCGGTATTCGACAGGCGAGGCGGGCACGGGAGGCCTGGATGGCTGAAGCGCTCTATGAAGATCTGGTCCGGGAAGCGAAAGCCGGGCGGTCGTGCGCCATGGCAACGATCGTTGCCTATCAGGGCTCGATCCCGTCGCACGGCAACGCCAAGATGCTGGTGCATGAGGACGGCTCGATCGTCGGCACCGTCGGCGGCGGCGCGGTCGAGGCGGAAGTCATTCTCACTGCCCGCGACGTCATCGCGTTCGACAAGCCGACCATGCTGTCGTTTTCGCTCAACGACAATCCGCGCCTCGATACCGGCATGGTGTGCGGCGGCAACCTCGACATCTACATCGAGCCGATCTGTCCCAAGCCCGCCGTCTATCTGTTCGGCGCCGGCCACGTCGGCCTGATGGTCGACCGCGCCGCCCGCTTGGCCGGCTTCGACACCGTCGTCATCGACGACCGTCCCGAGTTCGCCAATATCGAGCGTTTTCCCGAGGCGGCGCGTGTGATCGCCGAGCCCAGCTTCGCCGACGCCTTCGCCGAGCTCGATGTCAATGCGCGCTCGTTGGTGTTCATTGCCACGCGCTGCCACGAACTCGACGCCGAGGTGCTCGGCTGGGCGCTGACAACGCCGGCCGGCTACATCGGCATGATCGGTTCGCGCCGCAAGGTCACGACGGTGTTCACGCAACTGCAGAGCCGCGGCGTGCCACCGGAGGCTTTCGAGCGTGTGCATGCGCCGGTCGGCCTCGATATCGGCGCCGACACGCCGGAGGAGATCGCCATTTCGGTCGTCGCCGAATTCATCGCCTGGCGCCGCCGGGCCAAAGCCGTAATGCCGATCATGCGCACCATGCGCGCATCCGCCGATCAAGCGCGCCGAAAGGAGGTCTCGTGAGCAATCCGTGCCGAGCGGAGAGACATCCGACGACACACGATAGGTCGCAAATTCAATAATTTGAACAAGTTGCGATCGGGCTCGGCGGACCGATCGACAAGAGCCGGCTCAACGGCCATCCAGCCGATCAGGCTGAACCGCCACTAGCGGCTCGGCCCCATAAATCGACCACATAAAACTTCCTGTGGCGACGCGTCGGAAACGCAAGCCACAACCAAGGAGACGGGAGATGAAACGCATATCCCTCAACGTGAATGGAATCGACCGTTGGGTCATGGTCGAGCCGGACGCCAGCCTAGCCGACGTCTTGCGCGAGCAGATGCTGCTGACGGGCTGCAAAGTCTGCTGCGAGGATGGTCAGTGCGGTTCCTGCACGGTGATCGTCGATACCAAACCGGTCCGCGCCTGTACGACGGAGATCGAGAAGGTCGCTTCGGGTGCGAAAATCACCACGATCGAGGGGCTGGGCACGCCGGACAATCTGCATCCGCTGCAGGTTGCCTGGATGGCGCATGGCGGCGCCCAGTGCGGCGTCTGCACCCCCGGCTTCATCATGTCGGCCAAGGCGCTGCTCGACGCCAACAACAACCCGACGCGCGAACAGGTTCGCGCCTGGTTCAACCGCAATCGCAACCTCTGCCGCTGCACCGGCTATCAGCCGCTGGTCGACGCGGTGATGGATGCCTCCGCGGTGCTGCGCGGCGAGAAGACCGCCGCATCGCTGCTGGCCAAGCCGAAGGACGACGGCTCGATCCTCGGCACGTGGTTTGCCCGTCCTTCCGCCGTTGCCAAGGTCACCGGCGCCTGGGACTTCGGCGCCGACGTGTCGCTCAGGATGCCGCACAATACCCTGCGTCTGGCCCTTGTGCAGGCCAAAGTCAGCCATGCCAACATCAAGGGCATCGATACCTCCGAAGCCGAAGCCATGCCCGGCGTCTTCAAGGTCATGACCTGGAAGGACGTCAAGGGCAAGAATGCCATCACCGGCCTGATCACCTTCCCGACCAACAAGGGCGACGGCTGGGATCGGCCGATCCTGTGCAAGGACAAGGTGTTCCAGTTTGGTGACGCCATCGCCATCGTCGCCGCCGACACGGTCGACCATGCCCGCGCCGCCGCCGACAAGGTCAAGGTCGATCTGGAAGTGCTGCCGGCCTACATGTCGGGCTTTGCTGCGCTTGCTGCCGACGCGATCGAGATCCATCCCGGCGTGCCGAATGCCTACTATGACCAGGGTGTGGTCAAGGGCGCCGAGACTAAGCCGCTACTCGAAAGCGCGGCGGCGGTGGTCGACATCACCACCTATTGCTCACGCCAGCCGCACCTGCACCTCGAGCCCGATTGCGGCGAGGCCTTCTTCGACAATGACGGCGTTCTGACCATTCTGTCGAAGTCGATCGGCGTGCATTTGCATCACGCTATGATCTGCCCCGGCCTCGGCATCGCGCCGGAGAAGCTCCGCCTGATCCAGAACCCGGCAGGCGGCACCTTCGGCTACAAGTTCTCGCCCACCATGGAAGCACTCGTCGGCGTTGCCGCTCTGGCGACCGAACGGCCGGTCTCGCTGGTTTATAACCAGTTCCAGAACATCACTTACACGGGCAAACGCAGCCCCGGCAACGTCAACATCAAGCTCGCTTGCGACAAGGCCGGCAAACTGACGGCGATGGAAACCGACTGGTGGATCGATCACGGGCCGTACTCAGAATTCGGCGACCTGTTGACCATCCGTCAGGCGCAATTCGTCGGCGCCGGCTATCATCTCGACAACATCCGAGGCCATGGCCGCACCGTCGCCACCAACCACGCCTGGGGCTCGGCCTTCCGCGCCTATGGCTCGCCGCAATCGTTCCTGGCGTCTGAAATCGCCATGGACATGCTGGCGGAGAAGATGGGCGAGGACCCGCTCGAGTTCCGCTACAAGAACCTCTACAACGAGGCCTCGACCACGCCGACCGGGCAGGTGCCGGACGTTCTGGTGCTGAAACAGCTCTACGACCTGATCCGGCCGAAATACCTCGAGGCGAAGAAGCGTTGCGCCGAGTTCAATGCCGCCCATTCGGACAAGAAGCGTGGCGTCGGACTGGCGCATGGCATCTACGGCTGCGGTCTCGACGGGCCGGACGGCTCTGAATCCCGCATCGAGCTGACGCCGAAGGGCATTCTCGTCCGCTCCGGCTGGGAGGATCACGGCCAGGGCGCAGATCTCGGCGCACTCACCATGGCACACGAAGTGCTGCGTGCTGCCGGCTTCACGCCAGACCAGTTCAGGCTGATCCTGGCCGATACCGCCGGCCCGAACTCCGGCCCCGCCGGTGGCAGCCGCTCGAACGTGTTCTCGGGCAATGCCATCCGTGTCGGCGCCGAGATGCTGTTGAACGCGATGAAGAAGGCTGACGGCACCTATCGGACCTATGCCGAGATGGTCGCCGAGAACATCCCGCTCGCCTACGACGGCAAGTGGGTTGCGGCGGCCTGCACCGCCTGTTCGTCCGAAACCGGGCAAGGAGCACCGTTCCCGGTCTACATGTACGAAGTGTTCCTGCCGGAGGTCGAGGTCGATCTCGATACCGGCAAGGCGAGCGTGGTGAAGTTCACCACCTCGGTCGACGTCGGCACGATCATCAATCGGGCCACCGTCGATGGCCAGATCTATGGCGGTCTGGCGCAGGGCATCGGTCTGGCCCTGACCGAGGACTTCGACGATCTGGAACTGCATACGACGCTTCTCGACTGCGGCATTCCCTATCCGAAGGACGTGCCGGACGGGATGGAGATCCTCTATCTGGAGACCCCG
>JARLIT010000053.1 GCA_031291575.1 Ancalomicrobiaceae bacterium
CGGGAACGCCCTACCGACTTATGTTTGCTGACTGTCATGTTTCAGGCGGATGACGGCGAGAAAATGACGCAAGTTCGCTAACTTGGCGGCATTTGGCGCAAATCGGGCGCCGCCCGCCTGCGACAATCGCTCCGGGGCCACCAGATGTGCCGGCAGCCGCGTCCCGCTTGGCTCGATCCGACGATCCGGCCGGGCTCAGCCGAGCGCTGACAGCTCGAGCGTCAGCTGCGGGTCGACCGCCGAACGCGCGATCTTCAACACCCGTCCGCCCGTCGGCATTTCCCAACCGCCGCGGCCGTAGCGGCCGAGCGAACGGGCAAGCACCGGCACCGCGAGCGAAACGGTTTCTCCGGCCCCGGCCGTCGCCACGGCGAAGCCGACCAGCGTGAAGGGCGCGGCTTCGCCGTCTCCGTCCGCCGCCTCGGCATAGATCTGAACCACTTCGCGCGAGGCCCTGTCGGCGTCGTTGCGCAAAGTGACGGTGACGATCGCCGCGACCGCGTCGAGATCGGCCGGATCGGCGCCGGGATGTACGGCGATGTCCGCTGCTTCATACGTCCAGCGGCCGTAGCCGAGACCATGGCCGAAGGCGAACAGCGGACGGGTTCCGGCCGCAGCGTAGCCGCGATAACCAAGCCGCAGCCCTTCGGAGTAATTGTGCCGGCCGTTGCGGGGCGACGGCGAAAGGACGGGCGCGTCTTCGGGCTTAGCCGGGAAGGAGGTCGGCAGGCGGCCGGCCGGTTCCTTGACGCCGAACAAGACGTCGGCGAGTGCGCTGCCGTACTCCTGGCCGCCGAGCCCGGTCCAGATGACGGCCGAGGCCGCGTCGATCCAGGGCATGAGGACGGGCGACGAGGCGTTCAGGATGACGATCGTCTCGGGATTGGCGGCCAGCACGCCGGCGGCCAGTTCGTCCTGCCTGCCCGGCAGCGATAGGGACGGCCGGTCGTAGCCCTCGGCTTCGTCCTCATCGGTATTGCCGATGAAGAGCAGCACGAGGTCGGCGGATTTCGCCAGCGCCACGGCCTCGCCGATGGCGTCGGGCCGGTCGGAATAGGACGGCTTGGCGTGCCCGAAGCCGAGTGGCAGGAAGCCGACCCAGTCTTCGGGCTTGACCAACCGCGTCACCTCGACCTCGAGCGTCTCTCCGGCCGAGGCCACGAACGGCACGATCACCTGGTTGGGATGCACGACGATTTCGAAATTTCCGGGCGTCCCCGGCCCGATGTCGAGTTCGACCGGCGGCCGCGCGCCGAGCCTGACCGACACTTCGCCGCAGCCGGTCAGCGCCAGACGGTGCTCGCCAGTCTCGCTGATCTTCAGGCGGAAGCGGACGACGATCCGGGTAACGCCGGCCGGCATTGCCCCGGCGCTGGCGGCCGACCACAGCAGCACGCTGGCATCGCGATGCTCGTCGATAAGGTCTGCGCCATCGGCGCCAAAGCCGTTGACGCGCAGACCTGCGGAGCCGTCGGTTGGGTCGGAGATTTCGGCGAGGTCGAATTCGGGCAACAGCCGGCTCGCTGGCGTGCCTTCCGCGTAGACGATCTCGACGTCGTCTCCAAACGCGGCACGGATCGGCTTGACCGGTGCGATGACGTATGGCGGCGTCACGCAGGCCGAACCGCCACCCTGGTAGGTCGGCCGATTGGCCATCGGCCCGATGATGGCAACGCGCTTGGGGGCAGTCGCGATCGGCAGCAGCGCCGCGCCACCGACGCGTTCGTTCTTGAGGAGCGTCATCGAGCGGGCGGCGAGATCGTTGAGGAACGGCTGGGCTTCCAGCGGCGGCTGATCGGGCCCCGTGTCCCGCGCCGGCCCGAAACCGCCGACGCGGGCGGCGAGCCGCAGGATGCGGAGCGCGGATTCGTCGATGACCGATTCCGCCAACCGGCCACTGGTCACCAGATCGACCGCCAGCGCTGAATAGTCCGGATCGGGGCCCGGCATCGAGATGTCGAGACCGCCGGCAATGGCCGCGGGCTTATCGGCCCAGGTGGCGTGCCAGTCGGAAATGAGCGCGCCGTCAAAGCCCCATTCGCCCTTCAGTACGCCGAAATTCATGTGGCTGTTGCCGGTCATCGGCTCGCCGTCGAGCTTGTTGTAGGAGGCCATCAGCGTTGCCGCGCCGGCCTTCACCGTCAATTCGAACGGCAGCAGCTGCGCCTCGCGCATGGTGCGCTCGTCGATGTCGACGTTGTAGGTCTTGCGCTCCTCCTCGGTCTCGTTGAGGACGTAGTGCTTGACGCAGGCCGCGATGCCCTTCTCTTGCAGACCGATGACGTAAGCTGTGGCGAGCCTGGCGGTTAACAGCGGATCCTCGCTGAAATACTCGAAATTGCGCCCGCCGAGCGGCGTGCGGTGCAGGTTGACGCCGGGGCCGAGCAAGAGGTCGATGCCCTTGCGGTGCGCTTCGTCGGCCAACAGGCTACCGATTTCGGCGAATAGGCCCTCGTCCCAGGTCGCCGCCATGGCCGCGACGTTCGGCAACAACAGCGACACGTTGGTCTCGTCGCGCCATGACAGGCCGCGCACGCCGTTCGGGCCGTCCGACATGACCACCGGCCGGAGCCCGATGGCTGGTATTGCCGGCAAAGCCCAATTGTCGGCTCCGGTCAACAGCTGCGCCTTCTGGGCCAAGCTGAGTTCCCCGACCTTGGCCTGGAGCGCGGCCTCGTCGACCGGACGAAAACCGGCGGTCGCATGCATGGAGGAGACTGTCGATTGGTCGGTCATGATTGGTCTTCTGGGCGTTCGGGGTTGGAGCGCGGGCGCAAGACGGGCAAGGCCGGTGCCGCTCAGGCGGAAACGGCTGCGGCACTAAGCGAGAAGCTCGAATAGAGGTCGCGGGCGGTGATGGTGACGTTGCCGGGATCGGCCGATGGCGTGACGAACGCGACCTCGACGTCGCGGCCGGGCACGACGAGGACGGCATTGTCGGAGAAGCGCCCGGGCGCATCGGCCTCGAGCGTGACGTAGAGGGCAGGGGCCTCGGCCGAGATGCGGATCTTGACGATGCCGTCGACGACGGTGGTCGCCAGCGACAGCCCCGGGTTCGGCAGATCGAATTCCTTGTAGCGGCGGGGCGCGAAATGGTCCGTTCCGGCCATCCCGTTCGATGCCTGCCAGCGGATGACAAGGAGTTCCGTCTCGCCGAGCGCATCGGCGGCGAGTTCGGCCAGCGTCGTCGCAGCATCCGGCCCGACGTCGCCGGAGATGCTGCCGAGTGGCCGCTCTGTTCCTGCAAACGAAACGGCGGCGAACTCGAGCGCGATGGCGACCGGCTCCAGCGTGTCGTTGACGGCAGAAAACTGCAGCGTGTCATCGCCGGCCGGGATGATCGCCACGTTGACCGGCTGGAAGAAGCGGCAGGCGGCATAGTGCAGCAGCTTCCAGCCGCCGCCGTAGTCGAGGCTCGACCAGCTCTGCACCGGCCATGTGTCGTTCAGCTGCCAGTAGAGCGTGCCCATGCAGTGCGGCTTCAGGCTCCGCCAATAGTCGACGGCCGTCTTGATCGCCAACGCCTGCTGCACCTGGGACAGCCAGACGAAGGACGCGAAGTCCTTGGGGAAGCGGAAGTAGCGGAACATCGTCTCGGCGATGCGCGCGTTGCCGCCCTTGTTCTTCTGGTGCGCTTCCATCACCGGCGAAGCGATGTTGAAGTCTTCCTCGCTGGCGAAAGTGCGGATGACGTCCATCGACGTATACGACTGGAAGCCGAATTCCGAGCAAAAGCGTGGGCGGACGTCGCGGTAGTGCTCGAAGTCGCGGCCCTCGTGCCACACCGACCAGAAGTGCATATCTCCGGATTTGTCGTCGTGCCAGGTGTCGCCGAAGCTCAACGGGCCCGGCGACGGGCTGGACGGCCACCAGTTCGCGGCAGGATCGACCGATTTGATCGCCGTCTCGACGGTGCGGTTCAGCCGGTCGTAGGCGACCAGATAGCGGTCGCGGTCCTTGCGCGATTCCTCGAACCAGAGGAGCGCGCCGATGAGTTCGTTGTCGCCGCACCAGATGGCCACGCGATGGGCCAGACGCCGCGTCTGATACGTCAGTTCATCGGCGACGTCGCCGAGGAACTCCGGCGTCGCCGGATAGAGATTGCAGGAGAACATCGCGTCCTGCCAGATCATCAGGCCGAGTTCGTCGCACATGTCGTAGAACCAGTCCGGCTCGTAGCGTCCGCCGCCCCAAACCCGGATCATCGTCATGTGCGCGTCGACGGCGGACATGAGGAGCTGCCGCGTCTTATCCGGACTGATGCGGCCGCCGAGCGCATCCGATGGGATCCAGTTGGCGCCACGGGCGAACAGGTCTCGACCGTTGACGTTCAGCCGGAACGATCGTCCCACCGCGTCGGGCTCGCTGACGAGCTTGATGTCGCGCAGGGCGACCTTGGTGCGGTATTCGGTCGCCCCGGCGCGGATGACGAGGTCGTTCAGCGCCTGCCGGCCGACGCCGTTCGGCCACCAGAGATCCGGGTCGGCGACCTCGAAGGCGGCGGTGACGCTGGCCGCGCCGCCCAGGAGCGGCACCGGGCCGGCGGTCTCCTGGCCGGCGAAGACGAGACTGCAGTCGACGGCCTCGGCGGCAAAGCCTCTCAGCCGCGCCTCGATCTCGACGCGGGCGATGCCGTCTTCGTGCCGCTGCCGGACCGTGACGCCGGCGATCTCGCCTGCACCGTCGACGAGTTGGATGCGGCCGTAGATGCCGGAGGAGGCAAGCGCGATATTCCAGTCCCAGCCGAAATCGCACTGCGGTTTGCGCAGCATATTGCCGTTCGGCAGTTCCGAGTTGTTGGTGTGGTAGGGGACCGGGTAGGGCTGCGCCGCCTGCAGGGCGCTTGCCGCCGCGATCGGTGATTTGATGAGGATCTCGATGCGGTTGTCGCCGGCCGCAACGAAGTTGCTGACGTCGGCGATGTGTTCGTGGAAGGCCGAAGCGGCGGCAAGCACCAGTTCGCCGTTGATGCGCACTTCGGCGACCGTGTCGAGTTCGTCGACGACGAGGAGATGCGGGCCGATCGCCTCTTCAAGCGTGAAGGTGCGGCTGATTACCCAGTCTCGGTCCGCCACCCAGCGCACGATGGTTTCGTTGCGACCGAAGTAGGGATCGGCAATGACGCCGGCTGCCAGAAGCGCGGAATAGACGTCGCCGGGCACCGGCATTGGAACGCCGATCTCGCCCCCGAGGTCGGCAAGCCACCAGTCTCCGCCAAGATCCAACATGATGCCTCCAGGGACGTTGTGGCGCCGGCCATTACGGGAGTGAAACGGGTGGGGAACCGAACCGGCCGGGCAGTCCCCGGTGCAGCGCGGCGCCGACTGCGGTTCGGATTTGCGCCACCCGGGAGAACCTAGAGCGCCGTGCATTCAATTGGACACATAAGGCGCTCTATCCTTTTGATTCTAGAGCATCTTATCTGCGTCAGCCGATTCCGGCTGAGCGCCGGATGCTCTAGAGCCGGACGCCTGACGCCTTGTCGAACAGCGACGCCCTGTGAATGTCGAACACGAGCTTCACCGGTTGCCCGTTGTGGAGACCGTGTTCGGCCGTGGTTTTCACGGTGAACGGCTTGTCGGCGAGCTTCAGCCACACTAGGCTTTCCGAGCCCATCGGCTCATCGAGCTCGACCATCGCCGCAATGCCGTCCGCCGCGTCCGCGTGGATGGTGACATGCTCCGGCCTGACGCCGAGGATGGCGTCCGGACATGTCGTCAGCCGGTGGCTGCCTTCGTAGGCGCCGAGCGGCACCGTGTTGCCGGCGAAGCGGAACACCTTGCCGTTCTCGGACTCTTCGACCGCGCCCGGAATGAAGTTCATCGCTGGCGAGCCGATGAAACCGGCGACGAACAGGTTGGCCGGCCTGTGGAACACGGTTTTCGGCGCAGCGAGCTGCTGGATTTCGCCGCCCTTCATGATGGCGATGCGGTCGGCCAGCGTCAGCGCCTCGATCTGGTCGTGGGTGACGTAGATCATGGTGTTGCCGAGGTTCTGGTGCAGCCGCTTGATCTCGACGCGCAGTTCCGAGCGCAGTTTGGCATCGAGGTTCGACAGGGGTTCGTCGAACAGGAACACGTCGACATCGCGCACCAGGGCCCGCCCGATGGCAACGCGCTGGCGCTGACCACCGGACAAGGCCGACGGCTTGCGGTCGAGCAGCGCTTCGATCTGCAGGATCTCGGAGGCCCGGGCGACGCGTTTGGCAATTTCCGCCTTGGGCACACCGGCCATCTTCAGCCCGAAGGAAAGATTGCCGCGTGCCGTCATCTGCGGGTAGAGCGCATAGGACTGGAACACCATGGCGATGCCACGGTCCTTCGGTTCCTCCCAGGTGACGTTCTTTCCCTTGATGATGACTTGGCCGCCGGTGACGGTGATGAGCCCGGCTATCGCATTCAGAAGCGTCGACTTGCCGCAGCCCGACGGGCCCAACAGCACCAGGAATTCACCCTCGGCGATCTCCAGGTTCATGTTCCGGATGACGTCCAGGGCGCCGAAGCGGATGTGGAGGTCACGCACCACGACGGACGGTTCCATGGCCTTATCCTTTCACTGCGCCGCTGGCGATGCCACGGACGAACCAGCGTCCCGACACGAAATACACGAGAAGGGGTACGAGCGCGGTCAGGATGGTTGCTGCCATGTTGACGTTGTATTCGCGCACGCCGGTGGTGGTGTTGACGACGTTGTTGAGGAGAACCGTCATCGGCAGGTTTTCGCGCCCGGCGAAGATCAGGCCGAACAGGAAGTCGTTCCAGATGCCGGTCACCTGCAGAATGGTCGCCACCACCAGGATCGGACCCGACATCGGCAGGATCAGATAGAAGAAGATCGTCCAGAAGCTGCCGCCGTCGACGCGCGCTGCCTTGAACAGGTCGATCGGCAGGCTGGCGTAGTAGTTGCGGAACAGGAGCGTCATGATCGGCAGACCGAAGATGGTGTGCACCGCCACGATCCCGGGCAGCCGATTGTACAGTCCGACCACCGAGAGCATCCGCACCAAGGGATAGAGATAGACTTGGTAGGGAATGAAGGCGCCGAGCAGCAGGATCGCGAAGATCAGGTTGCTGCCCCGGGGCCGCCAGAAGGAGAGGGCATAGCCGTTGATCGCGCCGAGCGCGATCGACAGGATGACGCTCGGCACCAGGATCCTCAAGGAATTGAACAGGCCGACTTGGACGCCGTTGCAGTCGACGCCGGTGCAGGCATGTGCCCAGGCGTCGATCCATGGCTGGATCGTCGCCACCTCCGGCAACGACATCAGGTTGCCGAGTCGGATTTCCGACATCGGCTTCAACGACGTGATGAGCATCACGTAGAAGGGCATCAGGAAGAACAGCGAAGCCACGACGAGAAACGCGTAGACGCCGATGCGTGCCGGCGTGATGCGACCGGGCTTCGGCCCCCAGGGGGCGTCAGTCCTTGGCGGGAGGCCGCCGACGACGGCGAGTTTGACATCGACGATGTCGCTCATGCTGCCCTCCCGTTGTTGTGGATGTACTGGCGGTAGAGGATCGGCCCGAGCACGAACAACACGGCCAGGAACATGACGGTCGACGCCGAGGTGGCGAGCGCGATGTTCTGCCGGTCGAACAGGTAGTCGATGACGAATTTCGCCGGCACTTCGGTCGAGATGCCCGGTCCGCCACCGGTCATGGCAACGACGAGGTCGTAGACCTTGACCACGGCCGCGGCGAGCAGAACCAGCGCCGTGGCGAACATGCCGCCGAGCAGCGGGATGACGATGTGGAGATAGACGCGCCAGGTCGGGATGCCGTCGATCTTGGCGGCCTTCCAGAGGTCCTCGTCGATGCCGCGCAAGCCGGCCAGGAGGATCGCCATGACCAGACCCGAGGCCTGCCAGATGCCGGCGAAGGCGACGAGATAGATCGCCCGATCGCCACGCGCCAGCCAGTCGAAGGTGAAGCTCGTCCAGCCGAAATTGTGCATCATCTGCTGCAGGCCGAGCGATGGATTGAGGATCCACTGCCAGGCAAGGCCGGTGACGACGAACGACATGGCGTAGGGGTAGAGAAAGATCGTGCGGAACAGGCTCTCGGCCTTGATCCGTTGGTCGAGCATCACGGCGAGGAAGAAGCCTAGCACCAGCGCGCCGACGATGAAGATGACGCCGAAGATGGCGACGTTCTCCACCGAGACGACCCAGCGTTGTGTCGAGAACAGTCGCTCGTAGGACTTCAAGCCGACGAAGTCGCCTTCCGGCAGCATGCGCGAACTGGAAAACGAGATGCGGATCGACCAGATGACCGTTCCGACATAGGCGAACACAACGATCAGCCAGGTCGGCAGCAGGGCGATCTGGGGAGTCAGAGCTGACAGGCGCAATTTCATCGGTGATCTCCGCGAGACGCGCGATACGTCCTCGGGGGCGATCAGAGCCCCCGAGGGTATGAGTTCAGCGCGACGCGGTCACTGGCTGGAGACGATCTTGGCCAGACCATCGACGAAGTCCGCCGCGGTCTTGCTCTTGTCCGAGAAGAACGTTCCGGCGAGGTCATTGAGCTGGCCGGCGACGTCCGGGTTCACCAGCATGTCGGAGCCGGGCACGAAGGCGCCGGAGCCGAGCAGCGCGACGCCCTGCTTGCCGCAGGCGTCCATCGTCGAAGTGTCGACGTCGGCGCGTACCGGCGCCGAGCCCTTCTTGTTGTTGAAGGCCACCTGGGTCTCCGGCGACAGCAAGACGTGGGCGAGAAGTTCCTGCGCCTTGAGGGCGCCGGCGTCCTTCTGCTTCGGGAAGACGAACACGTCGCCGCCGATCCAGTAGGAGCTCTTGCCGAGGCCCGGGATGCAGCCGACGTCGGTACCCGGCACCTTGCCGGCGACGACGACTTCGCCCTTGGCCCAGTCGCCCATGAAGTTGAAGCCGGCCTGACCGGTGATGACGAGGCTGATCGCCTGGTTCCACTGCCGGCCCTGCATGCCTTCATCGAGATAGTCGCGCATCTTGGCGAGGATGTCGGCGACCTTCTTGAACTCCGGCGACTTGATCGCGTTGACGTCGCGGTCCTTGAAGATCTTGAGGTACAGCTCCGGTCCGCCGGCGCCGATGAGCACGTTCATGAACGTCAGGTTCTGCGTCCAAGCATCGCCCGACTGGGCGAGCGGGATGATGCCGGCCTTCTTCAGCGCGTCGAGATCCTTGAAGAGGTCGTCCCAGGTCTTCGGTGCCTCGACGCCGGCCTTCTTCAGCGCGGCAGGCGAGAACCACAACCAGACGTTGGAGTGGATGTTCACCGGGGCGGCGTAGACATGGCCGTTCTTCGACACGGCGCTATAGATGACCGGATTGATCACCTTGGCCCAATTGTCCTTCGCAGCCACGTCGTCGAGCGTCTGCAGGAGACCCTTGTCGATCAATTCATAGAACTGCTGGCTGGTGTTGAACTGCATGGCGGTCGTCGGGTTGCCGCCGATGATGCGGTTGATGCCGACCGCGCGGGCGGTCTCGCCGCCGCCGCCGGCGACCGCCGCGTCGGTCCATTCGCCGCCGGCCGCATTGAACGCCTTCTTGAATTCATTGACTGCCGCCGACTCGCTGCCCGAGGTCCACCAATGCAGGACCTCGGCTTTTTCCGCCGCCTGCACGGGGGTCGCAAGGCAGGCAAGAGCGGTACCGAGCAAAGCCAGATGATGAGAAAGCCGCATTCCAATTCCTCCCTTTTTCGGAAACGTTATAGGTCCATGCTATCGGAAGATTTTAGCCATCGCAATCGGCTGAATGCGGATGGTCCAGAACCGTTACAGATTTCGAGGATGTGGGTCTTGGATTCGGTCGACAGCCGGCGCGGCCGGCCATGTCGATCGCCTGCCGGGGGTAACTGCCGGAGGACGTTGCGATATTTTGTTCGGCTACGAAATATGTTGAAATATTCCAATTGCTTGCGCTATGGTTTCGGCGGGACTGGAGACATTTTGGGTATCGCCTCAGTCGGGCCCGTCTGCCCTATCATGGCTCTCGTTGCGCCGCTGGCCGATCGGTCCGTGGCGGCACCTTGCCGATTGGAGCGGCCTCCTGTTTCGATACAGGACGGGCCGGAATGTGACTGGTCACGTGATGAATGCATCCGACGAAACAGCGGCGGGCGTCGCGACAACGCCTGCGCGCCCGACGCTGAAGACGATCGCCTATTTGACCGGCCTCGGCGTGACCACCGTGTCGCGTGCGCTGAACGATGCGCCCGACATCGGCCGCGCCACCAAGGAGCGGGTCAAAGCCGTTGCCGACCAGATCGGCTATCGCCCGAACCGTGCCGGCGTGCGGCTCAGAACCGGCAAGAACAACGTCATCGCCATGATCCTGTCGATCGAGCGCGAGGGCCTCGGGCTCAATTCCAACCTGATCTACGGCGTGTCGGAATATCTGGCCAATACGTCCTACAATCTGTCCGTGGCGCCGTACGATACCGGCAACGATCCGCTCGATCCCGTCCGCTACATCGTCGAGATGGGCAGTGCCGACGGCGTCATCTTTTCGCGCACCGAGCCGCAGGACCGTCGCGCCAGGTATCTCGCCGAACGCGGCTTTCCCTTCGCCACCCACGGCCGCACCGAACTCGACATGGTCCATCCCTACGTCGACTTCGACAATGACGCCTATGCCGAACAGGCGGTCGACCGGCTGGCGGCGAAGGGGCGCAGCCGCATCGCGCTGATTGTGCCGCCGCTCAATCTGACCTACGCCCGCCACACCATCGACGGTTTCGTGCGCGGCATCGAGCGGCACAACCTGACGGAGATCCCGATCCGCACCGTCGATACCGACAGTCCGCACGAGGCGATCGAGGCGGAAGTCGCCAGATTGATGCGCTCGCCACGCCGCGCCGACGGCTTCGTCTGCGGCTCGGCCTTTTCGGCTATCGCGGTGACCGCCGGGGCGGAGGCGTCCGGCTACATCATCGGCCGGGATTTCGACGTCGTGTTGAAGGAATCCTTCGACATCATGCGCAAGTTCCGCCCGACGATCCAAAGCGCGCAGGAAGATTTCCGCCGCGCCGGCCAGCGGCTCGCCGAATTCCTCGTCCGGCGCATCGACGGCGCGCCCGTCGAGGAATTGCAATGGCTCGACCAACCGGACGTCTGGACGGGGTGACGAGCGGCTGTGTTCAACAATCCTGATGATTGTTGAACACAGACGGACGATCTTCAGCCGCTGTCGGACGTTCATCTGCAAGGAACGACGCGGGGTGACTCCGGTGGCACGGCTTCATCATCCCGCCGCCGACCGTCCCCGGTCTGCCGCCGCCTGCCGCGTCAGTGCCATCAGCCGGGCGAGCGCCTCGCCGTCGCGCCGGCCGAGGTTTCCCGCATCGAGCCGTGTCATGCCGACGGCGCCAGAAAGATAGGTCGCGCCGAGGGGAATGCTGACGAGTTGTCCGGCGTCGAGTTCGTTCTGCACCACGCCTTGCGAGATGAACCACAGTCCGTCGGAGGCGAGCAGCAGCCCGCGTCCGAGCGCTAAGGTCGAGGTCTCTACAGCTGGCGCCACGCCGACCAGGCCGATCGAGCCGAGATAGTCGTCGACGGTCGTGCGGATGATCGTGTCGCGCGTCGGCAGGATGAGCGGATAGCGGCGGATGATCTCGCGCACGTCCATCTGCCGGGCCGGGTGATCTGCCCTGAGCGCCGCGATGATCGGCTCCTCGTAAAGGAATTCGAACTCGAGTCCGGCGAGTTCACCGGCCTGCGGCATGCGGCCGATCATCAGATCGATCTGGCGCTCCTTCAATTTCCTGAGCAGCACGGGGTGGCTGCCGGTCTCGATCGCCAGAGTCAGGTCGGGCTCGGCGGCGATGAACCGCGCCGCGATCGCCGGAAAGAAGCGGGTGGAGACGGTCGGCAACAGCCCGACCGACAGCCGCTGTCGTTCTCCGCCTGCCACCGCCACCCGCGCTGCCGCATCGAGACTGGCGACGGCGTCGCGGGCGTGCCGGCGCACGTCCTCGCCTTCCGCCGTCAACAGGAGCCTCCGCCCGACCCGCTGGAACAGCCGGCAGCCGATCAACTCTTCCAGTTCGCTCAAGGACTTGGATGCAGCCGGCTGGGAGATGCCGATGGCGCGCCCAGCGGCCGACAGGCTGCCGAGATCGGCGATCTTGAGGAACAGGCGCAGATGGCGCAACTTGATGGCGGGATGCATAGCCATTTGGTTATGAGATCGACAGCAAATTCGATTATTCTTGTCGTCCCGATTATGTCACATATTCGACAGGAGGATCAAACATGCCCTGCCTGCAACGGCCCTGGGGCCACATGCATTATCGTACCCGCGGATCGCGCGACGGCACGGCCGTCGTGTTCGTCAATTCGCTCGGCACGGATCATCGCATGTGGGACGCCGTCATCGACCGGCTTCCCGGCCTTTACGCGATCAGCTTCGACAAGCGCGGCCACGGCCTCTCCGCCACGCCCGCCGACGGCTGGACGATTGAGGACCTCGCCGACGATGTCGCCGCGCTGATCGAGGCGCTTCAGGTGGGCAAAGCCGTCGTCGTCGGCTGTTCGGTGGGCGGCATGGTGGCGCAAGCGATTGCCGTCCGCCGCCCGGATCTTCTCGCAGGGATCGTCATTTCCAATTCGGCCGCCAAGATCGGTACGGTCGAAAGTTGGCAGGCGCGCATCGACACCATCAGTCGGGACGGCCTTAAGGCGATCGTCGACACCGTCATGACCGTGTGGTTCCCGCAAACCTATCGCGCCGGCATCGACTGGCTGGCCTGGCGCACCATGTTCGTCAACGCCGATCTCGCCGGCTACATCGGCACCTGCCGGGCGCTCGCTGCCGCCGATTTCCGCGCCTCGACCCCGACGATCGCGCTGCCGGTTCTCGCCATCGGCGGCAGCGAGGACAAGTCGACCCTGCCCGAGGTCGTCGCTGGTCTCGCCCATTCGATCCCCGGGGCGCGGCTCGAAATCCTGCACGGCTCCGGGCACATTCCGGCAATCGACAATCCGGATGCGACGGCCGGGCTCATAACCGATTTCCTTGCGGAGGTGGTGCGTGACTGAACCGACCGAGCCCCGCTTGACCGACAGGGGCTTCGCCATCCGCCGGCGGGTGCTGGGCGATGCCCATGTCGACCGCGCTGAGGCGGCGAAAACCGAGTTCGACGAGCCGTTCCAGGCCCTGATCACCGATGCGGCCTGGGGACACGTCTGGGCACGCGGCACGATTCCCTTGCGCGAGCGTTCGATGCTGACGATCGCGTTGCTGGCCGGGCTCGGCAACGACCACGAACTCGCCATGCACATCCGCGCCACTGCCAATACCGGCGCGAGTGAGGCGGACGTGATGGAGGCGCTGATGCACGTCGCCATTTACGCCGGCGTGCCGCGGGCCAACCATGCCATCAAAATTGCCAAGTCGACGTTTGCCGAGATGCGGGCGGGGACAAGCTGACGGTGCGGCGGCCGGAGCGCAGGGGCACTTCTGGGCTCGGCCTTTGCCCCGGTGTCATCCTGGCGAAAGCCAGGATCCAATCCAGCACTCCGCAGATGGTACGTTGTCTGTTGGGGCCGGTCTGGCCTGACTGCTTGTCTGCCGGCAGCGGATAGGCGAGTGGATCCCGGTTTTCGCCGGGATGACACCCTGTTGATCGGAATGCGATCCGCCGAATGATAACGGCGGTGGATGAGAATGCTACGGGAGGGACCTATGACACCGGCGGAATACTTTCAGCGCGATCGATCGCTGCATCCCCCGGCCTACGCGCCGGGCTACAAGACCTCCGTGTCGCGTTCGCCGCGCCAGGCACTCCTCTCCATCGAGCAGGGCTATTCGGAAGTGACCGGTCCGGTATTCGGTCACGCCGACTTCGGCCCGTTGGACAATGATCTGATCAAGAACTACGCCCATTCCGGCGATCCGATCGGCGAGCGCATCATCGTGCACGGCCGGGTCGTCGACGAAAACGGGCGCCCCGTGCCGCGGACCCTGGTCGAGATCTGGCAGGCCAACGCCTCGGGCCGCTACCGCCACAAGAAGGATACCTATCTCGCTCCGATCGACCCGAATTTCGGCGGCTGCGGCCGCACGCTGACCGACGAGAACGGCTATTACTACTTCCGCACAGTGAAGCCCGGCGCCTATCCTTGGCGCAACTACGTCAATTCCTGGCGTCCAGCGCATATCCACGTCTCGGTGTTCGGATCGTCGTTCTCACAGCGGCTCATCACCCAGATGTATTTCGAGGGCGACCCGCTCATCCGGACCTGCCCGATCGTCAACACCATCCCCGACAAGGCGGCCATCGACCGATTGATCGCCGCCCTCGACGTCAACGCCGCCATCCCCTTCGACTGCCTCGCCTACAAATTCGACATCGTGCTGCGCGGGCGTCGTTCCACGCTCTTCGAAAACCGCCTCGCAGGGAACTGACCCATGCCGCAGACGCTCGACTACCTGAAGGAAACCGCCTCGCAGACCGCGGGCCCTTATGTCCATATCGGGCTTGCGCCGGGTGCCGCCGGCTTCAAGCTCTACGAGACGGAACTCGGCTGGGATATCGCCGGGGCTGAAGCGCCGGGCGAGCGCATCCACGTCGAGGGCCTCGTCATCGATGGCACCGGTGCCCCGGTCAAAGACGTGCTCATCGAGGTCTGGCAGGCCGATAGCCTCGGCATCCATGCCCACCCGGAGGACCCGCGCTTTGCCGAAGTCAGTCCCGGTTTTCGCGGCTGGGGCCGCGTCATCACCGATTTTGCGACCGGGCTGTGGGGCTTCGATACGGTGAAGCCCGGCCCGGTTCCCGGCCGCTCAGGCCGGGTGCAGGCGCCGCACCTGAACCTATGGATCGTCGCCCGCGGCATCAACATCGGCCTCGCCACGCGGATGTATTTCCCGGAAGAGGCAGACCTCAATGCTAGCGACCCGGTGTTGACCCTGATCGAGCAGGAACAGCGCCGCTCGACGCTTGTCGCAACCCGCGAGGCGCCCGGCCGCTACCGCTTCGACATCCGCCTGCAAGGCGACGGCGAGACAGTGTTCTTGGATGTGTGAAGCAGACTCTCTGCCGGTCGCGACCCCTCTCCCGGCCTTCGGCCACCCTCTCCCACGAGGGGAGAGGGGGCTGGGGGGCGATCTTGCTCGTTCTCTGCCTCCTGACTCGCGGCTCCGTTGCCCTCTCCCCGTGTGGGAGAGGGTGGCCGAAGGCCGGGAGAGGGGCGATAACGAGGATCCCGCCGCCTTCTTTACAGACGAGCTGCCATGCCCATTCCTGCCCTCGCCACCCTCTACCGCGATCTGTTCTCGGACGACGAGACATCGGCGTTGTTTTCCGGCGAGGCGGAGGTCGCCGCCATGCTGGCGGTCGAGGCGGCGCTCGCCGAGGCGCAGGGCCGGCTCGGAGTGATCCCCGCAGAAGCGGCGGCCGTGATCGCCGATCTGGCGCACAATGCCGAAATCGCGCCCGAGGATTTGGCGGCCGAGGCGGGGCGGCATGGCGTGCCGGTGCCCGGACTGATTGCTGCGCTGCGCGAGCGGGCAGCGGGCTCGGATGCGGCGCAATATCTCCACTGGGGCGCGACCAGTCAGGATATCGTCGATACCGGTCTTTCGTTGCGGCTGAAGCGGCTGGTCGTCATCTGGGATGGGCGGCTCGCCGCGCTGACCGCCACGTTGGCGCATCTCGCCCGCGCCCATGCCGAGCTGCCGATGGCCGGCCGCACCTATGGGCAAGCGGCCACGCCGACCAGTTTCGGCGCGCTGGTCGCCGCCTGGGGCCGGCCGCTCGTCGCTTACCGTCGGCGGCTGCAGGCGTTGAAGCCAGACATCCTGCGCGTCTCCTTGTCGGGGGCGGCCGGCACCCTGTCGGCGATGGGGCCGAGGGGCGCCGACGTCCGGGCAGCCCTCGCCGAGGCTCTCGGGCTCATCGACCCCGGCTCCTCATGGCACGCCGAACGCGACGGTTTCGTCAGCCTGATGCAGTGGATGGCCGGCGTGACCGCGAGCCTTGCGAAGATGGGCGAGGACATCAGTCTCTTGATGCAGACGGGCATCGGCGAAGTGTCGCTGGCGACTGCCGGCGGCTCCTCCACTATGCCGCAGAAGAGCAACCCGGTCGGTCCCTCGGTGATCGTCGCGCTCGCTCGCCACGTCGCCGGCTTCGCCTCGGTCTCCCCCGCCGCTGCGATCCACCGGCTACAGCGCGACGGCGCCGCCTGGTTCTCCGAGTGGCTGACGCTTCCCGCCACGGCGGAATCGACCGGCCGGGCGCTCGTCCTGGCGAACGAGGTCGCCACCGGGCTGGCGCCCAATGCAGAAGCCATGCGGCGCGGACTCGATGCGGGCTATGGCACGATCTTCGCCGAAGCGTTGACCTTTGCGCTCGCGGAAACCATGCCGCGCCCGGAGGCAGCCGCCGTGGTCGGGGCCTTGTGCAAGCGCGCCGTCGTCGAAGCCCGCCCGCTCATCGATCTCGTCGCGGAAGTATTCCCGGGGCGCGACTGGTCGGCGGTTCTGTCGGGCGGTGCACTTCTCGGGCAGGCGCCGGTCGAGGCCCGGGCGTTTGCCGATGCGGTCGAGGCGTGACGCCTCAATACGGCAGGCCCGTGTAGTTTTCGGCCATGACGCGCCGCGCCGATGCTGACGTCTCCAGGAACGCCAGATCGGCGGACTGCATCTGCCGCTCGTAGTCGGAATGATCGGGGAAGCGGTGCATCATCATGGTGAACGCCCAGGAGAAGCGCATCGACTGCCAGACGCGCGCCAGCGCCCGCTGCGAATAGGCTTCGAGCCCGGCGTTGCTCCCGCCGTGGTACCACTCCGATAGTCCCTCGTAGAGGTAATGCACGTCGGAGGCCGCCAGATTGAGACCCTTGGCGCCGGTCGGCGGCACGATATGGGCGGCGTCGCCGGCGAGGTAGAGATGGCCCCAGCGCATCGGTTCGGAGACAAAGGATCTGAGCGGCGCGATCGACTTTTCGATCGACGGGCCGGTGACGAGTCGCCTAGCCGCCTCGGCCGGCATTCGGGCGCGGAATTCCTCGAAAAAGGCCTCATCCGACCAGTCCTCCACCCGGTCGGTCAGCGGCACCTGCACGTAGTAGCGCGACAGATTGGCGTTGCGCATCGAGGCAAGCGCGAAGCCCCGTTCGTGCCGGGCATAGATGAGTTCGTCCGAGACTGGCGGCGTGCGGGTAAGGATGCCGAGCCAGCCGAAGGGATAGATCTTTTCGTACTCGCGGCGGACCGACAAGGGGATCGTCGGCCGGCTGACGCCGTGGAAGCCGTCGCAGCCGGCGATGAAATCCGCCTCCACCGTCTGCCGCACGCCATCTTTGAGGAAGGTCACCGACGGCGTCGGGCTGACGACGTCATTCAGCGTCACGCCGTCGACCTCGTGGAAGATGGTTGCGCCAATGGCGTCCTGTGCGTCGTAGAGGTCCTTGGTGATCTCGGTCTGGCCGTAGACCATCACGCGCTTGCCCGCGGACTCGACAAAATCGATGCGGAACAGCCGCCCATTGTCGGAAATCCGGCAACCATCGTGCGGGATCCCCTCGCGATCCATGCGCTCGCCGGCGCCCGCCGCGCGGATCAGCTCGACCGCTCCCCACTCGATGACGCCGGCGCGGATGCGCGACAGCACATAGTCGCGCGAGCGCAATTCGATGACGACGGTGGCGATGCCGGCCTTGTTGAGGAGCTGCGACAGCAGAAGGCCGGCCGGGCCGCCGCCGATGATGGCCACTTGAGTTCGCATGAAGTCCTCCCGTCTCTTGATAGGTGAGTTTACGGAGGAACGCCGCCAGCGGAATGGACTGAGCGGGAGTTATCTGGTACTTTTCGGCCATGCGATCGAAAGCCCAAGCCATTCCCGCCTGGCAGCTCTACGGCGAGGCGAGCCCCTTCCCCGACGTGCTTCACATCGAGCGCATCGTCGATCGGGCTTCGGGCCTCGACTGGACGATCGCGCCGCACCGGCACCTCCACCTGCACCAGCTGTTCGTGTTTCTGTCGGGCGATATCGCCCTGTCGGCCGATGGCGCGCCGCTCGCCGTGACGCCGCCCGCGCTCGTCAACGTGCCGCGCGGCGCAGTGCACCAGTTCACCTTCTCGGCCGGTACCGACGGGCATGTCCTGACCTTGCCGGCGAGCGACTTCCCCGAGCTGTTCAGACCCAGCGCGGAAGCGGCGGCCGCCGCCGGCAGGCTGTTCGTCGTCACTCCGACGGCGGAGCTGATCGCCGCCATCGATCGCCTGGCCGATGCTTATGTCCGGCCGGCGAAATTCAGACGGACCCGGCTCAGAGCCGAAGCCGCAGCGATCCTCTGCACCGCGCTTGATCTCAGCGAAGCCGGCGGCGGACCGGTCGACGGACCGGCAGCCGATGTCCGCATCCGCGCCTTCGCTGCCCAGGTGGCCGAGACTTTGCGCCAGCGCAAGAGCATCGAAGCCTACGCTGCGGCGCTCGGCCTGTCGCCCAGACAGCTCAGGCGCCTGTGCCTGAAAGCGACGGGCCTCACCCCGCAAGCCTTCGTCGAGGAACAAGTGGTGCGCGAGGCTTGCCGGCTCCTCGCCTATACGCGGCAAACCGTGCAGGGCGTCGGCTTCGGCCTCGGCTTCGACGATCCGGCCTATTTCAGCCGCTTCTTCCAGCGCACCACCGGACTGTCGCCGTCGGCCTATCGCGGACGCCTCGACGAGCCGTGGAGCGGGCCCTGACGGATCAGCTAGAGCGTGTTCCGCTCAAGTTGACCAGACTTGAGCGACAAGAAATGCGCTAATGCATCGCTGCGACGCCGAGGGTGCGCTCGATCGTCTCGGGCGAAGCGTTCAGCTCGTCCGCCTCGCCGGACCAGACGATGCGGCCGCGCTCCAGGATGATGATCCAGTCGGCAAAATCGATGGCGCGGCGGATTTGCTGTTCGATCAGAACGATAGTCATGCGGCCGGAAAGGGCGAGCGCGTCCAGGGCCGTCATCAGCTGGTCGCAGATGACCGGCGCCAGCCCTTCGAGCGGCTCGTCGAGGAGGAGGCAGGTCGGCTCGCCGAGGATCGCCCGGGCGATCGACAGCATCTGCTGCTCGCCGCCCGACAGGTGTTCGCCCTGATTGCTGCGTCGCTCGGCCAGTCGCGGAAACAGCTGGTAGGCTTCGGCGAGCGCAGAGCGCGGCCGCCGCTTCAGCCCGGCGAGGAGGTTCTCCTCCACCGTCAGCGAGCGGAAGATGTCACGTGTCTGCGGCACCAGTCCGAGCCCGGATAGCGCGCGCTCGAAGGTGCGGGTTCGCGTCAGGTCAGTCTCGCCGAGAATGATCGAACCTGACCGGCGGCGGGCGATGCCGGTCAGCGCCGAGAACAGGGTCGTCTTGCCGACGCCGTTGCGCCCCAAGACGGCGAGGCGGCCGCCAGCGGGCACGTCGAAGGAGACATCCTCGACGATGACGGTGTCGCCCCAGCCGGCGACGAGGCCGGTGACCTGCAGCCCTTCAGCGGCCATGGCGCTCCTCCTCGCGGCCGTAGACGCCGAGATAGGCGGCGCGCACCTGCTCGTCTTTGGCAATCTCGGCCGGCGTGCCGGTGAAGATGATGCGCCCGGACGCCAGCACCACCACGCGGGCGGCAAAGCGGAACACCAGATCCATATCGTGCTCGATCATCAGCACGGCGATGTCGGCGGGCAGCGCATCGATCACGTCGAGGATGCGGCCGGCATCGCGCGTCGGCACGCCGGCTGCCGGCTCGTCGAGGAGCAGCACCTTCGGCTTCAGTGCCAGCGACATGGCGATGTCGGTCAAGCGTTGCTGGCCGTAGGAAATGGCGTCGATGCGAGTATCGACGATGTCGGCGAGCCCCAACCGCTCGACCAGTTCGGCGGCCTCGTCGGCGATATCGGCCATACGGCCGATCGCGGCGAAGAACTGGTTGGTCCGCTTCGTTCGCTGCAGCAGCGCCAATTCAATGTGCTCGCGCACGCTCAACCCGTGGAACAGGCGCGACACCTGGAACGAGCGGACGAGCCCGCGCCGGGCCCGCTCGACGTCGGACAAGCCTGTGATGTCCTCGCCGGCCAGATCGATGCGGCCCGAGGAAGGGGCGAGGAGGCCGGAGACGAGATTGACGAACGTCGTCTTGCCGGCGCCGTTGGGCCCGATCAGCGCCACCCGGTCGCCGCGCGCCAGCGTCAGGTCGATCTCGTTGGCGACCGTCAGCCCGCCGAAGGATTTCGACAGGCCCTCGACGGCAAGCGCCGGCGGCGCGGCGGGCGCCAGCAGGATCGGGGCAGTCGGGGCAGCGGACAGAGCCGTCATCGCTTGTCTCTCCTCAGTCCGAAGATGGCGAGGAGCCGCCGCACGTCGCCGGCAAGACTGGTGAGCCCGCGCGGCACGAACAGCACGACGACGATCAGCAAGACGCCGACGATGATCAGCCAGTGGAACGGATTGGCAGCCGAGATGATGCTCTCCAGCCCCATGAACACCGCCGTGCCGGCGACCGCGCCGTAGAGCGAACCAGAACCGCCGAGAACCAGCATGACCAGCGCCATGGCCGAACGTTCGAACGAGACGCTGTCGAGACCGACGACGCCGGTCGATATCGCCTCGATCGCCCCGCCCATGCCGGCGACGGCACCGGAGAGGGTGAAGGTGACGAGGAGGGCCGGCATCACCGCCGCTCCCAATGTCCTGACGCGGCCGGGATCGCGCCCGATCGCCCGCAGCTTCAGGCCGAACGGCGAGCGGACGATCACCGACAGCACGGCGAGCGTGGCGAGGAGCAGGACGAGCGCGAAGACGAAGCCCGTGCGGCCATAGAGGTCGAAGCGGAAGGCTCCGAGGATCGGCGCGACATCGATGCCGGAGAGACCGTCCGAACCGCCGGTGATGTCGGAGAGCTTGTTCGCGGCTTCGTGCACCAGCTGGACGAGCGCGATGGTGAGGACGAGCTGGGCGAGGCCGCGCGAGCGCAGCACCACGGCACCGAAGATGAGACCGGCGACCGCGCCGGCCAGTCCGCCGACGGCGACCATCAGGATCGGTTCACCGAGCCCAGCGAGATTGGCGTTGGCAGCGGCATAGGCGCCGAGGCCGAATAGCGCCGCTTGCCCGAGGGTGGCAATGCCGGCATAACCGGTGACGAGGTCGAGGGAGACGACGAGGAACGCCGACGAGGCGATGCGCGTCATCAACCCGAGATCGTTGGGGAACAACACGAGCGCGGCAAGCCCGGCGAGCGCTACCGCCGCCAGTTTGATGAAATCGCCTCGGAGCGGCGACGGACGGGCAGTCACTGCACTCAAGTGGAAGGCCTCACCTGTCTGTCGGTTAAGCGGAGCGCCTCGCCAGCCCGTTCGGGGCGAGTTCGACGATGAGAATCACCGCCGCGTAGGTGAAGAACATGCCGTAGCTCGGGAACAGGTAGCGCCCGGCGGTATCGACGAGGCCGATGATGAGCGAGGCCACCAGCGCGCCGGTGGTCGAGCCGGCCCCGCCGACCGAGACGACGACGAGGAATGTGACCATGTAACGGAGCGCATAGGTCGGTTCGATCGGCATCAGTTCGGCTCCGGCGATGCCGCCGAAGGCGGCTAGCGCCACGGCGATGCCGAAAGTAACGAGATAGAGCCGGTCTGTGCGGATGCCCAGCGCCGCCGCCATGTCCGGGTTGTCGACGGCCGCTCTCAGCCGCACGCCGAAATTCGATTTCTCCACGGCCAGCCACAGGCCGGCGGCGATGACCAGCCCGGCGACGATGAGGACCAGCCGGTGCACTGCCATCGTATGGCTTGCGATGTCGACGATGCCGTGCAGCGGTCCCGGCAGTGGGATCGGCTTGATGGTGGGACCGAAAACGGCGTTGACGATGCCGATGACGGCAAACGCGATGCCGATGGTCATCAGCACCTGTTTGAGCGGCTCGGCTCCGCCGTAGATGCGTCGGAACAACAGGAATTCCAGCGGCAGCGCCACGACGACGGTCGCAGCCACGGCGGTCGGGACGGCGACGACATAGGGCAGGCCGAGCTGGCGGATGGCGTAGGAGGCGATATAGCCGCCGACCATGGCGAAGGCGCCATGCGCCAGGTTGATCACCCGCATCAGCCCCATCATCACCGAAAGCCCGATGGAGATGATGAACAGCAGCATGCCGTAGGCAAGCGCGTCGAGCCCGATGCCGATGATCGTGTCCATCACAAGTTCCAAACTCGGATGAGGAGCTGTCCGGTCGCCGCCCGGTCAGCCGTCCTGTCCATTGTAGCGCCAATCGCGGCGCATGGGGCGATCTGTTGCGGTGGGCCGGCCAAATCCATCATGGTTGCCGGGGCTGGCCCGATGCCGCGATGGGCCGGCCGGCCCGCTCGTCCGCTGGGCGCCCGGAGTTACTTGACGAGGCCCCAGTCGGGCTGATCGGGATAGGAGGCGATCTCTTTGTTGACGAGCCGCCCGTTCTCCTTGGCGACTTCGCGTAGATAGATCGTCTGGGTGAGACTGCGGGTCACCGGATCGATCTTCACCGGGCCGCGCGGGCTCTCCCAGGCGAGCCCCGACACCGACTGTACCGCCGTCTTGGCATCCTGCTTGCCCGCCGTCGCCTCGATCATCTTGTAGATGACGTGGACGCCGTCGTAGGCGGCGACCGCCGGGAACGACAGTTCGTCCGCATTGCCGATGGCCTTCGTCGCCGCCGCCACGAAGTCGCGGTTGAGTGCGCTGTCGTGCACGAGCGAGTAGTGATAGGTGGTGCGGATGCCGATAGCCGCGTCGCCGACCGCTTGCAGGCCGGATTCCTCGGTAACGTCGCCGGTCGCCAGCAGCTTGATGCCTTTTTCCTTCAGTCCGCTTTCGACGTAGGCCTTGGCAAAGCCGACGGTCGAGGCGCCCGAGGGCAGGAAGGCGAAGACGGCTTCCGCGTCGGAGTCCTTCACCCGCTGCAGGAACGGCGAGAAATCGGCCGCCGACAGGGGCATCTTGATGGTCTCGACCACTTTGCCGCCGGCAGCTTCGAAGGTCTTGCGGAAGGCTGCCTCGGCATCATTGCCCGGACCGTAGTCGGTGACGGTGATGATCAGCTTCTTCACCCCATCCTTGGCCACCTGCTTGGCCAGCGGCACGGCCGTCTGCCACAGCGTGAACGAGGTGCGGACGATCAGCGGGCTCTTCTGCGTGATCGAGGAGGTGGCGGCATTGAAGATGACGAGGGGCACGTTCGCCTCTTCGAGCATCGGCGCGATCGCAAACGCCGACGGGGTCAGATAGACGCCGCCGAGATACTGCACCTTCTCCTTGATGATCAGGTCCTGCGCCACCGACTTGGCCTTGCCCGGGTCGGGGCCGTCGAGGTCTCGGTAGACGAACTCGACCTTGTTGCCGGCAACCGTGTCACCATGCACGGCCACATAGGCCTCGACGCCGGCCTTGAAATTCTTGCCGCCGAGCGCGAACGGGCCCGACAGCGGTCCGATAATGCCGACCTTGATCGTGTCGGCACCGGCGGATGCACCCGCAATCAGCACCAAAGTGGCCGCCGCGGCACCTATCCGCATCAGTTTCTGCAACATGGCACGTCCCCTCTTCCCGAGTCTTGTTTCGCCCGCCGTTTTGAGACGGGGCGTTCCGCTGCCGCTTGCCGCGGACGTTGGTTGCGACAGGATCCGCGGCGAGGCGGTGCCCAGCTCAAGGCCTTGCCGCCCGGCGGATCGTCTGCTCCGGCAAAGCCGCACGGTGCCCAGAACCCCGTCGGCGGGAGCGGTCCAGGCTCCCCCGTACGATTTCCTACGGCAAAATCCGGATAGCGTCAGGCACTATCAAGCGACCGCCGGCGGAATCAAGTGACGTCTCGCAACATTCGTGCGAATATCGCATGGAATGTGCGGTAATCGCACGAGGAGAGGATCATGAGCGAGACCGGGCCGGAACGGGACGGGCTTGGCCGGGCGGAAACGGCGCATCCGGCGCTCGGCGAGGGGCATCCCGACTTCGTCGCCGGCCTCGCCAAGGGGCTCAAGCTGATCGAGTGCTTCGACGACGAGCACGAGACGTTGACCGTCAGTCAGGCGGCCGAGGCTGCCGGCCTGTCGCGCGCCTCGGCGCGTCGCTGTCTGATCACGCTCGAGCACCTGGGCTACGTCATGTCGGACGCCGGCCGCTACCGTCTCGGCATCCGCACGCTCGGATTGGGCGCCGCCTATCTCGTTGCCACGCCGCTGCCGCAACTTGTGCAGCCGTTTCTCGAGATCCTCGGCGAACGCGTGCAGGAAAGCTGTTCGGTGTCGATCCTCGAGGGAACCGACATCGTCTATGTGGCGCGCTCGGCGCGGCGGCGCATCATGTCGGTGGGCATCGGCGTCGGCACGCGCCTGCCGGCCTATTGCACCTCGATGGGACGGGTGTTGCTGGCAGCCCTTCCCCCCGGTGAGGCGCGGCAGCGGCTGGAGGCGAGTGATCGCCGCCGGCTGACTCAGACGACGGTGACCGGGCTCGGCGATCTGACCACCATTCTTGCCGAGGTGCGCGATCGCGGCTACTGCATCTCCAATCAGGAGCTGGAGGTTGGTCTTGTCTCCGTCGCCGTGCCGCTGGTCGACAGCCGCGGCCGCACGCTCGCCGCCCTGAATGTCGGCACGCAGGCGCAACGCCTGCCCGCCGTCGAACTTTCGGCAAAAGTCCTGCCGCATCTCCTCGAAATGCAGCGCAGTCTCAGACCGATCCTGCGCTGATGCTGCACCGGCCGCGAATCGCCAGCCGCAATCGTCCGGAGCGACAGGGGTAGACGATGGTAAAGACAACTTCAAATTGTGTTGCCCGACTTGCTTTCTCGTATGAATGGCCGATGAACGCCCCATTCAAGCCCGGTCAACGGCTTATGAACTATGGAATTCAAGCCCGGCCGCATCTCACGCGCCGCCTCGCTTGACAGCTCGAGGGGGCTATGCAGACTTCCAATCCACTGCCCAATACGGCGTCCCAGACCATGCAGACAGTCGCGATCGAGGTCACCAACGAACATCGCGCCGAGGTCCAGCGCCGTGCCTATTCCCTTCCGGTGACCATAGGTCGCGGCGGCACCTGCGATATCCAGCTCGATCCGGACAATCGCGCGATTTCGCGCGTGCATGTCGAGATCGTCGAGGAGGGCGGTCGCACCATCCTCTACAACCGTGCGTCAAACGCTAATGCCACCCGCGTCGAGCGCCGTGGCCTGCAGCCGGGCGAGCGCGTCGAGCTTCACCCCGGCTATTCGATCGGCGTTTTCGATTACACGCTGAAGTTGCTCGAGCCGGCGCGCATCGGCATTGCCGTGGCCGATCGCCACGACCTGACGGTGTCGAAGGAATTCCACCTCGTGCCCGGCAGCGCCATCATTGCCTACGAAAGCCCCGGCGGGCTCGTCGTCGAAGCGGCCGCCAGTCTGTCGGAGGTGAAGACCGAAGGGCTCGGCGGCAATCTGACGGTGCTATTCTATTACGACGGCGACGAGCCGACCTTCGCCATCCTCGCCAATCCCGCTCAGGAACAGGTGCTGCTCGACCGCGGATTGATCCGCCAGAACGCCCTCTATTTGCGGCCATTCGACACCATCGAATTCGGCACGACGCGCATCGAGGTGCTGAACGTCGGTCAGGCGAGTATCGTCTGCGACAACCCCGGCTGCCGGGTGGTCAATGCGGTTGACGCAGGATCCCATTGCCGGCTGTGCGGCACGCCGTTGAACATCGGCGGACCCACGCTCCGGCAGCGGCGGATTTAGGGGCAGGCTTGCCGGATGGCTCTGCCGTGGCGATCAAACGTGGTAGACTTCCTATGCTGGTTCAGGTGTTCGGAGAACGAACCCCTGGGGGTAGGCGAGCCGGCGCCCGAGCCCGCCTCCGTTAGGAGGACGCATGGGCACCGCGATTGCGCAACGCTTGCCATCGAATAGCCGCGGCCCGGCAGCAATTGTCATGGTGTGCCAGTCGTTTCAGTCCGATTTCCGGCTGCCGGCCGGTGGATTTTCCAAAGAGGTTTGCGAAGGTGCAATTCTTCGACGCTCGCCGCTTCGTCTCCGCTGAGGCAGTCGCCGGCCAGCCCGGGTGCGGCGCCAGGCGTTCGTCGGCGGTCGCCACATGGCTGCGCGGCCGCCGGTTCGCGCCGGTGGGCCTCGCCCTTCTCGTCGGCATGGCTGCTGCCGGCTCCCCCGCGGCGGCGCAGGATGTCGGCGTGTTCCAGCCGCATTGCGCCGCCATCGTCAAATCCGGCTCGGATGTGGCGATCACCGCGCAGTGCGACATCGGCCCGATGTTCTCGGCCAAGATCAACCGCGTCGCCTATCAGAAGGACAAGTCGAAGGAACCGCCGGGCGAGGCGGTATTCCAGCCCTTCCATGCTGCCGGCAAGATCGCCGCGGTGCTTGTTGCCGTCGACCGCTCCGACCGCAAGCGCGCCCGCACCGTGACGCTCGGCGTGACCGATGCGCAGCGGCTGATCGAGACCGCGCGCACCGCCGGGCCGAACGACCGTTTCGGACTGGCGGCGATCGAGGGCGATCGGCTCGACGTCGTCGCCCCGATCGGCTCCGGGCGGGACGACATCACGCGCGCCGCCCAGAACATCCGTGCCGACGGCATTGCGGCCGACGGCACGCGCGCGCTCCTCGATGCCATCAGTCTGGTGGCCCAGGCACCGGCCGACCGGCACATCCTGGTCATCGCCTCCGATGGCAAGGTGGAGGACAAGAACTACCTCGGCGATCAGGTGCTGCAGGCGGCGCGCTCGGGCAATGTCACCATCGTGACGCTCGGTTACCGCGAGCGCACGGGCGACGGACCGGAACTCAATTCGCTGAAGCAACTGGCAGCCGACACCGGCGGCTACTATGCCGAACCTGGCTTGCCGTCGAGCCGGCTCGACGATGGCGTCATCACCCGCTTCGGCCAATACGTCGGTTCCGGCGGCTCCGCCACGTTCCTGCTCGACAAGACGGACCCGCGCGGCCGCTATATCATCAATCTGGAACTTGAGGGCGGCGCGGTTCTCGCCGGCACCTACGTCGCCGAAGTCGCCCCGCCGGGAGCCGGCATCGCCAAGGTGCAGACAGCGTCGCCGGCCCCGCCCATCCCTGCGGCGAAGCCGACGACCACCCCGCAGCTGGCCACGGGCCCGCAGGTCGGCCCGTCGTCGCCGCCGTTACCCGTGCCGCCGCCGGTGACCGCGCCTGCGAAGGAATCCACACTGCCGGCGACCGCTCCACCACCGGCTCCGCCGCTGCCGCGTCCGAGCGCTGCCGATCTCTATGCCGATTATCTGGCGCAGTTCCTGGAGATCTGGGCGGCGCGGCCGATGACCGTCGTCGGAATCGGTGCCGGCGCCGCGCTGGTCTTAGCATCTCTGATCGGTCTGCTGGTGCACCGGGTGCGCCGGGTGCGCGTCTACGCCTGGTTGGAGGTCACCAATCCTCGCCCGACGCGCGTGCCAGTGACCTCGCCGGGCGTGCGGCTCGGTCGCCATACCGACAACGACATCCGCTTCGACGACAAGAGCGTGCACCGCTATCACGCGGTCTTAGCGCGCGAGGCGGCGACGGGCACCTTCGTCATTTCGGACGTGTCGCGCGATCAGGCGCGCTCGAACGGCATCCTGGTCAACGGCGAACTGATCCACAGCAAGGCGACGCTCGCCAATGGCGATCTCGTCGAGCTGGGCGAGGTGGCCTTCCGCTTTCGCTATGCCTGAGCCGATCTCGGGGCTCAGCGGGCAAGGCAATGTGCCGAAACGCGGAGCAGGGCGCGAGCGGCGTGAAGACGTTTTCCGGCGGCATCCCGGCTGATCGAGGCATCGGCGGGAGGTCGTTGGGCTGCGAATTGAAGACTGGACGGTGACGCCGCGCCGGATGCCCGGCCGGACGGCAGAGGAGATGAGACCATGGCCGATGACCATCGCGAAGACGGGGACAACGAGGCGACGCGGATCATCCGTCGGCCCGGGCCCGCCCAGGTGCCACTGCAAGTCGGCCAGCCGCTCGGCGCCCCGCCCGTCGGCCCGGCCGTCGGTCCCATGGTGCCGCAGGGACCCGGCAGGACTCCGATTCCGCCTGTCCTCGGCGGAACGCCGCCGCGCAGCCCGTCATCCGGCGTCGATCCGGCCGAAGCCGCGCGTCCGTCCGTGCCGGTGCCGCCGGCGCCGCGCCCGGTGATGACGCCGCCGCCGGCCCGTCCATCCGCGCCGGTAGCGCCGCAGCCGGCCCCGCTCGCCCCGACGCCGATAGCCGCCGCGCCGGTCGGACCGCATCCGCTCGGCTCCGGTCCGCTGACCCCAACGCCGGTCGCTCCTGCTCCGCTCGCCCAGACCCCACCAGTCCGGACGCCACTCGCCCCGACGCCGGTCGCCGCAGCGCCGATCGCGCCGGTGCCGGCCGTCGCGACGCCTGTCGCGGCGAAGCCCGCACCCGCGCCGTCCCCGGTCGCGGAGCCGGCACAGGAGCCGATTTCGTCGCCGCGCGTCGCCTCGCTGCAGCCGTTCCAGATCAAGCCGTCGGCCGCGGCGGGGGAAGAGACCTCGTTCCTCCCGGACTCGGTGAAGACGCCGGTCGCCGCCAAGGCTCCGGACAAGTTCGAGCCGACCGTCGGTTGGCTGGTCATCGTCAAGGGGCCCGGCCGCGGCGCCTCGCGCCCGATCGTCACCGGCCGCAATGCACTCGGCAGCGCGGCGGATCAGTTGCTTTCGTTCGACTATGGTGATTCGGGCATCGTGCCGCGCGGCCACCTCTTCGTCGTCTACGACGAGGAAGCCCACCAGTTCTACGTCGAGGACGGCAAGCAGAAGGAGATCGCCCGGCTAAACGGCAAGCTGTTGACCGAGACGCGCGACCTCAGCCATGGCGACGATATCCGCATCGGCGCGACGACGTTCCGCTTTATCGCCCTGTGCGGCCCGGGATTCGACTGGACCGACGAGGCGATGCCGAAGTCCGCGGCGAGCCCGGCGATCGCGTCGCAGCCGTCATCCGAACCGGCGTTCGCCACCCCCGCGGCCTCGGCGCCGAGCTCGGCCGCCCCGTCGCCGTCCGTCGCGATGCCCTTGAGCGGTTCGTTGTGGGGCGAGCCCGAAACACCTGCGATCGAGCCGGACGTCGAGCCGCACGCCGAACCGGTCGCGCCGACGCCGTCGGGCTCGCATGTCTCGCCCTTCGACGACTTCACCACCTTCCGCTCGCCGGGCGAGGGGGAGCGGTGAGAACGCCGGCAGCTTCCGCCGCGGTCACCAGCGTCGGCGAAGCAATCCAGAAGAATCAAGCCATTCAGGCTGGATTGCGTCGCCTTCGGCTCGCAATGACGTTTCACGCAATGACGTGGCGCGCCGGCCTGCGATAGTCGTCTCCGCCTCGCGCTACCCCTTCATTCCGAGCCACCGGTCGATGGCCTCGATCGTATGGCCGCCGATCGTGCCGTCGATCGGATCCTGGAACAGACCGCGATCGCGCAAGTAAGCCTGGAACGCCTTGCGCGTCTCGAGGCTCCATTCGTCGAGGTGCAACTCGCCGACTGTGCCGCGCGAGTGCGCGACGATGTTGTCGGGCCCGTAGATCTCGGAGAGATAGGTGACGAGATAGTCGAGCGCCTGGACGGGGTCGCGCGGCACGCCGCGGCCGCCGTCGTAGATCAGGCTCAGGTACTTGTAGGCGGTGACGTCTTTCCGTTCCACGTCGTGGCGGAAGGCGTCGAGGGCGCGGCCGTACCAGGCCTGTGCCTGTGCCGGGTCGGCCACCACCGGACGCCGGTTGATCCGGCCCTTTTCGTAGGCTTCACCCAGCCGATACATGGCTGTTCCTTGCCCGCGTTGGGCGGCCTCTTCGAGCAGCCGCAGCGTATCGGCTTCGCCCGGGCCTGCGGGCCGGTCGGATCCGGCATAGAGGAGGCCGAGTGCCGTTGCCGCCGGCGCGACGCCGCGCGTGCGGGCGAGCTTGAAGTAACGCTCGGCCTCGGCGTCGTCCTGCGGACCACCGACGCCGCGGTTGACCATCATGCCATAGAGATAGGCGGCCGGTGCGTTGCCCTGGTCGGCGGCCTCCTTGTAGGCGATCCGGGCCTCGTTCATGCGGCCGTCGCGCTCGAAGGCACGGCCGAGTTCCATATGGATCCTAAGCGAACTCGGCGAATTGTCGGCGGCACGCTGGCACACTGGCACCGCCCGGCTCGGATCGATCAGTTCGAACGGCTTCGGCTCGATGCCCTTCGGCAGTTCCGGATCGAAGGCGAAGCCGGCCTCGCGGTCGCAGTCGGTCGCCGTCCCGCCGGTCAAGGCTGCCGGCGGCACCGGTCCGCAGGAGCGGGTCAGTTCGGCGACGCGCCGTCCACTCGGATCGTAGACGCCTGAGACGAGGCCCGGCGACGAAGTCGTGCCGGTGATCGAGGAGATCAGCGAGCAGGAGAGGTCGTTGCGGCTGAACACCCAGCCCTGGCAGTTGGATCCCGAACGGCACATGAAGGCGCACTGCTCGGGCAGCGCCTGCGGCTGCAACGGCAGGATCGACGAAGCACCCTGCGGCGCGCAGGAGCCCGGCATGTCGCGAAAGTTCGGCCGCTGCGCATCAGATGCCTGGATACGGCGTTTGGCCTGATCAATCACCGGCGCTGCCGGTCCTTTGAACAGGCCGGCCGTGCGGGCCGGATCGGGGATCGTGTCGGAGACGGCGGTCGCCAACAGGCAACGGCCGTCAGCATGGACGAAGGAGAAGGCGGTGCAGCCGTTGGTATCGCGGCAGATCGCCTGGCAATCGTCCAGCGACTGCGCCGTGCGGGCACGGTCGTTGGCAACGGCGTTGCCGATCACGTCGAAGCCCGGGAAGATCTCCGCGTCGCCCTTGGCTTCGCGCTTGGTCGCCGCTTCTTCGATGCGTTCGGCCAGCTTCGCATCGGCAACGTCGGCGACGGCTTCCGCCCCGGGCCGAGCGCGGATCGCCTCGACGTCGGAAAAGCGGGAGCACTCGCCGTCGGCAAACGAGGCGGCGACACAGGTCTGATCCTCGGTGCAGCTCTGCCGGCACTGGCCGGGGTCGGTCGCGGCTGATCGGCGGGCCGAGGCGGCGGTGAATTCGATGCCGGTGTAGCCCTTGAATGTGCGCGTCTTGGCCAGCATGGCGCGGCGGATCTGCTCGCTTAGCTGGCCGTCGGCGTCGTCGACCTCGGTGATGAATCCGACGGCCGGCTTGGCGGCCTGCGGCACGACCTGTTTGTGCAGCAGACAGGCGCCGACGGAGCCGGTGAAGCTATAGGCTTTGCAGCTCTGGTCCGACAGACAGGCGAAGCGGCACTGCTCCTGGTTGGCGACCGTTCTGGCCGTCGGCGAGGCGCTGGCCAGCGTCACGCCGTCGATATGCCGGAAGGTGTAGCGGCGCCGGCTTTCGGTATCGATCCCTTGCCTCAGCGCCTTCAGCCCGGTCCAGTCGGACCGGAGTGTCAGCTTCCTGTCCGGATCGGGCGACAAGCTGGTGATGTCGCCATAGAGCGAGCAGACATTGCCACCGACGGTAAAGCCGCGACATTGCTGGTCTTCGGCGCAGGCAGTGCGGCAGGCGTCGGGCGTCGTCGGGGCGGGCGAGGGCAGGGCGAGTTCCTTGCCTGCGGCCGAATAGCTGCCGAGGTCGGCAAAATCGACCTTTGGCACCGGCGGTTTCGCCGGAACGGTCGGCGGTAGCGGGAGAGCCGGCGGCGCTGGGATGGCTTCCTTTACCGGTTCCTTCGGCGCTTCCTTGGGCGGCGCGGGAATGGCCTCCTTTACCGGCGGCTTGGGTGCTTCCTTCGGCTGGTCCTTTCCGGCTTCGCGCGGCTGCTTTTCAACCGTCACGACGGGAATTTCGGTCGCCGGCGACTTTCCGGCTTCGACGACGGCCGGGCCTGACCCGCCGAACAGCCGATGCACCAGTGCCGGGTTGAAGGTGGCGAGGAGCGCCACCGCCATGACGACGGCAACCGCAACCGTGGCGAGAAGCACGCCGTAGCGATGGCGCGGGCGCAGGTCCACGCCATGGTCGTATTCGTCGCCATGGACGCCGTCGAAATCCGGTGCAGTCAACCCGGGCGGTCGATCGTAACCGTAGACGCGCGCGTCCATCGTATCGACCGGCGCCACGTCCGGGCGCACCGGTGGGACAGGCGGCGGCGGTCCGAACGGCGGCGGCGGGATCGCCTGCGTCGACAGGATCTCGCGCTGCGAGACGGCGTCGGTCGGCTGATCGAGCCAGCCGAGCATCCGGCGCAGTTCGGTGATGGTCGCCGGCCGCTGGCGGTAGTCGAGCCTCAGCGCGGCATCGATGCCGGCAAAGAACGCGGCCGAATAGCGCTCGGGGTAGAGCGCAGCGGCACGGGCCGGCACGTAAGGGTCGGCCGGCGGACCGGCCATCGCCACTTCGTGGCTGCGCTTCAGCGGCTTGACCGGCGGATGGTCGGAAATCGCCCGATAGAGCACGCCGCCGATCGAGAAGATGTCGGTGTGTCGTCCCTGCAGCCGGCTGTCCTCGCCGGCAAGCTGTTCCGGAGGAGCGTAGTTCGGCTGGGCGAAGGCGGCCGAATGACCGCGGTCGGTGTCGAGGCCCTCGCCCGATGCGCCGAAATCGACGAGCACGGCCGAGCCGTCGCCGCGGACCATGATGTTGCGCGGCGTGAGGTCGCGGTGCATGCCGTCGCGGCCGTGGATGTAGTCGACGGCGTCGAGCACTTCCTCGAAGATCGGTCGGAGTTCGGCTTCGGACGGCGGCGTGGTGCGCCCCAGCAGCCAATCGTCCAGGCTTACGCCGGAGATGAACTCCATGATGAAGTAGCAGGTATTGTTGGCGCGCAGGAAATTGATGCCGCGCACGATGTTCGGGTGCTGGTAGCGTGCCGTGAGCTTGGCCGCCTCCTGCTCGAATTTCTTCAGTGCCTGCTCGTAGGAGCCGCTGGAAACGTCGGAATGGAGGAGGACTTCGTTGCCCTCGCGCGAAGCGAAGCCCTGCGGGAAGAATTCCTTGACCGCCACCGTGATGCCGGTCACCGGATTGGTGGCGGCATAGGTGATGCCGAAGCCGCCCGCGCCGAGTACGCGTTCGACGACATAGCCCGAGATGTCGGTGCCGCGAGCGAGCGCAAAAGGATAGCTGCGGGAGTTCATCTGCGTCTCTCAGATTGACCGTCGCTCCGCCGGGGCATCGGTAGCGGGGCGCAGCGGCTTCGGCCGGTCAGGCGCCGCTGTCATAAAGGACCACTAGCAACTTTTCCAATCGCGTGCAGCCGTGAATCCGCAAGCGGCCGGCTGGTTTTCGCCGTCCTTCGACACCTTCGGCAGTAAATGTCCGGCGCTGCGGCCCGGAATCGAGCCGTTCGACGCCACCTCGGTGTGAGGGAGGACCGGCTGATGGCGAAGGAGTGGGGGCTGGACATGTCCTTTCGATGGCAGTTCCGTGATCGGCGACAACATTGACGAATGCGAACACTGGGACGTAGGCCTTGCGTCCGAACCGGCTTCGGGGGAAAGTCCTTGCCAGTGCCGATCCGGATGGCGTTCCGCCGCCGGATTGCTCGATTCATCTGGTTGCTTTGTCGCTGCCGAAAAGGCAGTGTCGTAGCAAGCCGGGGGGCGCTGGGGGGAACTGAAAGCGTGATCGGACATCGGCTTCTTGCCCTGTCCGGTCAGCCCGAGCACCTGCGGGCAGGCAGGACCGGCCGGCAGGCGGCGACGCTCGCGCCGGGAAGACTTGATTTCGGGTGATGGGGTTTTTCTTTGCATTTTGAATTCGCATCCGACCAGATCCAGGGGAAGCGGGCCGCGCAGGAGGATTCCCTTGGCGCGTTGATCCTGGTTCCCGGCAATGCGCCATCGGGCGAGCGCCAGCGTTCCGGTCGCGCCGAGGAACTCGTGCTCGTCGTCGCCGACGGCATGGGCGGCCACGTCGGCGGCCGGATAGCCTCGTCTGTGTCGCTGCAATCCTTCCTCGATACGGTCGATGGGACGCGGGGGGATTGGCAGGATCGGCTCGAGCAGGCTCTTTTGAACGCCAATGAGGCACTGAGGATCCAGACCGATATGGATCCGGATCTCGTCGGCATGGGCTCGACGCTGGTCGGCTCGATCCTCAATCAGAACGGCCTTGGCTGGGTGTCGGTGGGCGATTCCGGCCTCTATCTCTGCCGGGGCGGCGAACTCTTGCGCCTCAACGAGGACCATTCCTTCGGTTACTACCTCGACCAGCAGGCCCGCGACGGGATCATCGCGCCGGAAGTGGCCGCGCTCGACCGGCGCCGCAACCAGCTATTCCACGCGCTCCTCGGCGATCCGCTCGACCATTACGAGCGCTTCCGCGGCTTCCGGCTGCTGCGCGACGGCGACTTGGTGCTGCTGGCCTCCGATGGGCTGAAGACGCTTGCGGACGACCAAATCGCAGAAGTCCTGTCGTCCGACGCGACTGCCCCGGTCGAGGTGCTGGTCCGCCGACTGCTCGGCGCGGTCGAGGCCGCGAACTTCGCCCGCCAGGACAATACCTCACTCATCCTCGTGCGCGTGCGCGAGCCGAACCCCGAACCGGAGCGCACCCAGGTGCCGGCGCGCGCGCTCGACTGGTCGACCGAGACGCCGACCACGCAGCCGCCGCGATCAACCGCCACTGCTCCGGCGCCGACAGTGTCCGCCCCGGTGCCGTCGCCCGTGCCCGAGTTCGATGGCTTCGATACGCCGACGACGCGCGTACCGCCGCCGCCGCCCTCTGCGCCCTCCACTCCGCCGCCCCAGCCGTCGATGCCCCAGCCGCCGCAGCTTCCCGCCGGACCGCCGCCGGCACTGCTGCAGCCGACTGGTGGGCCCGCCGCGCGCGCCGCCGGCAATTACCCGGCGCGGCCCGCGGCACCTGCTGCGACGCCGGGCCTGACGGCGCCGGCGCAGCCGCCGGCCGACCAGCCCTCCCGCAGCGGACGCGCCCTGCTGATCGCCGTCCTCGCCGCCGCGGCGCTCGCCATCGTCGCCAGCCTGATGTGGCGGATCTGGCCGAGGTAACGTGATGCCGGCGCGGCGGGCCGTGGACCCGTCCGAGCATCGGTCTCCCCGCCACCGGCCCGGATTCGGTCTGCGATGACGGCCGGACAGCCTGCCGATTGCCCCTCCTGACTATCAATTGGGTCGAGGCCGCGCGTTACCGGCTTGTCAGCCGGTGCTTCGATGTTACATTAGATCCCGACAGAAGAACTCGAACAGCGCTGCGCGCTGCCCCCTCACCTGAGGCTTGGGCGGCCGCCTTGGCGGCGCGGAGATATTAAGTGGGGTCTGAACGTGACGATCCGCCGGTCGCGGATCGTCTGAACCCCGTCGATTCGACCGAAGCTCCGGCGAAACGTCGCCGGCGCAAGCGGCGGGGTAAGCGTAGCCGGTGGCCCTTTGCGGCTCCCAGCCATGAGAACGCGCGCGCCGTCGGCGGAGCGCCCCAATCCAAGCCGAACCGCAAGGATGCCCATCCGGTCAAGCCTGCACCCGATCGTCCGCGCGAGGGCGATCGCAAGGACGCGGGCGGCGGTGATCGACCGGCCAGCATGTCGGCCGCAGCCGCGTCGGACGCGCGGCAGACCGGCTCTGCCCATGGCGAGCGGTCCGGCCGAACGGGGAAGCCGGGCAACCAGGCGTCATCGGATCCGCGCGAGTTGTTCGATCCGGGCATCCTGCCGCAGGGGGCCGGGGTTCGGGCGCAGGGCTCCGACACCAGCGAAGCGAAGGCAACGACCTATGGCCTTCTGCCGGATGCGGGCGATGGCCGGGCCGGCGTGCCGGTGATGATCGATGACTTCGACCCGGCGGCGCTCTACGAGCCGACGCTCAGCTGCATCGAACCGCCGGATCCGCTTTCCGAAGCGCTGGCGCGACCGGGCGCATGCGCGCCGGCACGTGTTTCGCGTCGCACCTCCTGGCATCCGGCTGCGGGCGCGTCGAGCGGTTACGAGGACCTCTACGCCGCGCTTGACCTCGGCACCAACAACTGCCGGCTCCTGGTCGCCGAACCCAACCGCACGTCGTTTCGTGTCATCGACGCCTTTTCCCGCATCGTCAGGCTTGGGGAAGGCATGTCGGGCTCGGGCCGGCTGTCGGAGGCGGCGCAGTGGCGCGCCATCGAGGCGCTGCACGTGTGCCGGTCGAAGCTCGAGGCCCGCGGCATCCGCCGCGCCAGGTTGGTGGCGACGGAAGCCTGCCGTACGGCCGAGAACGGTTCCGAATTCATCGATCGGGTCGAGGCGGAGACGGGACTGACGCTCGAAGTCGTCACCCGCGAGACCGAGGCGCGTCTGGCAGTCGCCGGTTGCGCCAATCTGGTCGATTGGCAGGCCGACGGCGTCGTCCTCTTCGATATCGGCGGCGGCTCGTCCGAACTCGTCTGGCTGGATCTTACGCGCGAACGCGTCGGGATGGACCTCACTCGCCACATTCGCGCCTGGACCTCGCTGCCCGTCGGCGTCGTCACGCTGTCGGAGCGGC
>JARLIT010000323.1 GCA_031291575.1 Ancalomicrobiaceae bacterium
ATGGTGGGCGCGTGCGGTTTCGAACCGCAGACCCGCTGATTAAGAGTCAGCTGCTCTACCAACTGAGCTACGCGCCCTCTCATTCCGCCGCCTTGGCGAGGCGCCAGCGAGAAGGCCCCCCGTATAGCTGCCCCATTCCGACGTTGCAAGAGGGTATTTCCGCTTTTTCGTCCGATCCGCCGGGCCTGTGGACAACATCGAAACCAGCCACAACCGTCGAGCCCATCAGCGGATTTCGGCACGTCGCCGGCCCGGGGTGACCGACCGTCGACCTTCGGCAGGCCGTCTCGCGCCGCCGCCGCGCCCCATAGAGCGGGGGCGGGAACCTGCGTCCCCGCCCCGGCTTCGTCGTTGAAATTCAGATCAGGCTCAGACGCGTTCGCTTGACTTGACCGGTTCTGGCGCATCCACGTCCGGCGCCGTTTTCTGCCGGTGCGTCATCAGCTTGTTCATGGCCGCGACATACGCCTTGGCCGAGGACACCAGCGTGTCGACGTCGGCACCGCGCCCGGTCGCCATGCGGCCGCCGTCGGACAGACGGACCGAGACCTCGGCCTGGGCATCGGTGCCTTCGGTGACGGCCTGGACCTGGTAGAGCGCCAGCGTGGCGTCGTGCGGCACCACCGCCTTGATGGCCTTGAAGGTGGCGTCGACCGGGCCGGTGCCGGTGGCTTCCTTGGTGATGTGCTGGCCTTCGACGTCCATGGTGATGATCGCCTTCTGCGGACCACCAGTGCCGGCGATGACGGTGAGCGCGATCACCTTGGCGCCCTTCGCCGCCGAGGTGATGCCGTCCTCGACCAACGCCTCGATGTCCTCGTCATAGATCTGCTTCTTGCGATCGGCCAGATCCTTGAAGCGATTGAAGGCATCCTCGAAGGCGTTCTGGCCCAGGTCGTAGCCGAGGTCCTTCATCTTCTCGCGGAAGGCATGGCGACCCGAATGCTTGCCCATGACGAGGTTGGTCTCTTTGACGCCCACGTCTTCCGGCCGCATGATCTCGTAGGTCTCGACATGCTTCAGCATGCCGTCCTGATGGATGCCGCTCTCATGGGCGAAGGCGTTCTTGCCGACGATCGCCTTGTTGTACTGCACCGGGAAGCCGGAGACGGTGGAGACCAGCTTGGAGGCATGCATCAGCATCGGCGTCTTGATGCCGGTCCAATAGGGCATCACATCGTTACGGGTGCGGATGGCCATCACCACCTCTTCCAGGGCGGCGTTGCCCGCCCGCTCGCCGAGGCCGTTGATGGTGCATTCGATCTGCCGCGCTCCGGCACGAACGCCCGCGAGCGAATTGGCGACCGACATGCCCAGATCGTCGTGGCAGTGGGTGGAGAACACCGCCTGATCGGAATTCGGCACCGTCTCGATCAGCATGCGGATCAAGGCGGAATATTCGTCGGGCGTCGTATAGCCAACCGTATCCGGAATATTGATGGTGGTCGCGCCGGCCTTGATGGCGGCCTCGACGCACCTCAAGAGGAACTCCGTCTCGGTGCGGGTGGCGTCCTCCGCCGACCACTCGACGTCGTCGGTAAAGCCGCGAGCGCGAGTGACCGACGCGGTGACAGCCTCCAGAACCTGATGCGGCTCCTTCTGCAGCTTGTACTTCATGTGCACCGGCGAGGTGGAGATGAAGGTATGGATGCGGCCACGCTTGGCCGAGCGGATCGCCTCGCCGGCCCGGTCGATGTCCTTCGACCCGGCGCGCGCCAATCCGCAGACGACGGCGTTCTTCACCCGCGAGGCGATGGCCGAGACCGCCTCGAAATCGCCGTTGGAGGCGATCGGAAAGCCGGCCTCGATGATGTCGACGCCCATCTCGTCGAGGAGATCGGCGACCGCCAGCTTTTCCTCGAACGTCATCGAAGCGCCAGCAGATTGCTCGCCGTCGCGCAGCGTCGTGTCGAAAATGACGACGCGGTCCTTGTCGGAATGGGACGTCTGGTGTTGGGACATGGGATTGCCTCTCCGAAGATATCGCCGCGCCGGTTCGCATTGAGCGAAAACCTGTCGCCGGCTGGGTTTGATGTGCCGGTCTGTCGGTCTGATCCCCTGAGAGCCCGCCCCGTCAATGACGAAGCCAGCCAGCGCTCAGGGGCGGCTAAGGAGGAGGGGAAGTAGCGCGAGCAAAAGCGCCGCCGACCGGTGGGTCGTCGTGATCGTCGTCAGCCGAGGTGCGGGCCAAGCGATCATAGCGGGCCTTCATGGGGGCGCGAAAAATCTCAGCGCCCGAATAGGTGTTTCGGACATAGCCTGTCAGGCAATGATTGGCAAGCAGTTAATGGCTGAGGAGTGCGGAGGCAGCCACGCCCGCCGGTCGACCCGCCGCGACCGGGCCGCCCCATCCGCCGCGCCTTTCAGGGAAATGTCACAGCGACCCGATTTTATCACCCCCTCTTGACCATTCCCGTCGACGCAGCTACCGTTTCGGCCAGTGACATCAACCGAGAGATTGGCGCGCCATGTGCTCCTTCGTGATCGTACTTAGAATGCGCGCTTCAGACGGGGGCCCTAGGGCCTGATCCGAACGACGAAGCGCGCGAAACCGAGGGCCCCCAACAGGGCCCTTTTTTATTACCCAAAATCGAGAAAATCCGACGGACACCAGATGATCCCCGACGAAAAGGGGCAGCGGAGAACTCCAATGGCACGGGAAATGACGGGAGCGCAGATGGTGGTCGAGGCCCTGATCGACCAGGGCGTCGAACATATCTTCGGCTATCCGGGCGGCGCGGCGCTGCCGATCTACGACGAGATCTTCCAACAGGACAAGGTTCAGCACATCCTTGTCCGCCACGAGCAGGCCGCCGGCCACGCGGCCGAAGGCTATGCCCGCTCGACCGGCAAGGTCGGCGTCGTGCTCGTCACCTCCGGCCCCGGTGCCACCAACATGGTGACGCCCCTGACCGACGCGCTGATGGATTCGGTTCCGCTTGTCTGCATCTCCGCCCAGGTGCCGACCCATCTGATCGGCACCGACGCCTTCCAGGAATGCGACACCGTCGGCATTACCCGGCCGTGCACCAAGCACAATTTCCTCGTCAAGCGCATCGAGGATTTGGCCGGCGTGCTGCACGAGGCCTTCCGCATCGCCCGCTCGGGCCGTCCGGGCCCGGTGGTCGTCGACGTGCCGAAGGACATCCAGTTCAAGACCGGCATCTACGAGAACCTCAAGGGCGCGGTCAGGACCTCCTACCGGCCGCGCCTCGAGGGCGACGAGCGGGCGATCCGCCATGCCGTCGCGCTGATGGCTTCGGCGAAGAAGCCGGTCATCTATTCGGGTGGCGGCGTCGTCAATTCCGGCCCGCGCGCCTGCGAACTGCTGCGCGAACTGGCTAGCCTGACCGGCTTCCCGTTGACGTCGACCCTGACCGGCCTCGGCGCCTACCCGGCTTCCGGCAAGGCGTGGCTGGGCATGCTCGGCATGCACGGTACCTATGAAGCCAATCTGGCCATGCATGGGTGCGACGTCATGGTCGGCATCGGCGTCCGCTTCGACGACCGCATCACCGGCCGCACCGATGCCTTCTCGCCCAATTCCAAGAAGATCCACATCGACATCGACGCCTCGTCGTTCAACAAGAACATCCGCGTCGACGTGCCGATCCTCGGCGACGTCGCGCACGTCCTCGAAACGATGATCCGCATTTGGAAGGAAGTGGTTCCGAAGCCCGATGCCGCGGCGATCGCGCCATGGTGGAAGCAGGTCAATGCTTGGCGCGCCAAGAAGAGCCTGCGCTACCAGAAATCCGCTGACGTCATCATGCCGCAATACGCCATCGAGCGGCTGTACCAGCTGACCAAGGAGCGCAATACCTACATCACCACCGAGGTCGGCCAGCACCAGATGTGGGCGGCGCAGCACTACGGCTTCGAGAAGCCCAACCATTGGATGACGTCGGGCGGGCTCGGCACCATGGGCTACGGCTTCCCGTCGGCGATCGGCGTGCAGACGGCGCACCGCGATGCGCTCGTGGTCTGCGTCGCCGGCGACGCCTCGATCCAGATGAACATCCAGGAACTGTCGACCGCCGTCCAGCATGACCTGCCGGTCAAGGTGATGATCCTCAACAACCAGTACATGGGAATGGTCCGGCAGTGGCAACAGCTGCTGCACGGCAACCGCCTGTCGCATTCCTATAACGACGCCATGCCGGACTTCGTCAAACTGGCCGAAGCCTATGGCGCGATGGGGCTGCGCGCCCAGCGTCCGGCCGAGCTGGATGACGCGATCGAGGCGATGATTGCCTCGACGAAGCCGGTCATCTTCGACTGCCGCGTCGCCAGCATGGCCAATTGCCTGCCGATGATCCCGTCGGGCAAGGCGCACAACGAGATTCTGCTGCCCGACGACGTGGCCGACGAAGATATCGGCGACGTCATCGACGCCGAGGGCAAGCAGCTGGTGTGAACTGATCGACGGAGCATGCATCCGTCTTTGCGAGCGAAGCGAAGCAATCCAGAAGCCGCAGAAACAAAGTCTGGATTGTCTCGTCGCTAGCGCTCCTCGCAATGACGGAATCCTGTAGGATCGATTTTCAGAAAGACAACGGACATGAACGCCATGCCACTTCCCGGCGAGAGCCATTCGGCCTACTTCTACCAGGAGACGGTGAAGACCATCGAACGGCATACGCTGGCGGTGATCGTCGACAACGAACCGGGCGTCCTGGCCCGCGTCATCGGTCTGTTTTCAGGCCGCGGCTACAACATCGAGACCTTGACGGTCTCGGAGACCGAGCACGAGAAGCACCTCTCTCGCATCACCATCGTGACCACCGGCACCCCGGCGATCATCCAGCAGATCAAGCTGCAGCTCGGCCGATTGATCCCGGTGCATCGCATCGTCGATCTGACACTCGCCGGCGCCATTCTCGAACGTGAACTGGCCTTGGTGAAGGTGCGTGGCAAGGGCGAACCGCGGGTCGAAGCCCTGCAGCTGGCGGAAGCCTTCAACGCCCGGGTCATGGATGCGACGACCGAGAGCTTCGTCTTCGAGATCACCGGGAAAAGTGACAAGCTCGACCAGTTCATCTCGCTGATGGTCCCGCTCGGCCTCGTCGAAGTCTCCCGCACCGGCGTCGCGGCGATCGGACGGGGTCCGGAAGGGTTGTGAGGCGACGGACGGCGCCACGTCGACGCGGGACGACCTGCCGGCGTCCCGCGCCCGCCCGACCAAGACCTCAGTCGCCGCCTCGGCGGACGACTGCCACGTTGTCGATCAGTCGCGTCTCGCCCAACCAGGCGGCGACTAGGAGCCGTGCCGGGCGCTCGAGCGTGTCCAATGGCCGCAGGTCGCTCTCCGCCCTGAGTTCCAGGTATTCGACGGTCCGGAAGCCGGCGGCGATGATTTCGGCCGATGCCGCCTCCAACGTCGCCGCCACCGCAGCCCCGGCCTGAAGCCGATCCGCGGTGGCGAAGAGGATCGCTGCCAGCCGCGGCGCCTGCTCCCGCTCGGCGGCGCCGAGCCTGAGATTGCGCGACGACAAGGCGAGACCGTCGGCCTCTCGCACGGTGGGACAGGCAACGATCTCGACCGGGATATCGAGGTCGCGTACCATCCGCTCGATCACCTTCACCTGCTGGAAGTCTTTTTCGCCGAAGAACGCCAGTTCGGCGCCCGTCTGCAGCAACAGCTTGGCCACCACCGTGGCCACCCCGTCGAAGTGACCCGGCCGGAATGCACCGCACAATCCCTCACTGATCCCGGTCACCGACACCGTCGTGGCAAATCCCGGCGGATAGATCTCCTCGATGGCGGGCAGGTAGAGCAGATGCGCCCCGCAAGTCTCCAGCTTGGCGATGTCGCTCGCCTCGGCACGCGGATAGTTGACGAGATCGGTGGCAGCATTGAACTGTTTGGGATTGACGAAGATGGTCACCACGACCCGGTCGGCCCGCGCGAGCGCGGCCTGAACGAGACTGATGTGGCCGTCATGCAGGGCCCCCATCGTCGGCACGACGGCAGAGACGAGGCCCTGGCGCCGCCAGCCGCCGACAGCCGAGCGCAGATCCGCCAGCCTTCGCACGATCTCGACCATCCTCAATCCTCGCTCGTGCGGGTGGGCGATGCCGCGGCGAAGACATGCGCCTCGGTCGGAAACAGCCGCTCGCGCACCTCGCGCGCATAGTCTTCGATCGCCACATCGGCGTCGCGGCCGAATTCGGCATAGCGTTTGACGAACTTGGGTTGGAAGTCGGTGAACAGGCCGAGCATGTCGTCGACCACCAGCACCTGGCCGTCGCAGGCTGCCGAGGCGCCAATGCCGATGGTCGGGATCGCCAGATCCGCGGTGATCTGTCGCGCCAGCGGCTCTGCCAGCATTTCGAGCACGATGGCGAAGGCCCCCGCTTCCGCCGCCGCCAGGGCGTCGCTTCGGATCCGCTCGCCGTCGTCGCCACGCCCTTGCACGCCATAGCCGCCGAGCACGTTCACGGCCTGCGGCGTCAGGCCGACGTGCGCCATGACCGGGATCCCCCGCTCGGTCAGCGTGCGGATGGTCGACGCCATGGTGGTGCCGCCCTCGAGCTTGACCGCCGCCGCTCCGGTCTCCGCCATCACCCGCGCGGCATTGCGGAACGCCTGCTCAGGCGATTCCTCGTAGGACCCGAACGGCATGTCGACGACCATCAGCGCCTGGGCGAGGCCGCGCCTGACTGCCTTGCCATGCAGGATCATCATGTCGAGCGTGACCTGGAGCGTCGAGGAAAGCCCATGCAACACCATGCCGACGCTGTCGCCGACCAGAACCAAGTCGCAATGCCGATCGACGATCCGTGCCATCGGCGTCGTGTAGGCGGTCAGGCAGACGATCGGCGTACCGCCTTTTCGTCGCGCAATATCGCGCGGCGTCACTGCACGCGAACGCTGGCCCACACTCATACGCTCCTCCGTCCCGGTTTGTTGCACTGCGACGTCATACGCTATTTTTCGCGCGTGCGGAGCCGTCCGGAAGTCCTACGGTGCCATGCCGTCGAATGGAACCGCACGGCAGCCGGATCAGTGCTCCAAACCGTAAATAGGCAAGGATCCGGGTTTCGGGCGGCGCGTTGCTCAGCTTCTTCCGCAAGGACCTCGCTGCGGCCTTAGCCATCGCATTCTCGCCATCATCCTGCTATCCAAAGCTCTGCCCTGGAAATCCCGGCTGGAACCGATCATGTCCGCGCATTCTTCGCCCGTTCTCTCCGTCAATTTGAACGCCATCGCCCACTTGCGGAACCGGCGCGACCTGCCGTGGCCGAGCGTCACCGGTCTCGGCCGCATTTCGCTCGACGCCGGCGCCAACGGCCTGACGGTGCATCCAAGGCCCGACGAGCGCCACATCCGCCGCACCGACGTGTTCGAGCTGCGCGATCTCATTCGCCGCGACTATTCCGGCCGCGAATACAATATCGAGGGCTTCCCGACCGAGGAATTCCTCGAACTCGTCGAGGAGGTGCATCCCGATCAGGTGACGCTGGTGCCGGACGATCCCGCTCAATCGACCTCCGACCACGGTTGGGATACGCAGGCCTACGCCGGCTTCCTGGCGCCCGTCGTCGCGCGGCTGAAGGCTCGAGGCATGCGCGTCTCCATCTTCATCGATGCCGAACCGCGGATGGCGATTGCCGCTGCCCCGCTCGGCGCCGGCCGGGTCGAACTTTACACCGGCCCCTACGGCCACACCTTCACGCCCGCCGCCAAGGCAGCCACGCTCGACGACCTCGCTGCGACGGCGGAAGCAGCCAGGAGCGTCGGCCTCGACGTCAACGTCGGCCACGACCTCACCCTCGACAACCTGCCGCCGCTCGTCGCCCGCATCCCGTTCGTCGCGGAGGCCTCCATCGGCCACGCTTTGATCGCCGATGCGCTGCTGCTCGGCATGGGCGAGGCGGTGAAGCGCTATTGCGCGGCGCTCGCCCTGCCCGAAAGCGCTTAGGAACGCCGGCGCCGACTGCGGGAGCGTCGTCGCGGAAGGTTTTCCGTGTGCCCTTCTGTTGCTGGCCGGCAACAGATCGCACCGATTTTGGGCAAAATGGCGCAATTGGCGCTCCGGGACCAATGATCCCTGGATTTGCGCCATCCCCGTCAGCTATGCGTAAGTGCGGATCTCATATCATGCTTGCGATCAATGTGTTGCTAGCCAGCGTAATGTCCGCCCGCCAACTCTCTGAGCGATCAGTCTGATAGTTCGGCGAGCGGGCTTTTTCGACTCGTCGACGATGGTTCGAGCCCGCTCGGAGCATCGTCGCAGCAAGCAGCAGCGGCTTGGCGCACCGCAACCGGTCTTGGCTCCTGGGCGCTCCCGCCCCCTTCCGTCCTGAGGCATCGACGATTTCAACATGAGCATTTCGACGATTCATGGTGAGCGGCGGCATCGTGCGCTCGAATTCATCCAGGCTCGCCCCCTGACGATTGCCTTTATGCTGCTGACGATCGGCGCGCTGACGCCGATCCTGCTGGTGCGGGTCGCGCCGCTCGCCGACTTCGTCAACCACCTTTCGCGCATGCATGTGATCGCGGTAGCCGGCAAGGATCCCTTCCTCGACGCCTTCTACCGCATCGATTGGAGCGTCTTGCCGAATTTGGCGATGGATCTGGTCGTTCCCATGCTGGCACGGCTGACGAACGTCTATGTCGCCGGACAGGCGTTCCTGGTCGCCATGGTGCTGCTGCTCGTCACCGGTCCGATGGCGATCTCCTATTCGCTCACCCGTCGCATCAACGCATGGCCGCTGGTCGGCTTCCTGTTCCTCTACAACGGCGTCTTCCTGACCGGCCTCGTCAACTACCTCGCCGGCGTCGGCATCGGCATGTGGGGACTTGCGGTCTGGATCCTGTTGCGCGAGCGCCATCTGGCGCTGCGCATGGTGGTCTCCGCCCTGTTCGTCCTGGCACTGTTCTTCTGCCATTTGTCCGCCGTCGGCCTCTACGGCCTCTCCATCGGCGCCTTTGAACTGTGGGACTGGTATCGCCGTGGCCGCCGCTTCGGCCTTGCCGAACTGAAGGTCGTCGTCGCCCTGGCTGTTCCGGCGATCCCCATCGTGCCGTTGCTGATGATGAGCCCGACCTGGGGGCTGGCGCTCGACTACGAGTGGTCGTCGCAGTCAAAGCTCGACGGCCTGATGACCGTCATCCGCATCTACAGCGACACGCTCGACATGGGACTGATCGGGCTTGCGGCGCTGGCCTTCGCTTGGGGAGTGCAGCGGCGCTTCATCCGCTTCCACCCGGCCGCGCTGCCCTATGCGCTCATCTCAGTCGCCGTCTACATGGCACTGCCCAACGTGCTGTTCGGCTCTTACATGGGCGATCAGCGGCTCGCCATCGCCATGGTGCTGACGCTCATCGGCTTCGGACGGCTGGAAACGAACGAGAAGCAGATCCGCATTGCCCTCCTCGTCATCGTCGTCGCCTTCTCCACCATCCGTTTCGTCGACGTCGGCGTCCATTGGGTGCACCTCGGCCGCATCTACGAGCAGTTCCGTGTGGCGCTGACCAAGGTTCCGATCGGCTCGAAGATCCTCGTCGCCTATGCCGACGACGAGGAAAGCGACGAGTCGGATCGCGACGCCCTGAGCCACGCCGCCTGTCTCGGCATCATCGAGCGGTCGTCGCTGGTCTCCACCGCCTTCACAGTGAAGGGCAAGCAGGTGATGACGGTGCGCGACGAATATCGCGCCCGGGTCGATACCGAGGATGGCTTCCCGCCGACCGTATCGCGCCTGCTCGTCGGCTCGGAATCCGAGGACGACGGCGGCAACTACTGGGACGACTGGGAAGAGAACCACGACTTCATCGTCGTCCTCTACGGCGCGCAGGATACGGCGACGCCCGATCCCGACGAACTCGAAGAAGTGGCCTCCGGCGACGGCTTCAAGCTGTACAAGATCCTGCACTGAGGCGGGCTGCCGGCCGACTGCCGGGCCAGACCCTGTGGGCGAAACGGAAGTCCCACCGTCGAAACTGAGCGGGCTGGCCAGGCGAGACCGCCCCCTTTCGGCTCTCCCGGACCTGCCGTGCCAGAGCATCGCTTGACCTGAAGGCCAACCGCCTGATTTGACTGGGTTGGGGCGCCTTCACGCCCGTTCGGTCGGAGGCGCAGCCATGGCGTATGTGATCCTGTTCCTTGCCGGCGTGCTTCTGTGCAATTCGCTGCCGCACCTTGTCAGCGGCGTCCGCGGCGAGCGCTTCTATACGCCCTGGTCGCGGCTGCAGCCCGGCAGGCTCTCGTCCGCCATCGAGAATGTCCTCTGGGGCTCGCTCAACCTCTTCGTCGGGCTGGCGCTCCTGCGCTCCGCACCTCTGGCCTCGATCGAGCGCGAGATTGCCTTCGCCGCCGGCTTCGTCATCATCGGCGTTGCGCTGGCCATCGGCTTCGCTCGGCGTCGTGCCCGAGACGGCCTGTCGCGGTAGTGGTACCGTTTTCGATGAGCGAGCCTCCCGCCCATCTACCGCGCCACGGATATGAACCTTTAGCTGGGCGGAAACAGTTCCACATGGGTCTCCGCGGTGCGGCCGATATAGAGCGCTCGCCGGCCGGAGAACGACACGACATAACCGGCACATCCAGCCGCAGCAGCCTTCTCGCAGAAGCCGCGGTAGGTGTAGCCCGGCACCAACTGCTGCGCTTCGCGGATCGCCGCCTGCAACCGCGCTCCATCGAGGCTCGGAGCGACGGGCGTCGCGACGGCCTGGGCCGCCAATTCGGCGCTCGCTCCATCGGGCAGATAGTAGGTCGCGGTCGCGCGCCGGAAGTCGACCGCATAGCCCTCGAACCCGGCATCCATCAGAGATCCGACGATTTCGGGAAAGGACTTCGCATTGGTTTCGGCTGCCTCAAGGCAGGACCGGGCGATCGCGATCTGGCGGTCGTTCATGGCTGCATCTCCGTGATGGGGGCGATCGGCTCACGCGATCGGGATTGCTGACATTTGTCGGCGCTCGACCAGGCTTTTCAGCAGGTTGACGAGGGTCTCCCGCTCTCCCGAGTTCAGGCAATCGAAGAACTCCGCATCGTTGCGGTCGGCGAGCGCGGCCAGAGTCGGAACCAGAGCAGTTCCGCGCTCGGTCAACGCCAGCGTCTGAGCACGACCGTCGCTGGCACTGGCTTCGCGGACGATCAGCGCCTTGGCGATCAGCCGGTCGGCGAGCTTGGTGATCGCGCCTCTGGTCATGCCCATGGCATCGGCCAACCGGCTCGGCGGTGTTGGCTCCTGACTGTAGAGCATGCGCATGAGGCTCCATTCGGCGGCCGTCACGTCCTTGCCGGCCAGTTTGGCGGCGAAGGCCTGCGACACGTGGTTGGACACCATGCGCAGCCAGAAACCGATATGGGCAGAGAGATCCGATACGGGCGGAACCGGCGACATTGTGACCCCATGTGATTTCCCAGGAAACTATCTTGCTATGATTTCCTAGTCAACCAGTTTGTTCTCCTGCGGCAGACGGTCGCACGCCCGGCCCCCGAGGCGCGGCGGATGCCAGGGTCGGCAGGGCTGAGCGCCTTCGTTGGACGCTCTGCTCCGCATCCCCCCTCCGCGCTGCACGGACAAAGGCATTCGGACGGCGCAAGCCCAAGGCGCGCCACCGACGGCGACCTCAACGCCGACGCTTGAACGATCGCCCCTCCCCTCCTGCAGCATCCGCACTCATTTCCCTGCCTACCCCGTCTCTGACCTGTCCCCCCCGTTCCCCATGCCCCGGCCGCCTTTCCCCCTTGACGAACGCGCGCCGTTCCCGTAGCAGTACCGTACGTTACGGTTCGATAGCCCGCCACCGCCTATGCAAACGATGCTCGCCCCAGATCAACCCGTCGTCCCCGCCCCGACCGACCGCCAGCGGGCTGTGCTCGAAGTCGTGCTCGAGCTTCTCGTCGAGGAAGGCGATCGGCTGACCATGACGGCGGTCGCGCGCCGCGCCTCCTGCTCGAAGGAGACGCTCTACAAGTGGTTCGGCGATCGCGATGGGCTCCTCACCGCGACCGTGCAGTGGCAGGCGGCCCAGGTGCGCGTCGCACCCTTGGCCGGCAACGGCCTCGACCTCGCCGCACTATCCGAGCGCCTCGAGGAATATGCCGCCAACTGGCTGACGGTGATCTCGTCGGACACCTCGATCGCGCTCAACCGCGTCGCCATCGGCCAGGCCGCAGCGGTGAGCGCGCTCGGCACCATCGTGCTCGAACACGGCCGCTTCGCCATGGGGCGCCGGTTGAAGCCGGTGCTCGAGGCCGGCCGTGCTGCTGGGCTGCTCACCTACGACGACGCCGAAACGGCGTTCCGCACCTTCTTCGGCCTCGTCGCCCGAGACGTGCAGATCCGCCTCCTCCTCGGCGAACGCCTCGCATCCGACCCCGACACCATCCGCCGTGATGCGGCCCAGGCCGCCAGCCAGTTCCTCACCCTCTACGGACCCCAACATCGAGCCGCCGGCCCGGCCGGCACTCGACCCTAACCGACCAACGCCAAACCCACCCAAAGGGAGGAAACGACATGCGTGTCTATTACGATTCCGATGCCGATCTGAACCTGATCAAGTCCCGCAAGGTCGCCATCGTCGGCTACGGCAGTCAGGGCCGCGCCCATGCGCTGAACCTGAAGGACTCCGGCGCCAAGGACGTCGCCATCGCGCTGAAGCCCGGTTCGGCCACTGCCAAGAAGGTGGAAGCCGACGGCCTCAAGGTGCTGTCGGTCGCCGACGCCGCCAAATGGGCCGACCTGATCATGATGTGCGCGCCGGACGAGCTGCAGGCCGACATCTACAAAGACCACATCGCCCCCAACATCCGCGACGGCGCCGCCATCGCTTTCGCCCACGGCCTCAACGTCCACTTCAACCTGATCGAGCCGAAGTCGACCGTCGACGTCGTCATGATCGCCCCCAAGGGCCCCGGCCACACGGTGCGCGGCGAATACCAGAAAGGTGGCGGCGTGCCCTGCCTCGTCGCCGTCAATCACGACGCCTCGGGCAACGCACTCGACCTCGCCCTCTCCTACGCTTCCGGCATCGGCGGCGGCCGCTCCGGCGTCATCGAGACGACGTTCCGCGAGGAAACCGAGACCGACCTGTTCGGCGAGCAGGTGGTTCTGTGCGGCGGTCTGGTCGAACTCATCCGTGCCGGCTGGGAGACGCTGGTGGAAGCCGGCTACGCGCCGGAAATGGCCTATTTCGAGTGCCTGCACGAAGTGAAGCTGATCGTCGACCTGATCTACGAGGGCGGCATCGCCAATATGAACTACTCGATCTCCAACACCGCCGAATGGGGCGAATACGTCTCCGGCCCGCGCATCATCACCCCCGAGACCAAGGCCGAGATGAAGCGGGTGTTGAAGGACATCCAGTCGGGCAAGTTCACCTCGGAATGGATGCAGGAGTACCGCGCCGGCGCCGCCCGCTTCAAGGCGACCCGCCGCGCGAACGACGCCCATCCGATCGAGGACGTCGGCGTCAAGCTGCGTGGCATGATGCCGTGGATCGCCAAGAACAAGCTGGTCGACAAGGCGAAGAACTGAGC
>JARLIT010000324.1 GCA_031291575.1 Ancalomicrobiaceae bacterium
CATAGCCAACGGCGATGCCGAGGATGAGGGAGAGAAGGATCCAGGTCGTTAGCCGACTTTTGGTCGGACTGGCTGGGAGCGCTTGCATGGTCTCGGGTTCCTTGGGCTGATGTGTCTCTTGTCGGACCGGATGATGTGGCGGGGCTGGAGCGGTCGGCCACTGTCCGAGCGCCCCGCGCCCCGGACGTCGGCCGGAGTGTCAGCCAGCGGCCTTCATGGCGCGCGGCTGGGTGAGCACTTCTGGACGCAACACATCGGCGAGTTGTTCGGCGGTCATCAGGCCGCGTTCCAGCACCAGTTCGGCAACACCTCTGCCGGTGCGATGGGCTTCGACTGCCACATCGGTCGCATGCTGATAGCCGATGTAGGGGTTGAGCGCGGTCGCAACCCCGATGGACTCGCGCACGATTGCCTCGAGCCGACCGCGGTTGGCGGTGATCCCGTCGATGCAAGCATCAGCGAGGATAATGCAGCCCTGCCGCAGATGCGTGATGCTCTTGAACAGGCTGTGCGCGATGATCGGCTCGAAGGCATTCAGCTGCAACTGCCCGGCTTCGGCAGCCATTGTCACGGTGAGGTCGTTGCCGATCACCTCGAAGGCGATCTGGTTGACCACTTCCGGGATGACCGGATTGACCTTGCCAGGCATGATCGACGAGCCCGCCTGGCGGGCCGGCAGGTTGATCTCGCCGAAGCCGGCGCGCGGGCCGGACGACAGCAGGCGCAAGTCGTTGCACACCTTGGACAGCTTCACGGCTACGCGCTTCAGCACGCCGGACAACTGGACGAACGAGCCGCAGTCCTGCGTCGCTTCGATGAGATTCGGCGCGGTGACGACGGGTACGCCGCTGATCTCGCTGAGATGCCGGCAAACGATCCCGGCGTAGTTCGGATGCGCATTGATGCCAGTGCCGATGGCCGTCGCACCGAGGTTGATTTCGCGGATGAGGAGGGCGGCTTCCTTCAACCGATCTTCGTCCTCTTCAAGCATGACGGCATAGGTGGAGAACTCCTGGCCGAGCGTCATCGGCACCGCGTCCTGCAACTGGGTGCGGCCCATCTTCAGGATGTCGTGGAACTCGTCGGCCTTGCGTTGGAAGGCGGCGCGCAAATGCGCCATGGCATCAACCAGGCGGAAGATGCTGACGTAGGTCGCCACCTTCAACGCCGTCGGATAGACGTCGTTGGTCGACTGGCTCATGTTGACGTGTTCGTTCGGGTGCAGTCGCGCGTAGTCGCCGCGCTTGGCGCCCAGGATTTCCAGCGCGCGGTTGGCGATTACCTCGTTGGCATTCATGTTGGTCGACGTGCCGGCGCCACCCTGGATCACATCGACGACGAACTGATCGTGGAAACGGCCGGCCTTCACCTCGCGGCAGGCGGCGACGATCGCCTCGGCCAGATCGTGCGGCAATAGCCCGAGTTCCGCGTTCGCTCGCGCCGCGGCGTGCTTGATGTCGGCGAGCGCGTGGATGAGATCGGGATAGTGCGCGATAGGTGTCCCGGTGACGGGGAAATTCTCGACCGCGCGCAGCGTGTGCACCCCATAGTAGACTTCGCCGGGGACTTCTTTGTTGCCGAGGAGGTCGTGCTCGATGCGGGGATGGTCCAAAGGCATGTGTCTCTCCCTAGTTGACCCCGTCTCGGGCGGGTGTCGGGACACTATTCGCAAGCTACGTGCCAGACCTGGGCCTCGGCGGTCCGCGCTAACGCGTTGAAAACTATATACGATTATAGCGAGCCATCGATTGCCATTCGGATGCCCGAATGATCGAAAGCCGAGGCGCGCGAATGGCGGATCAGACGAGGCCCGTGCCGACCAGCCGCAGGCCGCAAGACTTCAAGTAACCTTCTGCAAACAAATACGGTTTTTCCACAGCGCGGCATGACATTCGGATTGCCGAATGGCTTGCTCTCACGAATTCGGCCGGGCGAATGCGCCGGATCCGCACGATCGCAGATGACTTGGCGAAGTGATCGGAACCGGGTTGGACAGGCGGGCAACCTTATGGCCAGCAACGTCGGCGACGATCGCTGGAACGCCCGGCAAACGTCGCGGGGTTAGGCAACCGTCCCCGGGGCTCGCTGAACCGCAAAACCGCATTCGGAATCCCGAAACGCGACTGGCGCACCGTTCGGACTGCCGGATCGCGGCTCTTGCCCCGTTGGGAATTCCGCTCACGCGGTGTGCGACGGGCTCCTTTTTCTCGCTGCATCAATGGCTTCTGCTGCGTCGACGGGTGTTGGGTCCGCGCTTGGCGGCCATGCCGGACGGAGATCTGCCCGTCCGACCGACCCGACGCGTGTTGCAGACACGGCTGCTTTGTTCGGTCTGCCGAATAGAGCTCCGCGAACACATGGATTTTATACCGCAAAATCAGTGTGTTATCCGGGCATTGACGAGCGCGTGGCGTGGCACAGGCATTGCGAAGGGGCATGCGCTTCTGCCTGCGGCTGCAAGGCAGGGGCTGCCGTTTTCGGCACGCAAGAAACTCCAACAGGACGAAACGCTCATGAGTTCTCCCCAAGCCAAGCTCGCATTTCTGTCGGTCATCGCACTTTCGCTTGCCGCTTACACGCCCGCGCTGGCGCAGGATCCAGGGCATCTGCCCAACGTCATGATCCTGGCAACCGGCGGCACCATCGCCGGCAGCGGCGCGAATAGCACGACGACTGTCGGCTACACCGCCGCCAAGGTCGGCGTCGATGCCCTCATCGATGCGGTTCCGGAGATCAAGAAGGTCGCCAACGTCAAGGGCGAGCAGGTCTTCCAGATCGCCTGCGAGAGCATGACCAACGACCACTGGCTGAAGCTCGCCAAGCGCGTCAACGCACTGCTCGCCCAGTCTGACGTCGACGGTATTGTCATCACCCACGGCACCGACACGCTCGAGGAAACCGCCTATTTCCTCGACCTGACGGTGAAGAGCAACAAGCCCGTCGTGATGGTGGGCGCCATGCGGCCCGCCACAGCCATTTCCGCCGACGGTCCGATCAACATCTATAATGCCGTTTTGCTCGCCGGCTCCAAGGATGCCGTCGGCAAGGGCGTGATGATCGCCATGAACGACGAAATCAGCGCCGCTCGCGACGTCACCAAGACCAACACGTCGCTCACCAGTACCTTCCGCACGTCCGAACTCGGCTTGTTGGGCTACATGCAGGACAACGCGCCGCACTTCTATCGCCAGTCGCTGCGCAAGCATACGACCGAGTCCGAGTTCGATGTCTCCAATCTCGACAAGCTGCCAGACGTCGACATCATCTACGGCTATGCCAACATCAATCCGATCGCGCTCGACGCCTTCGTGGCGCACGGCGACAAGGGCATCGTCTTTGCGAGCGTCGGCGACGGCAGCGTCGGCGCCGGCATCAAGCCAAGTCTGATCGAGACCCGCAAGAAGGGCGTCATCGTGGTGCGCTCCTCGCGCGTCGGCAACGGCATCGTGGCGCGTAACGGCGAAGCCAACGACGACGAACTCGATTTCGTCGTCTCGGATACGCTCAATTCGCAGAAGGCGCGCATTCTGCTGATGTTGGCCTTGACCAAGACGACCGACACCAAAGCGATCCAGAAGATGTTCTACACCTACTGAGCCGGACCGCGGACCCTCTGATCAGTTGGTGCAAGCGGCCGGGTCAGTGCCCGGCCGCCTTGCTCGCGAGGGCCAGTATCCCGGCCAATTCAGAGTTCGCCTTTCAGCACGTCCGCGCAGCCTGATTGATAACAAGAAACCAGTCAAGAATGGCGCGACCGATAAGGCCGTCCACTCCAATTCAGCATTTTGCGCCTCTGCACATCGTGATCCCTAAAGAATCCGACGACTGAGGATCGCTCTGCAACGAGCCGTCGTTGGAGCCGAACCGTTTTGGAGTTGGCATGTCCGATCAGACTCCCCCCTTCGAACTCAGCCCCCTTCTGCCGCTCGGTCATGACGAGACGCCGTTCAAGAAGTTGAGCGGCGAGCATGTCTCGCTCGACACGTTCAAGGGCGAGGAGATCCTCACCGTCGCGCCGGAGGGCCTGAAGCTCC
>JARLIT010000325.1 GCA_031291575.1 Ancalomicrobiaceae bacterium
CCAGCGCTGCTGGATGGCGAATTGCGATCCGATGCGCGGTTCGGCTTCCCTGATTGCCGCGAAGCCACGCGCCAACTCCCGTACACAGAGATCGAACGTCGGCTGGGCGAGCAGCCTCTGCATATCGTCGAATGCGTAAGTTAGCATCTGAAAACTCGGGACGAGCCTATCGGCTGCGCCCAGCGATCGGGGGGCAGTTCCAGCGTGGTTGCCGCACAGTATGAGGGGAACTCGGAAACTTCAATCGTCGAAACGGTCGATCACCGACGGTTCGGCTTCCGCTGCGGTCCGGTTGAGGGAGGGGAATCCTGCCGGCTTGACCGCGGATCGGCGCTTGGCCGCAGCCGCGCCTACTCCCACTTGTGCGAGCTGGACGATATGCCGATGAAATAGCTGCCGCCGCGGGCGGCGGGCGCTGGACCGTCGCAGAAGGCCGAGATGACGCTGTTGCGGCCAAAATTGGCAGCAATGCATTGCCGGATGGCAGCCTTGTTCTCGGCCGCCTCGTTGTCGAAGTCGTCGGCGACGAGATCGGCCATCAGTGACACCGTCCGCTCATCGATGGCACCTCTGTCGAGCCATGGCCTGAACTCGGTGATGCTTGCCTGATAGTTGCAGGAAAACAGGAATTCTGCCCGATTGCCGCCGATGACGGTGACGAAGCCGATGCTGCCCGGCTTCTGCAGAATGGCGATGACCGGCATTTTGGCAAGAAGCGCGATCTGCATCTTGCGGATGAGTTCGAGGTCGTTGCAGGGCAGCCGGGCCACCGGATGGTGCAGGAGCACGGCGCGCGACAGGGTGTTGACGAGGCGGACCGTCGAGCGCCACTCGTCGTCGGATACCGTGCCCTGCAGGCCGTCGGCCAGTGTCATCGTTGCCCAGAGATCGATCGGCTCGCGCGCCGATGCGGGACGGCCGGTCAGCAACGGCGAAATCACAACCATTGATATCGAAATCGTCCGCGCGAATGGACCGCAGCGCATATCAGGACGCTCCTACAAATCAGCGTCGACCACAGATTGCAAGACGAACAGCTAAGGGTGCGGACGATAGCCGAAGGTCGGCGGGAGGAAAAGCCTGCCTGCGCTGTCACGCATGCAAAACATCGATGATCGTGCAGGAGAATCCGCCACCGTGCCGCTTCCCGCGCATTCGAGGGACGCCGCGCCGACAGATTGCACGCGGAGCCGTCAGCCGCGCGTCTGTGCCCACAGCACTTCGCGGGCGATACTGTCGAGATCGACGATGCGGTCGACGCCACCGAGGGCGATCGCCTCCTTCGGCATGCCGAACACCACGCAACTCGCCTCGTCCTGGGCGATGGTGAAAGCGCCGGCGCGCTTCATTTCCAACAGCCCGCGTGCGCCGTCGTCGCCCATGCCGGTCATGATGACACCGACCGCGTTCGGACCGACCGAGCGTGCCGCCGAGCGGAACAGGACGTCGACCGAGGGCCGGTGCCGGGAGACCAGCGGCCCGTCCTTGACCGAGACGTTATAGCGGGCGCCGCGGCGCTCGATCATCATGTGGCGGCCGCCGGGCGCCACCAGCACGTGGCCGCGCAATACCGGATCACCGTCCTCGGCCTCCTTCACCGACACCTCGCACAGGCCGTCCAGCCGCTTGGAGAAGGCGGCGGTGAATTTTTCCGGCATGTGCTGGACGATGACGATGCCGGGAGCGTTGGCAGGCAGCGCCACGAGGAAGTCGCGCAAGGCTTCGGTCCCGCCGGTGGATGCGCCGACGCACACGACGATCTCGGTCGTCTTGGCCATGGCGCCGCCCACGGGTGCGGGCTTGGCCGGCGGCAGCATGGCGTCGGCGCTGAGCTTTGGGGCCGGTTCGCCGTAGCCACGCGCAGCCCCCTTGCCGGGCGCTTCGCCGGGCTTGACCCTGCGGCCGACGCGGGCCTTGGCCGCGCCCTTGACCGTCTCGCAGATCGTCATGGCGCTTTCAGCGAGATGGTCAGATACGCCGATCTTGGGCTTGAGGATGATGTCGACCGCGCCGGCCTCGAGCGCCAGCATCAGCGTCTCGGAGCCCTCGACGGTGAGCGAGGAGCACATCACTACCGGGATCGGATGCTGCGCCATCAGCTTCTTCAGGAAGGTGATGCCGTCCATGTGCGGCATCTCGACGTCGAGCGTGATGACGTCGGGGATCTCTTCCTGAATGCGGCGCGCCGCGATGAACGGGTCGGAGGCGACGCCCATCACCTGGATATCCGGGTCCTGGGCCAGTACCTGCGCCAGCGTCTGCCGCACGCTGGCGGAATCGTCGACGATCAGCACGCGAACGGGTTTGCTCATGGTCTTTGCCTCTGGGGGCCCGCAGCCGTCGGGCAGGCTCAAACGCGCTGTAGCACGGTATTGGAGACAGATCGCAGCGGCAGGTCGAAACCCGTCGCGCTCTCCGAATGGCCGATGAACAGATAGCCGCCGGGCATGAGGCAATCGCTCAGACGGCGCAGCACGTTGGCTTGCGCAGCCTTGTCGAAGTAGATGAGAACGTTTCGGCAGAATATGATGTGCATCGGATCACCGACCGGGTAGCTGGCGTCCATCAAATTCATCCTGGCAAATCCGACGACAGAACGCAATTCTGGAATAATTCGTGCCAGCGGTCCGCGTGCCGGCCGTGTACCGTCGGAGATTCGCAGGTAGCGGCGGCGCATTTCGGCCGGCACAGGATCGAGCATGGAGAGGGGATAGATCCCCTGACGCGCCGAGGCGAGCACCTCGGTGGACAGATCGGTCGCGAGGATGAAGAACGACATCGGCCCATGGTCCGCGGCGAAATCGTCGAGCACCATGGCGAGCGTATAGGGCTCGGCTCCGACCGAGCAGGCCGAACTCCAGGCCCTGATGCTGTTGATCCCCTGGGCCCGCAGCGCCGGCAGGCCATGGTAGCGCAGGAACTCGAAATGCGCCGGCTCGCGGAAGAAGTCGGTCTTGTTGGTCGTCACCACGTCGATCAGCTGCGCTGCTTCCTGATCGAGCCCGTCCTCGTCGAACAGGTATCGGCAATATTCCGAGAACGACGTACACCCGGTGGCGCGTAGACGTCGGCGCAACCGCCCCTCAAGCATCGTCCTCTTGACGTCCGGCATTTTGATGCCGCTGTAATCATTGATGAACTGCGACAGACGCCGGAAGTCGCGCAGGCTCAAGTGATCGGAATCGGGATCGCTTTCAAGGCGGACTGCGTGCTGGTTCACGGGGGACGCTCTCTGAATGGCGGGATTGGAATGCGCTTGGCCGGCGAAAGGACGGGTCAGGCAGCGAGCGGGAGGCGAATGTCGAATTCGCTCCACCCGCCCTGTCGCGCGATGACGCGGGCGACAGGGTCGAGCAGCGACTGGTAGGTGTCGGAAACCGCTGCGGCTCAGGCCGCGCGTTGCCCCGTCGAGGACGCGACGAGCGCGGCCATTTCCGCGGACGCCAGCAGCCGGGCGAGGCTGATGATCACCACGAAGCTGGAATCGCGCCGGACGACGCCGTCGATGTAGTCGGAGTTCCAGGCGATGCCGATGTCGGGCGCCGCCTCGATCTGGCCTGAGGAAAAGGCGGCCACCTCGAAGACGCGATCCGCGACGAGGCCGAGCGTCAGCATTCGGTCGTTGACCGGCACGTCGACCACCAGAACCCGCGTATGCGGCGTCGTTTCGGTGCGCGCCAGCCCGAGGCGCAGGCGCAGGTCGATGACCGGCACGCCCTGGCCGCGCACGTTCCTCAGGCCCAGAAGATAGGCGGGGCCGTTCGGAATGTGGAATACCTCACCATGATCGAGGATCTCGCGCACTACAGAGACCGGCACCGCGAAGACTTCCGAACCGAGCGCGAAGGTCACGCATTGAGTTTCAGTCATACCGGGATTCATCATGCGCTCTCCTTGAACTCGGCGTCGTCGGCGTCCGGCCCGCCCATCGACATGTCGAGGGCAAAGCCGCGCAGGCGTTCCTGTTGGGCCGCGACGGTCGTCTTGCGGCCAGCCGCGGAAACCGGCGGTTTCTTGCTCGAGGCCATCGGGCGCTGCGCGGTGGCGGCGTGCTGGGTGTGGGAGGCGGCCGCCTTGGTCGCAGGCTTGGGTGCCGCCCGCCCGGCGGGCTTGCGGACCGCCTGGGTGCTGACGTCGTCGATCTTGAAGAAGGCGATCGACGACTGCAGTTCCTCCGCCTGGGCGGCCAGTTCTTCCGACGTCGCCGACATCTCTTCCGAGGCCCCGGCGTTCTGCTGGGTCACCTTGTCGAGCTGCTGGATCGCCTGATTGATCTGCGAGGCGCCGATGTCCTGCTCGCGGCAGGCGGCGGAGATCTCGGAGACGAGTTCGGCGGTCTTGCGGATATCGGGAACCAGACGGTTCAGCATCTCGCCAGCTTCCCGGGCGGATTTGACCGTGTCGCCCGACATCTGCGAGATCTCGGTGGCGGCGGCCTGGCTGCGCTCGGCGAGTTTCCTCACCTCGGAAGCAACGACCGCAAAGCCCTTGCCGTGTTCGCCGGCGCGGGCCGCCTCGACGGCCGCATTGAGCGCCAGAAGGTCGGTCTGACGGGCGATCTCCTGCACGATACCGATCTTCTCGGCGATGGTCGACATCGCCTTGACGGCGCGCGACACGGCCTCGCCGGACGTTTCGGCATCCTTGGCCGACTGGCGGGCGATCTTCTCGGTCGTCGCCGCGTTGTCGGCGTTCTGCTTGATATTGGAGGCCATCTCCTCCATCGAGGAGGAGGCTTCTTCGGCCGAGGCCGCCTGTTCGCTCGCCCCTTGCGCGATTTGCTCGGAGGCGGCGGAGAGCTGCTGCGATCCCGACGAGACGTTGTCGGAGGCCGTCAGCGCATCGCCCACAACGCTGCGCAAACGCTCCACCATCTGTCCGACGAGGCCGAGCATTTCCCCGATCTCGTCGCGGCTGAGCCCTTCGGCGCGCCAGGTGAGATCGCCCTCGGACACAGCCCGCATGACGACGTTGGCGTTACGCAGGCCACGGCCGATTGTCATCGCCACCCAGAAGGCGAGGGCGATGGCAATGACCAAGGCGGCG
>JARLIT010000326.1 GCA_031291575.1 Ancalomicrobiaceae bacterium
ACGGATGTTCCGCCTCATGATCCAAAACCATCCGAACCGCACGGGAACGGACTTCAGGTGAGAACTTGTTGGTCGTCTTGTTCGTCATAGCCCCATCCTCTCAGGAGTTGGAGCCTCCGGCAAACCAGGCGCGGTTCACTCACTCTTGAGCGAGCAGTTGCGCGCCTATCTGGACCAGGCGGCCGATGTCGGCAGCGGGCAGTACGCCGACGGTCTGGCGTTGGCGGCCAGCGCCCGGACTGTGGCTGACACAGCCTTTACAGGGATCGATGCGATCCTAACGTTTGCCGCGGCCGATGTCGCTCCGCTCGGCTTCGGCTCAACCGGCTCGCCACGCTTCAACCGGCTGTGGACCTTGCTCGGACTTCCCTGTCTGTCGGTGCCGGGCCTGATGCCGGACGGCCTGCCCCTCGGGATCCAGTTGGTTGGGCCAGCCAAGAGCGACAGCCGTCTTCTGGCGATCGGAGAGACCCTGCAAGCGCTGCTCGCGTTCGATTAACGCTGTCCTCAGACTCAACGAGGCCTGCCACAACCAGGCTCGACACCGTTGGCTCAGCCGACACGCTGACCTTCCAAGGGAGGGGGGCCCCCGCTCGCCCCAACGCACGCTTAGCTCCGCCACACTACGCGGTCAGATACTTACGAATACATCCTAATGCCGCAACAGCACCGCCAGTGCTAGCGTCAGAAGCGCCAATCAACCTGCAATAGGGGTACCGAGATGGCCAAAAGAGCGTTCCTTGTGCCGATGGCTATGGCCATAGCGCTACTGGATAGTCAAGCTAACGCGGTAACGGTGGAACCGGCGTCGACTTCATCGGAGCCGACGACCGTAACCGTCCCATCACCGAGCATTCCTTCGGGCATTGTGCTTGAGCGCTCGGACTTGAGCGGAGTCGTACTTGCTGGCCACGCCAGTCATGCTAGCCACGCCAGTCATGCCAGCCACTGTTCAAGCTATAGCTATTGTCGCTAACTGGACGTGACGACCCATGCCAACCGAGGTTCGGTTCGATCTGCAGATTTACACGTTGGATGCGGTAAAGAAGGCTCTCTATCGACTCGGCGACAAGATTTCCTTCACGCTCAAATTGGAGGGTAACGAAGCCGTTTGCAGCATCGTTATCCGTTCTGGCGCTCCGCTAGGCGGAAATCTTGATTCTATGGCCGAGCAACTTCACTTGGAGGTTCTTGATCAAGATCTCCGAGAGCGGCTGTTTGAAAAGACGGCTCCGTTGCGGAATGCAATCCTAGCTCTGGCATTTTCGCGAACGGGGTTGCAAAGTTGAGTAAGTTCCAACCCAAAGAGTCGTTCGGGGTCGCCGAAGGGTCTTATCGGTTGCTCCCGTTCAATTTCGCCCGGTTTTTCAATAATAGCGTCGTTCTTTCGAATATGGCAGGTGAGTATACGCTGATCCCAGAACAGGCGTTTTCCGATTTTATCTCAGGAACGCTGCATCAAGACACCGACGCATACGCAAAGCTGCTAGAGGCTGGCTTTCTGGTGGATGACACCAGCGCTCTTTCACTGGATCTCCTTGCGGTCAAGCTTAGAACTAAACTTAGCAATATATCGCGTTTCACTTCTCTCCATATGATAGTTGTAACGTTGCGTTGCGATCACTCATGTCCATATTGCCAAGTTTCCCGCCAAAGTGAGGATAAAGAAAAGTACGATATTTCACCCGAGACGGCAGGCAAGGCCGTGGATCTGATCTTTCGATCCCCGTCGCGGGACATAAAGATCGAATACCAGGGAGGTGAGCCACTACTGAACTTTGCGTCAGTTGAGTTCATTACAAAATACGCGGTCTCTCTAGCCTCCAAGCACAATAAGAATGTCTCGTTTGTAATCGCAACGAATTTAAGTCGCATCACCGACGATATGCTGCAATTTTGCAAAGAATTTGACGTGAGTGTTTCCACATCGTTGGACGGCCCCAAGGATCTCCACAACCTTAATCGACCCATGTCGGGCGCGGATAGCTTTGAGCGCGTCGCATCTGGTGTCGATCTTACCCGACGTTTCTTAGGCCGCAGCAGCGTCAGCGCTCTTATGACGACGACCGAAGCTAGTCTCGGCCGTGTGAAAGACATTGTGGATACCTACGTAGAGATGGGGTTCCCAGGCATTTTCCTGCGCCCTCTTTCCCCTTACGGATTCGCGATTAAAACCAAAACCTATTCGAAGTATGACACTCGGCGCTGGCTCGATTTTTACGATGAAGGATTGGAGTATATTCTCCAGCTCAATCGACTCGGTGTCGATTTCAGTGAGTTTTACAGCAGCACTATCTTGAAGAAGATGCTCACACCGTTCTCCCCTGGCTACGTTGACCTTATGAGTCCTGCCGGAATTGGAATTGCCGCAGTCGTTTATAATTATAACGGCAACATTTACGCTTCCGATGAAGGCCGAATGCGAGCGGAAATGGGAGACGAAACATTTCGCCTCGGAAATGTTCACGCCAATAGCTATGATGAAATATTTACGTCAGATGAGCTGCTTGAGCCCCTGGAGAGGTCTTTCACTGGTTCTGTACCTATGTGCTCCGATTGCGTGTATGAGCCCTACTGCGGTGCAGAGCCTGTTTACCACCATGCTACTCAGGGCGACTTTGTCGGCTTCAAACCTCTCTCAGGCTTCTGCGAGAGAAACATGCACGTAATAAAGCGACTGATGAGCATCGTAGAAGGCGGTTCGGCGGACTCCAGAACTCTACGTCGCTGGAGCATCCGATGATCGCGCTTCAAGGCTATGGCATAGGCCTAAAGGAGCCAGCGCGGCGTGGCAGCCGGATTTTCCGCCTGTCGACTGACGATAAGCGGCCCGGCGTCTTGGCGAAGCAGGAGTGCTTTCTTTCGAAGGACGGAAAATTTCCGCCAGCGTTCGCCGCCGGGCTCTGCTTGGGCGATTATGTGCCGGCCACGGGCTATGATCACGGTATATGGGCTCTGCCAGAACAACTACTATATCTCGGCGACGGAGACATTGTCCGTATAGGTGAGATTGGCGAAATCCGCGTGCTTTTTCGCAAGAACGCGCCAATGAACTACTTTTTACTGACGGAGCGTTGCAACAATCTGTGCCTAATGTGCTCTCAGCCGCCGAAGAACGTGCTGGACGACTACCTTGGGGACGAAGTTGAGGAAGTCATCAAGCTCGTGCCGGAGAATACCGACGCAATAGGCTTTACAGGCGGAGAACCGGCTCTACTGGGCGGACGATTTTTGGACCTGATTCAGTTGGCATCGTCCTATCTGCCGAATACGGACCTGCATGTATTGTCGAATGGTCGTCAGTTCGTGGATGCCTCTGCCGCAAGACGGCTTGGAGCTATCGGACACCCACGGTTGGTCCTGGGTATTCCTCTCTATTCGCCCTCTCCAGCCACGCACGACTATGTCGTTCAGTCCAAGGGAGCCTTCAACGAGACCGTCGCTGGACTATACAACCTCAAGGAGGCTGGCGTCCGAATTGAGTTACGAGTTGTTGTTCACCGCCAAAACTTTACCCAGCTTACGCGATTGGCTAACTTCATTTTCCGAAATTTGACTTTTGTAGAGCACATAGCGTTTATGGGACTGGAGCTTACTGGCTACGCTCGCGCGAATATTGATTCTCTTTGGATCGATCCGTGGAACTATAGGAGTGTTCTGTCGGAGGCTGTTCTTCGTCTTTACGACTATGGAATGAATGTCTCGATCTATAACCTTCCTTCATGTCTACTCGAACAGCCCGTTAGATCCTTTTCGAGAAAGTCGATCAGTGACTGGAAGAACGAATTTGTCGCCGAATGTGCAACCTGTGGAGCGCGAGGCGAGTGTTGCGGCTTCTTCGCTTCTGCTGGAATGCGCCAGAACAGTCATATCACCGCCCTCTAGGGCATCGAGCGGGCGCAATCTGGTTCGACCTCGGACATTCTTCTTCTTCAGTTGCCGCAGCGGTCCGCCCCTCATCTGGATTTGATATCGATGCCAATACGCCCTCGGTGGGCATGGCGACGATTCCGACCGGTTCGCGGTGTGCAAAATGAGCGTGCGGAGATCATCCGCTGTATTCGCCGCAGACAGTGTGGCGAATACGCTCTCCTATGGAGACGATTGCATTAATTCCAAACGCCCCCCGCAGCGCCATTCAGATATTTGGGTGGTGCGCTATGCCGCTGTCCTCAGCTTCTTTCTGGCCAGTATCCCACGCACGTACTTGTCCCATTTCGCCATGCCAGCGCGCTTCTCCGCCATGTAGTTCCACCGGTCATAGTGCTTCGAACTGACGTCTTGCAGAGCATGGTTCTGAAGGCGATCGCGGATCTCTTTCGATACGCCGGCTTTTCCGGCCAAAGTCTTGAATGTCCTGCGGAGATCGCGGTTCGTGGCCTGCGGGATTACGCCGCGATCCCGCTGACGCCAGACAAAGCTGTAAAGCGTGGCATGGCTGACCGGCTTCGACGGATCCTTCGCCGAAGGGAAGTACCAGCCGTACTCGTTGGGTGTGATCGACTCGATGAGTTCGGCAGCGAGTGACGGGACCGGTACGGCATGCGGCTGCAGGTTCTTCGTCTTGGACCAGTCAATGATCCGTTCCTTGGCATCCCACTGGTCTACATGCAGGCGGGCAATCTCCTCGACCCGCTGCCCGGTCAACATGATGATCTGTACGGCACGAGGATAAGCCGGATGAACTGGTGTGTCGGGGCATTCGAGCCAACGGTAGAGTTGAACAAACTCCTCCTCGGTGAGCCAGCGCGTGCCCTGGACTTTGGGCTCGGTGGGAATGCCCGCCGCCGGATTGTAGGGGATGCGGAAACGGCGGGTAGAGGTGTTCCGATAGTCGTTGTCCGACTTCATGCCCCAGCTGTAGGCGGCATGGATGTAGCACCGGACATGGTCCGCCATTGATCGGGCACCGCGCTCATAAATCGGCCGGATCAGTTCTACGACCTCTTCGGACTCGATCTCTCTGGCGAGGCGGTTTCGCCCCAACGTGCCGGCAATCTTGTTGAGGCCCTTCTCGGCTTCCTTCCAGGACGGTTTGCCGGTGGTCTTCAGTGAGGCGACATAACCCTGGAAGAGGTCGCCCACGGTTCCAGGTCGCATGTCCGTCGCAATCTTGATGCTGCGACCCTTCTGGATGACGTCGGCGAAGTCGCGTTTGAAGATCTCGCGCGCCTGAGCAAGAGACATCGACGGGTAGGCGCCGAGCTTCTTCTTGGTGCGTTTTCCATCGCGCCATTGCTGGGCCATCCAATCCGCGGTGACCCGTTTGGGCATGGGCTTGAGGACTAGCACGAGCCGGCCGGTACCGCGCCCCTCGCCATCCGCGAGATTCTCCTGTTTCCTGCTGGTCTCAACACGCTTCAAGGCTTGCCGAATGGCGGTATCGGTGAGGCTCGGCATGGCGTTTCTCCCTCTCGGGAAGTGGGATCGGTCAACGAAAACAGGGATCAGCATTCGGGATATGGAGGTGGTCTGCTGCCCCTAAAACCATCCCTAGTTTGCCAAAGCCGCCCCCTGTACGCAATCCATAAAAGCCACGATGATTCAATGTAGATAAGCGTGATCAAGCGTGACCAAACAGGTATTAGTGGGATGGTTGTGCACCAGGATGACGGCGGTTGCCGACAATTCCAGCGCCCGTTTGACGATCTCGCGGGGATAGACGGGCGTGTGGTCGACCGTGCCGGTCTGCTGCACTTCGTCAGCGATGAGGCCGTTGCGCTTGTCTAGGAACAGGATGCGGAACTGTTCGCGCATCTCGAACGCCATGGCGGCGCGGCAGTAGGCAATGACGTCGGCCCAGGAGCCGAGCGCGGTCTTCTTCTTCACCTCGCCCTTGGCGAGCCGTTGGCCGGCGGCGGCGATGAGCTTCAGATCGATCGCAACCGCCTCGCCGACGCCCTTCACTTCAACAAGGAGTTCCACCGGCGCCGACAGCACTTCCGCAAACGAGCCGAAGCGAGCGATCAGTTCCTTTGCTAGGCCTTTGACGTCGCGGCGCGGGACTGAGCGGAACAGCACGAGTTCGAGGAGTTCGTAGTCGGGCAGCGCATCGGCACCGGAGAGGCGGAAGCGTTCCTTCAGCCGCTCGCGATGGCCATGCCAATGCGGCTCCGAGCCGGCGTCGACGGGGGTGGACTTGATCGGTCGAGGAGGCCGGGACTCGTCGAAGCCGTTCATGGCGCCCTTGTCCTGAATGCCGCTGACCTCAGCGATAGGGCGGCAGCGTATAGCCTCTCGGCGACAGGGTGAAGATGTCGCAGCCAGTTTCGGTTACGCCGACCGTGTGTTCGAACTGGGCGGACAAAGACCGGTCGCGCGTGACGGCGGTCCAGCCGTCGGAGAGGATCTTCACGTTGTAGCGACCAAGGTTCACCATCGGCTCGATGGTGAAGATCATGCCGGGCTTCAGCTCGATGCCTTCGCCGGGCGTGCCGTAGTGCAGGATATTCGGCGCATCATGGAAGAGGCGACCGACGCCGTGGCCGCAGAAGTCGCGCACCACCGAGCAGCGCTCGCGCTCGACGAAATCCTGGATGGCGAAGCCGATGTCGCCGGTGGTGGCGCCAGGCTTCACCACGGCAATGCCGCGCATCAGCGATTCGTAGGTGACTTCGACCAGCCGCTCGGCGGCGCGCTTGACCTCGCCGATCAGATACATGCGCGAGGAATCGCCGTGCCAGCCGTCGAGGATGAAGGTGACGTCGATATTGGCGATATCGCCTTCGCGCAACGGCTTGTCGTTGGGGATTCCGTGGCAGACGACGTGGTTGATCGAGATGCAGCAGCTCTTGGTATAGCCGCGATAATTCAGCGTTGCCGGCAAGGCGCCATGGTCGAGGGCGAACTTGTAGACGAAGTCGTCGATTTCGTTGGTGGTCACCCCGGGCTTGGCGAGATCCGATAGGAGATCCAGGCATTCGGCCGCGAGCTGGCCAGCGGCGAGCATGCCGGCAAAGCCGTCCGCGCCGTAGAGGTGGATCTTGCCGTCGTTCTTCAGCGGCTGGGTGGCGACATCGACGTAGGTGGTCATTGCTTGATCCTGACAGGGCAAAGCGGCGAGCTGATAGAGGAGATATAATCGATCGCCGGCAAAAATGCCAAAGCCGATCGTCTAGGGTTGGCAACCGGGAATGGGTGGACGGGCTGCCGGGGCTCGACCGGCCGGCTCAGACGATCGGGATCGTCGCGGTGATGGCGATCGCCGTAAGACTGATCTCGGCCAAAGCGGCGATCGCCTCGACGCCGGCGGCGCGCGCCCGGTCGAAGGCCCGCGCATAGGCGGGATCGATGTCGGCAGCGGTGGAAAAGCGTGTACTTCCGGGCACCTGAACGACGTAGAGCATGATCGCGCGGTGGCCCTCGGCGACCATGTCGGAGAGTTCGGCGAGGTGCTTCGATCCGCGCGCCGTCACCGCATCGGGGAATTCGGCCAGCCCCGGGGTGCGGGCAAGGGTGACGCTCTTCACCTCGACGTAGGCGCGCCCGCGGCCAGGATCGTCGAGCAGGATGTCGACGCGCGAATTGGCGCCATAGGCGACCTCGCGCCGGAGAGTCGCATAGCCGGCGAGCGTTGGCAGGAGACCGGCGGCGATCGCCTCGGCGGCGACGCCGTTGGCGCGGGCCGTATTGACGTTGACGAGGCCGCCGTGCGCTTCGACGAGTTCGAAGGAATAGGCGAGTTTGCGCTTCGGATCGGGCGAGTGGGAGAGATGCACGCGGGCTCCCGGCGTCTGCAAGCCGAGCATTGAGCCGGAATTGGCACAATGGGCCGTGACGACGCCGCCGTTGTCGAGATCGACGTCGGCGAGGAAGCGCTTGTAGCGCTTGATCAGCGTTCCGGGGACGAGGACGGGTAGCTGCATCGGTCTGGTCCTCGGGGCGCTGGACTGCGGCGATCTGCCGCAGCGTTCCGTCTGCCTAGCGGAAGGATGGCACTGTTGCCAGCGCGGGATGAGTCGTGGAGACAGGTAGAGTGCCGTCGTCTGCTCGAACCACCACCGGCAATTCGCTCAGGACTGCGCAGCGACCTCTGTATCCTATTGAACTATTGTCGCAATATGGGATTTACGAATTATTATGTGTGCTGCCCTAAGCATTATTGGCCATGCCTCGGCGGATCTTCTTGAGATCTGCCCGGCGTGAGGCGCGAACAGCCCGACCAAGTGCCTAGAGATCGGCTGCCCGGAATAGAATAACGGCAAGAAACGTGGGCGACATCCGATGCGAATGACTGCGATTGGCAAGATGTCATTGGCATTCCGCTTCATTATGGTTGTGCTGATGGCCATTGCGCTGATGGGGGGTGGTACCCTGTTCGCGCTGGTGCAGTTCGGTGCCGCCATGGTGGCGATGAAGACCGATCAGGCGCGTGCGCTGTCGGTCTCCGCCATATCGCTGGTCCAGTCGTACGAGAAGGCGGCAGAGTCCGGGCAGATGACGCTTGCCGCGGCGCAGAAGGAGGCGATCGCCGACTTGACGGCGATGCGCGGCACAGCAATCGATGGCGTCGTGGCGATCGGTGCCGACGGTGGTGTGCTGGTCGACGGCACGGCACCGGGCGGACAGATCCCGCCAGCAGCTCTCGATCAACTAAAGGCCGGTGTGGCGGCTGGAAAGGGCGTCCTCCGGCTCGAACATGGATCGGGTCTCGGCTCCATCATCGCGGCCGACGTCGTTGTCGCCCAGTCTAGCCCGGTCTGGCACTGGATCGTCGGGGCCACTGCGCCGGTGTCCGATGCGGTTGGAGCCATGCTGTCGACGGTCGCCGTCATCGCCGCAGTGTGTGTGCCCGCGATGGCGATCTTCATCTATGTCGCCTGGCGCCTCGGGTTGGGCATCACCCGGCCGGTCGGTGCCATCACGCGCGCCGTCGAGGTGATTGCGGCGGGCGATCTCGCGGCGACAGTTCCGAACCGCGAGCGCGGCGACGAGATCGGCACGATCGCGCGCGCGCTCGAGCAGCTGCGTCTATCGCTTGCCGAGGCCGAGTGGCTGAAAGCCGACGAAGCTCGCCGTCTGGCCGAGCGGCAGACCCATGCGCAGGAGATCGAGGCGGCGATCGAAGCATTCCGGCGCGAGGTCAACACGATCATGGGGATCGTCAACCGAACCTCGCAGGACATGACCAATACGGCGGTGAAACTCGCCGGCGTCGCCGATTCGACCCGCACCTTTGCCGCCAACGTGCAGACGACGGCGGCGCGCGATGCCGCCGACGTCGCGGCCGTCGCCGAGGCGACGCGCGGGCTGACGCAGTCGGTCAGGGACGTCGGCGAAGAGATCACACGCTCGTCCGAACTCACCTCCACTGGGGCGGCGCAAGGGCGCGCGGCCCGCGCCGGCGTCGAAATGCTCGATCGTTCGGCGGTCAAGATCGGCGAAATCGTCAACATCATCCGGGCGATCGCCGACCAGACCAACCTTCTGGCGCTGAACGCCACCATCGAGGCGGCGCGGGCCGGCAGCGCCGGACGCGGCTTCGCCGTCGTGGCGCAGGAGGTCAAGGCACTCGCTGTTCAGACCGCCAAGGCGACCGAAGAGATCGCCGACAGCGTCGCCCAGATCCAGACCGAGATCGGCGGCGTGGTCACCAAGATCGTCACAGTCAACGCCTCGCTTGAGGCGATCGAGGCGACCAGTCAGGTGATCGCCGGCGCGGTCGATGCGCAGCGCGAGACGACGACGCAGATCTCCGGCCGGGCGGCGAACGTGGCGCGCGGGTCGGAGGAACTGGTGAAGGGGATCAGCGACGTCTCGGCGGCGGCGCAGGAGACGTCGAGCGTCGTCGACGACGTCAGCCAGGTCTCGGACGTCCTGTCCGACGCGGCGATGCGGCTCGAACGCCAGATCACCCATTTCCTCAAGGCTGTGGCGGCGTGACGGCATTCATTTGCAGGTCCCGCCCTGTCGCACCGTAGGGTAGCGGGAACGGCGCCTTGAGGTCGTGCGCCACGGCGATGCCGAGCGTGCGGGGGATGCCGCCCGCCAGCGTCACGGTGATCAACTGCGGCCGGTCGATCATGCGGAAATAGTCCTTGAACCGATCCTCGATCGTCATCATCGGCCGCCATTTGCCGATGATGACGGCATCGCGGCCGAGAAGCGCCCGCTGGTCGGTCAGAAACGCGAAGCCGCGGGGATCCTTGTCGAAGGCGGCAATGTCGACCGAGCCGCCGAGGACGGTGCCGATGCGGGCCGCCTCGCGCCAGTTGAGCGCCACGGCGAACTGATTGTCCTTGAAGGTGATGCCGCGGTCGGCGAGCGCGGCAGTAAGCCCCCGCCATTCGCCCGCCTCCTCGTAAAGTGGTTTCAGGTAGGCGGGACCGTCGAGCAGGCCCGGGGTCGCCAGCGCCCAGGCGGCGACCGCGCCCGAGCGCAGCAACACCGTCACGGCGAGCGCGGCGGCGGTCAACAGCCCTGCGGAGAGGCTAAGCCATGTGGCCGGGCCGCGGCTGCCGCGTGTCTCCAGGTCTGCGAGCCATCGGCCGAGCAGGGGAAAGGCGAACAGCCAGCCGGGCATCGGCCAATGCGGCAGGCCCTTGGAACCGAGGATTGGGGCAAGCGTGAAGAGAGCGACCGCCGGCAGGGCGAGTGAAGCGAGGAACACGGCGCGTTCGCGCTCGCCGGCGCCGCCAAGCCACGCCGGCCGATAGATGAGCGGCGAGACGAGCGCCACGCCGAGGCCGATCAGCGTCCAGGGCCAGAGATAGACCGCCTGTCCGACGAGCGACTGGACGACGTTCAGCGGCTGGAAGTCCTTGGTCACGCCGGCGCGTCCCGACTGGAAGGCGAAGGAGATCCAGCTGTTCTCGGCATTCCACAGGATCAGCGGCGTGATGATGATCGCCGCGATCAGGCCGGCGATCCACGGCGCCTTCTCGCCGAGAAGGCTGCGATGGCGACTTGCGACGATGAAGGCGACGGCGCCGGCGGCGAACAGGAAGGCGTGGTACTTCGACAGGGCTGCCAGGCCGAAGGTCACGCCGGCGAAGAGCCAGGTTTCGGCGATCTCGGACTTGGTCAAGTCGGCAAAGAGGATGCGGGCGAGAAGAACGGCGGTGGCGGCGAGCCACAGGTCGACCGGTCCGTCGGGCACGAGCCATGTGCCGGCGGAGGCAAAGAAGAACGGCGCCGTCGACAGGGTGACGACCGCCCACAGCCCGGAGCGGGCGTCGAACAAGCGACGGGTCAGGTCGAAGACGAGATAGGTCGTGACCGAAAAGGCGAGGACGAAGGGCAGCCGTAGCAGCCAGTGCGGCGCCAGCGTCCCGAACAGCCACTCCATCAGGCCGACCGTCCAGAAGGCGAGCGGCGGATGGTCGAAGAAGGACCATTGGAAGGTCCGGGCGACCGAAACCGCATAGGCCTCGTCGACGCCGTAGTCCATCACGGCGGAGAAGGCGAAACGCGCAAGCGTGGCGATGGCGATGACGGCAAGTGCGATAGCGTGATCGTCGCCAGCATCGGCGCGCAACGATCTCGTAGGAAAACGGCTCATGGGGCTCCGGCTCGGTCTCGACGCGAGGGTCTGGGTGGGGCCGGACCATACCCTCCGACGTCCGCCAACGGAACCCCGCACCAAGGCGAACGCACGCGCCCGGCCGCTGACGGTTTTCGCCGTGCCGGCGTCGGATCGAGACGGATGCCACTGGCAAATTCGGACGAAGGTGCGATCAAACCGATTTGTCCGTAATTCACTTTACGGGCATTCTCGTAAGTCGGATGATGTGGCCGGCGACGGCGCGGCGTCCGGCCGATTGACCAGGGGAGACCGCTCGATGAGCGAAGGGCAGGCGTCGCGACCGGCGCCGTGGGACGAGGCGACGGCGGCCAGCATCGTCGCGGCGCGGGGCCAGGAACCCGGCGCCATGCTGCCGATCCTGCACGATCTGCAGGCCGCCTTCGGCTACGTCGACGCGGCCGCCGTGCCGATCATCGCCGACAGGCTGAATGTGTCGCGCGCCGAGGTGCATGGCGTCGTCTCCTTCTACCATGATTTCCGCGATCATCCGGCGGGCCGGCACGTCCTCAAGATCTGCCGCGGCGAGGCCTGCCAGGCGGTCGGCTGCCGCGCGCTCGTCGACCATCTCGACATCTGCCACGGGCTCGCAACCGGTGCGACGACGGCCGACGGAGATCTGACGGTCGAAGAGATCTTCTGCCTCGGCAATTGCGCGCTCGGACCTTCGGTCCTCTATGACGGCGAACTGATCGGCCGCGTCGACGCCAAGACGCTCGACGGCCTGGTCGCGGAGGCGAGAGAGCCGCGATGATCCCGAGGATCTTCATCCCCGTCGATGCCTCGGCCGTGTCGGTCGGGGCCGACCGCGTGGCGCAGGCGATGGCGCACGAACTGGCGATGCGCGGCATTGCGGCGGACATCGTGCGCACCGGCTCGCGCGGCGCCTTCTTTCTCGAACCGATGGTGGAAGTGGCGACCCTCGTCGGCCGTGTCGCCTATGGACCGGTCACGCCGGCCGACATTGCTTCGCTGATCGATGCGCATTTCCTCTCCGGCGGACACCACCCGCTGCGGCTTGGACCCCCGGAGGGCCTGCCGTTCTTCGCCCATCAGGAGCGGCTGACGTTCTCGCGCTCAGGCATCGTCGATCCCCTGTCGACCGCCGACTATCGCGCCCACGGCGGCTGGCGCGGCCTCGAGGCGGCCTTGAAACTCTCCGGCGCTGAGATCGTCGAGGAAGTGACGCGCTCTGGGCTCAGGGGCCGTGGCGGCGCCGGTTTCCCGACCGGCCTCAAATGGCGGACGGTGCTGAACGCGCCGACGCAACAGAAATACGTTGTGTGCAATGCTGACGAGGGCGATTCTGGCACGTTCGCCGACCGCATGCTGCTCGAGGGCGATCCCTTCGGCCTGATCGAGGGCATGACGATCGCCGGGCTCGCGGTCGGGGCGAGCATCGGCTACGTCTATATCCGCTCCGAATACGGCCACGCCTTCCGCACCTTTTCGAAGGCTGTCGAGATCGCCCGGGCTGAAGGCTATCTCGGCCGCGCGATCGAGGGCTCCGACCACGCATTCGACATCGTGCCACGGCTCGGGGCCGGCGCCTACATCTGTGGCGAGGAGACCTCGATGCTGGAAAGCCTCGAGGGCAAGCGCGGCATCGTCCGGGCAAAGCCGCCGGTGCCGGCGCTGAAAGGCCTGTTCGGGCAGCCGACCGTCATCAACAACGTCCTATCCCTGATGGCGGTGCCGACTATCTTGGCGGAAGGGGCCGAGGCCTACGCCGATTTCGGCATGGGGCGGTCGCGCGGCACGCTGCCGTTCCAACTCGCCGGCAACATCAAATTCGGCGGTCTCGTTGAAAAGGCGTTCGGGTTGACGCTCGGCGAACTGATCCACGATTTCGGCGGCGGCACGCTCTCGGGCCGGCCGATCAAGGCGGTACAGGTCGGGGGGCCGCTCGGGGCCTATTTCTCCGCCGACATGCTCGATACGCCGATGGACTACGAGGCGTTTGCGGCCAGGGGCGGCATGCTCGGCCACGGCGGGGTCGTCGTCTTCGACGATACGGTGGACATGGCCGAGCAGGCGCGCTTCGCCTTCGAGTTCTGTGCCAAGGAGAGTTGCGGCAAATGCACGCCGTGCCGGCTCGGCGCGACGCGCGGGCGCGAGACGATCGAGGCAATCATCGCCGGGCGCGACGTGGAGCGGAACCTGGCCCTCGTCGCTGACCTTGCCGAGGTGATGGCCGACGGCTCGCTCTGCGCCATGGGCGGGCTGACGCCCGATCCGGTCGTCAGCGCGATCCGGCATTTTGGGGCGGATTTCCGCCGCCCCTTCAGAACGGCAGCCGAGTGAGGAGCCCGCGCGCGCCAGCGGCGGAACCGGGGAAACGACCATGACGCTCATCCGCGAACGCGATACCGGCACGCCGGTCCGGTCGGCCGAAACGACGGTGATGCTGACGATCGACGGGGCCGTCGTCACTGTGTCTGAAGGCACCTCGGTGATGGCTGCGGCGGCGCTGGCCGGCACCTCGATCCCGAAACTCTGCGCCACCGATCGGCTGGAGCCGTTCGGCTCCTGCCGGCTGTGTCTCGTCGAGATCGACGGCAAGCGCGGCACGCCGGCGTCCTGCACGACGATTGCCGAAGCCGGAATGGTGGTTCGCACCCAGACGCCGCGATTGGCCAAGCTCAGGCGCGGCGTGATGGAACTCTACATCTCCGACCATCCGCTCGACTGCCTGACCTGCGCCGCCAACGGCAATTGCGAGTTGCAGACCCAGGCCGGCAACGTCGGATTGCGCGAGGTGCGCTATGCGGCCGGCGACAATCATTTCGACGCCAGCCATGCCCGGCCGAAGGACGAGTCGAACCCCTATTTCACCTACGATGCATCGAAGTGCATCGTCTGCAATCGCTGCGTCCGGGCCTGCGAGGAAGTGCAGGGGACATTCGCGCTGACGATCGCGGGGCGCGGCTTCGATGCCCGCGTCTCGGCCGGCGGCAGCGATTTCCTCTCCTCGGAATGCGTTTCCTGCGGTGCCTGCGTCGACGCCTGTCCGACCGCGACCTTGCAGGAGAAGTCGGTCATCGAGATGGGGCAGGCCGATCATTCGGTCGTCACCACCTGTGCCTATTGCGGCGTCGGCTGTTCGTTCAAGGCGGAGATGCAAGGCGACAAACTCGTGCGCATGCTGCCGTTGAAGGCGGGCAAGGCCAACGAGGGCCATTCCTGCGTCAAGGGCCGCTTCGCCTACGGCTATGCGACGCACAAGGACCGGATCGTCACTCCGATGGTCCGCGAACGGATCACCGATCCCTGGCGCGAGGTCTCCTGGGAGGCGGCGATCGCCCATGCCGCCGAGCGGTTCAAGGCGATCCAGGCGGCGTACGGTCGCGAGGCGGTCGGGGCGATCACCTCCTCGCGCTGCACCAACGAGGAGGTCTTCCTCATGCAGAAGCTGGTGCGTGCGG